>NZ_NCTV01000034.1:0-103628 GCF_002114135.1 Microbacterium sp. LEMMJ01
ACCTACGACACCGAGGCCTACAAGCGCCGCAACGTCGTCGAGCGCGGATTCAACATCTTCAAGCAATGGCGCGCCTTGGCCACCCGCTACGACAAACTCGCCCTGACCTATCGCGGCGGCGTCGTCCTACGCGCCATCACCATCTGGCTCAAGGCTTTAAGAGACACGCCCTAGTGGCCGCGGTGTCCTACGCTGGAGAGATGACATCCGATTCGGACGACGCCCTGAGCTGGGAGGGCGACGACAGCGCGGAGCGACGCCCCCGGGACGCCGCACGGCGCACCACGCCGGCTCCGGAACCGACCCCGGCCGAGGCCGTCACGCCCGCGGCGTCCGCACCGGCGTCGGGGGACGAGACGACCGCGGCGCCCTCCGGGCTCAGCAACGCGATGCTGGTACTCGTCGGCGTCGTCGGCGGCGTCTACCTGCTCTACACCCTCGGCTGGATCGCGGGCGGTCTCCGGCTGCAGCCGCTCGCCTCGTTCCTCGTCGCGGATTTCATGTTCCTGCCCTGGTTCGTGCTGGCGATCGCCGCCCCCGCGCTGTGGTTCCTCGCGACATGGGTGCTGACGCGGGGCCGGGCCTCCTGGATCCGCGCCGCCGTGCTCCTGGCGGGCGTCGTGCTGCTCGTGCCGTGGCCGTTCGTGACCGTGGGGGTGATCGGCTCATGACCGCTCCGAAGTCCCCGTCCGCGGTGGCGACCGGCTCGCCGCGCTGGCTCGTATGGACCGTCGTCGCCCTCGCCGGGCTCTTCTACGCCTACGCGGTGTGGAACGCGGTCGCCCACCTCATCACCATGGCCCAGACCGGCCTCACCGGCACCGGATGGGCGACGCTCCTGTTCGGCGTGGTGTTCCCCGTCCTCGTGTTCGGGTTCGCCTTCGCGATCGGTCGGCGGCGGCGGGTGGGCGAGCTCGCTCTGACGTTCCTCGCCGGACTCGGGATCGTCGCGGTGTTCTGGATGAGCCTGCTCGCGCTGAGTCTGACGCTGCCCAGCGCCTGAGCAGGATCCGTCACGCCGTCACACGGCACGGAGCGGTCCCGGCGCTCCGGTAGAGTTGTCGCGATCGCGCCCCCGACGGTGTGCGGCGCATCGGCCCCTCCCGCCTGTCGCGCTGCCCCGAAGGATCCACTGTGCCGAAGCCTGTCGTGCTCATCGCCGAAGTACTCTCTCCCGCCACGATCGAGGCGCTCGGCCCCGACTTCGACGTCCGCCACGTCGATGGCACCGATCGCGAGGCGCTCTTCGCCGCCCTCGCGGAGTCGGACGCGGTGCTCATCCGCTCCGCTACCCGCATCGATGAGGAGGCGCTGTCGCACGCGCCGAAGCTCAAGGTCGTCGCGCGGGCCGGTGTCGGCCTCGACAACGTCGACATCAAGGCCGCGACTGCGGCCGGCGTCATGGTCGTCAACGCACCGACGTCGAACATCGTCTCCGCCGCCGAGCTGACGGTCGGCCACATCCTCAGCCTGGCCCGCCGGATCCCGGCCGCGCACGCCTCGCTGTCCGCCGGGCAGTGGAAGCGCAGCTCCTTCACCGGCGCCGAGCTCTTCGAGAAGACCGTCGGCATCGTCGGACTCGGCCGGATCGGCGCTCTCGTCGCCGCTCGCCTCGCCGCCTTCGACATGCGCGTGGTCGCGTACGACCCCTACGTCACCTCGGCGCGCGCCCAGCAGCTCGGCGTGCAGCTCCTCTCGCTCGACGAGCTCGTCGCCGAGGCCGACTTCCTCACGATCCACATGCCGAAGACCCCGGAGACGACGGGCATGATCGGCGCCGAGCAGTTCGCCGCCATGAAGCCGACCGCCTTCGTCGTCAACGTCGCCCGCGGCGGGCTCATCGACGAGGAGGCGCTGCACGAGGCGCTCGTCGCCGGCGAGATCGCCGGCGCCGGCCTGGACGTCTTCACCTCCGAGCCCCCGGCCGAGGGTGGCAGCGCCCGCGCTCTGCTCGACCTCCCGAACGTCGTCGTGACCCCGCACCTCGGTGCGAGCACGGAAGAGGCGCAGGAGAAGGCCGGCGTCTCGGTCGCGCGCTCGGTGCGGCTCGCGCTCGGCGGCGACCTCGTCCCGGACGCGGTCAACGTCGCGGGCGGCGTCATCGACCCGTACGTGCGTCCCGGCATCTCGCTCGTGGAGAAGCTCGGCCAGATCTTCGCCGCGCTGGCCACGTCGCCGCTCACGAGCCTCGACGTCGAGGTGCACGGCGAGCTCAACGACTACGACGTGAGCGTGCTCAAGCTCGCCGCCCTCAAGGGTGTCTTCACGAACATCGTGAGCGAGACCGTGTCGTACGTGAACGCGCCGCTCCTGGCGGAGCAGCGCGGCATCACGGTGCGCCTGCTCAAGGACGACGTGAGCGAGGAGTACCGGAACGTCATCACCCTCACGGGGGCGCTGTCCGACGGATCGCAGCTCTCGGTGTCGGGCACGCTGACCGGACCGAAGCAGGCCGAGAAGCTCGTCGGCATCAACGACCACGCCCTGGAGCTGCCGATCGAGAAGCACCACGTCGTGATGCTCTACACCGACCGCCCCGGCATCGTGGCCGTCTACGGGCAGAAGTTCGGCGAGGCCGGGATCAACATCGCCGGCATGCAGATCTCGCGGCTCGCAGCGGGGGACCAGGCGCTCAGCGTGCTGACGCTCGACTCGCCCGTCTCCGAGGAGTTGCTGGACGACGTGCGCGGCGCCATCGACGCCGACCTCTTCCGCCAGATCGAGATCACCGAGGTCTGACACCGCAGAGCGGGGGAGAAGGGCGGGAGCGCGATGCTCCCGCCCTTCTCCGTATCTGCAGCCTTTTCCGGCGTCAGGCGGTGGCCCGCAGCACGAGCGCGATGAGATCGGCGAGCTCGTCGCTCCGCGGGACCAGGCGCTCCGGGCCGTGCACGTCGAGCGAGTTGTTGAAGTAGAGGCCGTCGCTCACGAGCATCACGAGGTCGAGGCTGGCGGTGTCGCGGACGTGCGGGCGGATCGTCTCCGCCCAGCGGCGCCGGGTATCCCGGAGCATGTCGGACGCGGCGCTCGAACCGCCCTGGGCCAGCCGGGTCGTGGCGATCAGCGCCCGATCGAGGGCGTCGTCCTCCATCACCGAGGTCCGGACGTAGTACGCGACGGGGCCCTCCTCGGCGGCGCGCATGCGCTCCAGGTCGAGCGTGGTCAGGTGGTCCAGGCGCTCCAGGAGCCCGGCCTCGAGGTCGTCCTTGGAGCGGAAGTGGTAGAGCAGGCCGCCCTTCGACACGCCCGCGGCCTTCGCCGTGGCCTCGAGCGTCGCGGCGCGTTCGCCGTCGTCGATGAGGATCGCCTCGAAGGCGTCGAGGACCTTCTCGCGGGCGAGGGGAGGGCGGGGCATCGGTCATCCTCTGAGCGGAAACGGGAGGGCAGCATCTGTTACTATACCAGCCGGACGGTTTAGTAACGAGTCGTCCGCAGGAAGGAAAGGTGTTCCATGACCCGTACTGCGTCGATCCCGACGACAGAGACGGAAGCTCCCCGCGTCGGGGCTCGGGGGTGGGCGGCGCTCGTCGTCCTCATGCTCCCGGTGCTGCTGGTGTCGGTGGACAACACGGTGCTGAGCTTCGCGCTGCCCGAGATCTCGATCTCGCTCGCGCCGAGCGGGGCCGAGCAGCTCTGGATCATCGACGTCTATCCGCTCGTGCTCGCCGGACTCCTGGTGACCATGGGAACGCTCGGGGACCGCTTCGGGCGTCGCCGCCTGCTCCTCATCGGCGCCACCGGATTCGCCGTGGTCTCCGCGCTGGCCGCCTTCGCGCCGACCGCGGGCCTACTGATCGCCGCCCGTGCCCTGCTCGGCTTCTTCGGCGCCATGCTGATGCCGTCGACGCTGTCGCTGCTGCGATCGATCTTCCAGAACCGCGACCAGCGCCGCATGGCCATCGCGGTCTGGGCGTCCGCGTTCTCCGCTGGATCCGCGCTCGGCCCGATCGTCGGGGGCTTCCTCCTCGAGCACTTCGCGTGGGGCTCGGTGTTCCTCATCGCCGTCCCCGTCCTCATCCCGTTGCTCATCGCCGCACCGCTGCTCGTGCCGGAGAGCCGTGACCCGAACCCCGGCCGTATCGACCCGCTCAGCATCGCCCTCTCGATGGCCGCGATGATCCCGGTCGTCTACGCGATCAAGTCGTTCGCGGTCGACGGTCCGTCGCTGTACGCCGGGGGATGGGCTCTGCTCGGTCTCGTGATGGGGACGCTGTTCGTGCGCCGTCAGCTCCGCGCCGACACCCCGATGCTCGACATGGCGCTGTTCCGCCGTGGGTCGTTCTCGGGCGCGATCCTGGTGAACCTGCTCAGCGTCGTGGCCCTCGTCGGGTTCCTCTACTTCGTCTCGCAGCACCTGCAGCTCGTGCTGGGGCTCTCGCCGATGGTCGCGGGCCTCGCTCTCGTGCCCGGGATGGCGGCCATGATCGTCGCCGGACTCACGGTGGTGCCGATCTCGCGGCGGGTGCCGCCGCACGTCCTCATCCCGGCGGCACTGGTGTTCTCCGTCGCGGGGTACCTCATCGTCGCCTTCACGACGCACGAGCACGGCGTGGCACCGCTCATCCTCGCCTTCGTCGTCCTCGGCATCGGCATCGGTGCGGCCGAGACCATCTCGAACGAGCTCATCCTCTCCAGCGCCCCCGCGGCGAAGGCGGGTGCCGCGAGCGCGGTGTCCGAGACGGCGTACGAGCTCGGCGCCGTGCTGGGTACCGCCATCCTCGGCGGCATCATCACCGCGTTCTACCGCGGCGCGCTGGTGCTGCCCGAGGGGCTTCCGGCCGAGGTGGCCCGCGCTGCGCAGGAGACGCTGGCCGGCGCGTACACCGCCGCCCACGAGCTCCCGGCCGCGCTCGGCGACGCCCTGTGGCAGGCGGCGGCCGATGCGTTCGGCTCGGGAGTCACGGTCACGTCGCTCATCGGGGCGGGCCTCGTCGTCGTCGCGGCGGTCATCGCGGCCGTCACACTGCGCAAGGCACCCACGCACTGACCACTACGCTGGGGGGACCGGCCCGTTCGACCCGCGGTCGCGCCGCGGCCGGTCCACCCCCGTGCAGTGCGCAAGGAGTCTCATGTCGCGTGTCGTGAAGCTGGCCGTCATCCCGGGTGACGGCATCGGTCCCGAGGTCATCGCCGAGGCGGAGAAGGTGCTCGACGCCGTCACCGCCGACAGCGCCGTGACGTTCGACAAGACCCGCTTCTCGCTCGGTGCCGGCCGGTACCTCGAGACCGGCGACACGCTCACCGACGAGGACCTCGCCGCGATCTCCGCCCACGACGCGATCCTCCTCGGCGCGGTCGGCGGCACGCCGGGGGACCCGCGCCTGAAGGACGCGAACATCGAGCGCGGACTCCTGCTGAAGCTCCGGTTCACCCTCGACCACTACGTGAATCTGCGCCCCTCGAAGCTCTTCGCCGGAGCGCCCGGTCCGCTGTCCGACCCGGGCGAGGTCGACTTCGTCGTGGTCCGTGAAGGGACGGAGGGGCCCTACGTCGGCAACGGCGGAGCGATCCGGAAGGGGACGCCGCAGGAGGTCGCGAACGAGACCTCCGTGAACACGGCGTTCGGCGTCGAGCGGGTCGTCCGCTACGCCTTCGCGCTTGCCGAGCGCCGCCGTCAGAAGCTCACCCTCGTGCACAAGACCAACGTGCTCGTGCACGCCGGTGCGATCTGGCAGCGCATCGTGAACGAGGTCGCCACCGAGCACCCCGACGTCGCCGTCGACTACCTGCACGTCGACGCCGCCACGATCTTCCTCGTCACCGATCCGTCGCGTTTCGACGTGATCGTGACGGACAATCTCTTCGGTGACATCCTCACCGACCTCGCCGGCGCCGTCACGGGCGGCATCGGCCTCGCCGCCTCGGGGAACATCAACCCCGATGGCGCCTTCCCGTCGATGTTCGAGCCCGTGCACGGCTCGGCTCCGGACATCGCGGGTCAGCAGAAGGCCGACCCGACCGCCGCGATCCTCTCCATCGCGCTGCTGCTCGACCACCTCGGCCTGACGGCCGAGTCGGCGCGTGTGAGCGCCGCGGTCGAGGCGGACATCGCCGCCCGCAGCGGTGCCCGCACCACCGCGGAGATCGGCTCCGCGATCACTGCCCGTCTCTGAACGGCGGGCGTAGGCTGACAGGGCGCGAGGATGCGCCCACCCCACGAGGATTGGATGACGACATGACGACGATCGACGCCGAGACGAGCGTGGCTCCCCTGGAGTTCGCCGTGACGAAGAACCTGAACGCGGCCTCGCCGGCACGCGTCGCCGAAGTGCTGGAGAACCCCGGTTTCGGGGTCGTCTTCACGGACCACATGGTCGACATCTGCTGGTCGGCCAAGGGCGGCTGGCACCGTCCGCGCGTGCAGCCCTACGGCCCGATCCCGCTCGACCCCGCGGCGTCCGTGCTGCACTACGCGCAGGAGATCTTCGAAGGCATCAAGGCCTACCGGCACGCGGACGGTTCGATCCACACCTTCCGTCCCGACCGCAACGCCGCGCGCCTGCAGGCGAGCGCCCGCCGCCTGGCGCTGCCGGAGCTGCCGACGGAGTACTTCATCCAGTCGCTGCGCGAGCTCATCGCCGTCGACGGCCGCTGGGTGCCCTCCGGCGCCGACCAGAGCCTGTACCTGCGGCCGTTCATGTTCGCCAAGGAGGCCTTCCTCGGCGTGCGCGCGGCGCAGAAGGTCGCCTACTACGTGATCGCGAGCCCCGCCGGTGCGTACTTCACGGGAGGCGTGAAGCCCGTGCGGATCTGGCTCTCCGAGGACTACGCCCGCGCGGGTCGCGGTGGCACCGGCAAGGCGAAGACGGGCGGCAACTACGCCTCCAGCCTCCTGCCGCAGGCCGAGGCCAGTGCGAAGGGCTGCGACCAGGTCGTGTTCCTCAACGAGAACCGCGATGTCGAGGAGCTCGGCGGCATGAACGTCGTGTTCGTGTTCAAGGACGGTCGTGTCGTCACGCCGGAGTCGGACAGCATCCTCGAGGGCATCACGCGCGACTCGCTGCTGCAGCTCGCCGAGGACCGCGGCTACACGGTCGAGAAGCGTCCGATCTCGATCGACGAGTGGCGTGAGGGCGTGGCCTCCGGTGACATCGTCGAGGTGTTCGCGTGTGGCACGGCCGCGGTCGTGACCCCGATCGGAGCGCTCGTGGGCGAGGGCTTCGACGAGCCGCAGCCGCTGGGCGAGCTGGCGCTGTCCCTCCGCGAAGAGCTCACCGACATCCAGTACGGGCGCCGCGAGGACAAGCACGGCTGGCTGCTCCGCCTCGACGCCTGATCCGATTCCCCGAGACCCCGTCTTCCCGCCGACACCCCGCCGTGTCGCCGCGTGGAAGGCGGGGTCTCGGCGTGTACCCGGGGGCTCGCGCGCTGGGACTGTTCCTGCACAATGCGGGGGGAGTGGGGGAAGAGAGGTGGGGGGTGTGGAGAAGGAGAGGTGAGGGGAGTAGGCGGGGGAGAGTGAGGGGATGTCGCGGCGCCTCTCGTTCTCCGAAGCCTGGGATCTTGTGCGATCGCGGGAGGACGTCCTCGACACGGGGGTCACGGAACGGGAGCTGGGGGAGGCGGTCGCACACGGCAGGCTGCGGCGCGTGCACCGCGGGGCGTATGTCGACGGGGAGGTCTGGGACCAGCTGTGGCCCGAGGGAAGGCAGCTCGTGCGGGTGTGCGCCGTCCGTCGGGCCAGCCTCGGCGGAGGTCCGGTGTTCTCGCATCTCTCCGCGGCGGCGCTCTGGGGGCTGCCGCTCGTGGGGCCGATCCGGGACGACGTGCACACCGCGATCCGTAGCCGTCGGCACAGCAGGACCGAGGCCGGGGTCGTCCGACACCAGATGGCGCTCGACGAGGGCGACATCGTCCGGCGGCACGGGCTCCGGTGCACCTCGTTGATCCGTACCGTGGTCGACCTCGCCCGGCTGCTGCGTCCGGAGGCCGTCGTCGCGGCCGGGGACGCGGCTCTGCGGATGGTCTCGATCGACGGACACGAGGTTGACCACGGTGAGGTCGACGCCTGGCGGGCCGAGGTCGACCGGCTGTGCGTGGCGGGGCTCCGGGGCGTGCGTCGCGCGCGGTGGATCGGAGCCTTCGCCGACGGACGGGCGCAGCTTCCGGGCGAGAGCGTGAGCCGCCTGCAGCTCCACCGACTCGGCTTCCGGGACATCGATCTGCAGATCCCCGTCGTCGGCCCCGACGGCGCGCGGTACTTCGCCGACTTCGGGTTCCCGCGGTCGCAGGCCTTCGGGGAGTTCGACGGGGAGGACAAGTACCGGGACGCGGAGCTGCGGACGACGGCGGCCGATGCGGTGATGGCGGAGAAGCACCGCGAGGACGAGATCCGTGGGGTCACGGGGTGGCGCGTGGTGCGCTGGGGCTCCTCGCACATCCGCACCCCCGAGGATCTCGGGCGCCGGCTCGCCGCGTTCGGCATCCGCCCGCCCGGCTGAGGTCTGTCGAGCCCCCGGGGTCGCGTCGAGACCCCACCCCGCCTCCGCACGTGAGCCGGGGTCTCGACGAGAGAGCGGGGTCTCGACGGGGGAGCAGGGGATCTAGGGTGGAGGGATGAAGATCGCTCGGTTCCGCCACGACGACGCCATCATGTACGGGATCATCGACGACCGCGAGCTCGTGGTCCTCGCCGGGGACCCGATGTTCTCCGGGTACGAGACCACGGGCGCGCGTATCCCGCTGACCGAGGCCACGCTGCTCGCGCCCGTGATCCCGCGCTCCAAGGTCGTGTGCGTCGGGAAGAACTACCACGACCACGCGGTCGAGATGGGCGGAGTGGCCCCCGAGGAGCCGTTGCTGTTCCTCAAGCCGAACACCGCCGTGATCGGCCCGGACGACGCGATCGTGCGTCCTGTCGCGCTGTCCGAGCGGACGGAGTACGAGGGTGAGCTCGTGGTCGTGATCGGGCGGATCGCCAAGAACGTGAAGGCGGAGAACGCCCTCGACCACGTGCTCGGCTACACGATCGGCAACGACGTCACGGCGCGCGACCTGCAGCGCAAGGACGGACAGTGGTCGCGGGCGAAGGGCTTCGACACGTTCTGCCCACTCGGCCCCGCGATCGAGACGGACTTCGACCCCGCGCAGGCCACGATCGAGACGCGGGTGAACGGCGAGGTCCGCCAGCATGCGCCGCTCACCGACATGATCCACTCGGTCGCCGCGATCATCGAGTACGCCTCCGCGGTGTTCACGCTCCTTCCGGGCGACGTCATCATGACGGGGACCCCCGCCGGCGTGGGCACCTTCGAGGCGGGTGACACGGTCGAGGTCGAGATCTCCGGACTCGGCATCCTCCGCAATACCGCGCGCGACGCCGCTCCCGCGTCATGATCGAGGTCGCCCTCACGGCGACGCAGCAGCAGGCGGTCCAGCGCCGCACCGTGCTCGTGCTGTCGCTGGGGCAGGTGCTCGGCGGCATCGCGTTCGGAGCCACCGTGTCCCTCGGTGCGCTGCTCGCCGCGGACATCTCCGGCAGCGACGCGCTCTCCGGACTAGCGACGGCGTCGGTGACCCTCGGAGCCGCGGTCTGCGCGATCCCGCTGGCCCGGATGGCCGCGCGCCTCGGACGGCGTCGCGCCCTCACCCTCGGCAACCTCTTCGCCCTCGTCGGCATCGCCGTGGTGATCCTCGCGGCATCCGTGCGCGTCTTCCCGCTCCTGCTCGTCGGCATCCTGCTGATCGGTGCGGGGAACGCGGGCAACCTGCAGTCCCGGTTCGCGGCGACGGACCTCGCGGCGCCGCAGCATCGCGGGCGCGACCTCTCGATCGTCGTGTGGTCCACGACGATCGGCGGCGTGGCGGGCCCGCTGCTGCTCGGTCCGGGGGAGATCGTCGGTCAGGCGATCGGCATGCCGCCGCAGACCGGCTCGTACGTCTTCTCGTTCGTCGCGCAGTGCGCGGCGCTCGCGCTCTACCTCGTCGCCCTCCGCCCGGATCCGCTGCTCGCCGCGCAGCGACTCGCGCAGGCGGCGGCCGCCGCGACGAGCGCCGCCGTGGCGGACCGCCCGCGCGTGGCCCGCTACGCGATCTTCGCGATTGCGGGCTCGCACGTGGTGATGGCGTCGGTCATGGCGATGACCCCCGTGCATCTGTCCCACATGGCGCACGGCGCCCACGGTGCGGCGGCGACCCCGGCCGACGTCTCGGCGCTCGTCGGGATCACCATCGCGCTGCACGTCGGCGGCATGTACGCGCTCTCGCCGGTGTTCGGCGTGCTGGCCGACCGCTGGGGGCGGCTGCGCGTGGTGCTGCTCGGGCAGGCTCTGCTCGGCGGTGCCCTGGCCTTCGCCGTCTTCGCGGGAACCGAGGCGTGGGGCGTCATGGTGGCGCTCATCCTCCTCGGCCTCGGGTGGAGCGCCGCCACGGTCGCCGGCGCCGCCCTGCTCACCGAGGCCTCGGCCCCCGACGTCCGCACGCGGCGGCAGGGACGCAGCGACTCGCTGATGAGCCTGTCGGCCGCCGCCGGGTCCGTCCTCGCCGGCGTCGTGCTGTCGAACTTCCAGTACGCCGGACTCGGCATCGCGGCCTCCGTACTCGTCCTCGCGATCGTCGCGCTGTCGCCGCTCGCCCGGAGCAGCGCGCGGTGAAAGCCTGGGACGGCGTCGGGGAGGCCTATGCCGCCTCGTACGCCGCCCTGTGCGCGGGCACGGTCGATGTCCTCGCCTCCGCCCTCGGACCAGCGGAGGGTCGCAGCCTCCTCGACGTCGGGGCGGGGGAGGGTGGCCTCGCGGCCCGCTTCGCCGGTCTGGGGTGGAACGTCACGGCCTGCGAGCCCGAGCCGACCATGCGCGCCGTCGCCCACCGGAGGCACCCGACGCTGCGCATCATCGACGGCGGCCTGCCGACGCTGCCCTTCGACGACCGTTCCGTCGACGCCGTCGTGGCGAACTTCGTGCTGAACCACGTCTCCTCCCCGCGGACCGCCGCCCGGGAGCTGGGGCGGGTCGCACGGGAAGCGGTCGCCGCGACGACTTGGACCCGTTCCCCGTCGTGGTTCTGGACAGAGGTCGTCGAACGCGCGGGGCTGCCGCCGTCTGCGGGGGAGAGGCTTCCGGCCGAGGAGGACTTCGATCGCACGGCGGACGGCTTCGCGGCCATGCTCGTCGAGGCCGGACTCCCGGAGGTGGCGGTCAGCGAGCACACCTGGACCTGGCGCGCCGACCCGGACGCCCTGTGGGTCTCGGTCGAGGGCGGTGTGGCCGGCGCCGGGGCGCAGTATGCCGGGCTCTCCTCCGCCGAGCGATCCCGGTTCCGCGCGGGGTTCGAGGAGACCGTCGCGGCGCATCGGGTGGGAACGGTGCTGCCCCTGGAGCACCGCGCGGCCGTGGCGGTCTCGCGCCGGGGCTGACCGGCCCGCACCCGTAGAATCGAAGGGCTATGGCTACTCCGCATCCCCTCACCACGACCGCCAGCGGCGCCGACGTCCGCGTCCGCTTCTGCCCCTCCCCGACGGGGCTGCCGCACGTCGGCATGGTCCGCACGGCTCTGTACAACTGGGCGTACGCCCGTCACAACGGCGGCAAGATGGTGTTCCGCATCGAGGACACCGACGCCGCCCGCGACAGCGAGGAGAGCTTCCGCCAGCTCGTCGACGCGCTCACGTGGCTGAAGATCGACTGGGACGAGGGCGTCGAGGTCGGCGGACCGCACGCCCCGTACCGCCAGTCCGAGCGGCACGACATCTACCGCGAGGTCATCGACAAGCTCCTCGCGACGGGCGCGCTCTACGAGAGCTACTCGACAGCCGAGGAGATCGACGCCCGCAACGAGGCCAACGGCCGCGCGAAGCAGCTCGGCTACGACAACTTCGACCGTGACCTCACCGATGAGCAGAAGGCCGCCTTCCGCGCCGAGGGCCGGCAGCCCGCCCTCCGCCTGCGGGTGCCGGACGAAGACCTCACGTACGTCGACCTCATCCGCGGCGAGGTCACCTTCCCCGCCGGATCCTTCCCGGACTTCGTCGTCGTGCGCCCCAACGGTGTGCCGCTGTACACCTTCGTGAACCCCGTCGACGACGCGCTGATGGGCATCACCCACGTGCTCCGCGGCGAAGACCTCATGCCGTCCACCGCGCGCCAGCTCTCGCTCTACGCCGCTCTCATCGACGCGGGTGTGACGACGTTCGTGCCGCGGTTCGCCCACATGCCGCTCGTGCTGGGCGAGACCGGCAACAAGAAGCTCTCCAAGCGCGACCCGCAGGCCGATCTGTTCCTGCACCGGGAGCGCGGCTTCATCCACGAGGGCCTGCTGAACTACCTCGCGCTGCTGGGCTGGTCGATCGGCCCGGACCGCGACGTCTTCTCGCTCGACGAGTTCATCGCCGCGTTCGACATCGAGAACGTGAACCCCAACCCGGCCCGCTTCGATCAGAAGAAGGCCGAGTCGATCAACGGCGACCACATCCGCATGCTCGACGTGAAGGATTTCGCCGAGCGCACGGTGCCGTACCTCGCCGCGGCCGGCCTGTTCGACGAGCCGACCCACGAGCAGCTCGTCCTGGCGTTCCGTGCGGCTCCGCTGGTGCAGGAGCGCGTGCAGCTGCTGGGCGAAGTTCCGGGCATGCTCGGCTTCCTGTTCCGCGACGAGGTGTCGTACGACGCGGATGCGCTCAAGGGGCTGCCGGCCAACGCGGCCGAGGTGCTGGACGCCTGCGTCACCGCCCTGGAGCCGGTCACGGACTTCACCCCGGAAAGGATCCAGGAGGCGCTGTCGACGGCGCTCGTGGAGAACCTCGAGCTGAAGCCGCGCGTGGCCTACGGGCCGCCGCGTGTGGCCATCACCGGCCGCCGCGTCTCGCCGCCGCTGTTCGAGTCGATGGAGCTGCTGGGCAAGGACGAGTCGCTGCGCCGCCTGCGCGCGCTCTCGGCGTTCCTCGCCGACTGATCCGCGACGCGCCCGAGCGGCGACACGACACCGGTGGTTTTGGTGATCGGTCGCCGCTCGGGTAAGCTTGACTCTCGGTGCGAGGCTCCGGTTTCGCCCTTGGGGTATGGTGTAATTGGCAACACGGCTGATTCTGGTTCAGTTGTTCTTGGTTCGAGTCCAGGTACCCCAGCACTTCGAAAACCCCCGCTCCGGCGGGGGTTTTTCGTTTCCGGCACGGGCCCTCAGTGCACGAAGACCTTCAGCACGATGAAGACCATGCCGAACGCCGCGGTGCCCGCAGCGCCGAGCAGGCGCACCCACCAGACGCTGCCCCGTCTGAGGAAGGCGATGTAGCCGAGCAGCGCCAGGATCACGACGCCGGACCAGAGGGCGGCATCGTTGGCGAGGTCGTCGGGGATGAGCCGCGTCGTCCCGGCGGTGAGGATGAGGCACGGTATGGCCGCGGCGCCGAGCATCCCCAGGGAATCGGCGAGGGAGTGGCGGAGGGCCGCACCGATGCCGATCACCTGGCCGTCGACCTCACCGTGCCGGGCCACCGTGCCGGCGTACACGTGGGCACCCCAGAAGACCAGCACCGTCGCGATGACCGTGAAGAGCACCGACGCCGACGTCTCGCCATGGGAGGAGGACAGCGCGACCAGACCGCTCACCAGGATGGTGCCGTATACGGCGGACTCGGTGCCGAAGCCGGGACGCAGGGTGCGGCTGGCGTTCAGCAGGGCGGCGCTGGCGGGGGCGGGTCGCGGAGCCGGGTCGCTCATCGTCGTCACCTCCCTCCTCGCGGCGTCGGCCGTGGCCGTGCGGCGCGCACGCCGACGCGTCGAACCGTAGCGGGGAACCGGTCGGGGCACATCACCCCGGGAGTGTGACGACTCAGGTCTCCGCCGCGCGGCCGGGATCGTCATCGACGGCGTCCTCCCGCACCCGCGGGCGCCGTTCCCAGCCCGTCACGACGCGCGCGACGACGGTGACGAGGAAGAGCTGCCCGACGACGGCCTCGCAGATCGCCACGCTCTGGGCGCCGGCCTCGACCGGGACGACGTTGCCGTAGCCCGTCGTCGTCATCGTCGTGAACGAGAAGAAGAGCACGTCGGTGATGGCGTCCGGCTCGCGTCCTCCGAAAAGCGGGCCGCCGGTCAGCGCGATCGCGCTGAAGACGTAGGTGAAGAACATGCCGATCAGGAGGTAGGCGCAGACCGCCGCCCAGAGGGTCCGGGCGTCGATGCGCCGCCCCCGCAGCTCCGAGGCGATGATCACGACCAGGGCGAACAGGTAGGCGGCGGCCGCGGCGACGCTCAGCCCGACCGCGAGCACGGTGCCGGGCTGTCCCATCGCGAAGGCGGCGATGGTGACGAGCAGGACGATCCCGAGCGCGGCGTCGCCCACCGCTTCCGTCCTCCGCCGCACCCCGGCGGCGTGCAGCGCCGCCGCGACGGTGAGCAGTTGCGCGGCGAGCGCGACGAGACTCGGGCTCGCCGACGCCTGCGCCGCCGTGAAGCCGTACGACACGACGATCGAGGCCAGGACCAGCGGGTAGCCGCGCAGACGCCTCCACGTCGATCGCGTGCCCATGGCCTCAGCGCGCTCGATCGAGCCGGTCGTTCAGCGACAGTGCCGCGTCGATGAGGGCGAGATGCGTGAAGGCCTGCGGGAAGTTCCCGATCTGCTCCCCGGTCGGCGAGATCTCCTCCGAGAACAGCCCGACGTGATTGGCGTAGGTGAGCATCTTCTCGAAGACGAGCCGTGCCTCGGCGACGCGCCCCGCACCCGCGAGCGCCTCCACGTAGAGGAAGGTGCAGAGGGAGAACGTGCCCTCCGAACCGGCGAGCCCGTCGGGGGACGCCGCGGGGTCGTATCGGTAGACGAGGCTGTCCGAGAGCAGCTCGTCGCCCATGGCGTCCAGCGTGGACAGCCACATCGGATCCCTCGGCGCGATGAAGCCCACCTGCGCCATCTTCAGCAGTGAGGAGTCGAGCACCGTGTCGCCGTAATGCTGCACGAACGCCTGCCGCTCCGGGTTCCAGCCGTGGGCCATGATCTGCTCGTACACGGCGTCCCGCTCGCGGATCCACCGATCGAGCGGCGCCGGCCGACCGTGCACCGTCGCGAGACGGATGCCGCGGTCGAAGGCCACCCAGCACATCAGCCGTCCGTAGGTGAAGTCCTTGCGGCCGCCTCGGGTCTCCCAGATGCCCTCCTCGGGCTGATCCCAGTTGTCGACGAGCCAGTCGAGCAGTTCGCAGATGGTGACCCATCCCGGATGGCCGATCGGCGCCCCGTGCTGATCGAGGTACCAGATGGCGTCCAGGGCCTCCCCGTAGATGTCGAGCTGCAGCTGGTCGGCCGCGCCGTTGCCGATGTGCACGGGGGAGGAGCCGCGATAGCCGCTCCAGTGGTCGAGGGTCTCCTCGCGGAGGTCGGGGGATCCGTCCACCCGGTACATGATGGCGAGCGGGCCGGCGGCATCCGGCGCGCGTTCCGCGACCCGGCCCTTCAGCCAGCCGCCGAGCGTCACCGCCTCGTCGTGGAACCCCATCCGCAGCAGCGCGTGGACCGAGAAGGAGGAATCCCGCACCCAGGTGTACCGGTAGTCCCAGTTGCGTTCGCCGCCGATCTGCTCCGGCAGCGCCGCGGTGGGAGCGGCGACGAGGCCGCCGCTCGGCGCGTAGGTCATCAGCTTCAGGGTGATCGCGGAGCGGTGCAGGAGTTCGCGCCAACGGCCCGAGTACGGCGACTGGCCCACCCAGTCCTGCCAGAATCTCGCGGTGTCGTCGTGGAGCCGCTGGATCTCCTCGGGGCTGATCTCCCTCGGGACGGCGTCCGGGCTGGTCTCGAGGACCACGCCTCGGACATCGCCGGCGCGGAGCGACACGCGGAGGGTCAGGTCTCCGTCGTCGTCCGTGAACGCACCCGCCGACCGCTGATCGGTGGGATGGCGGACCACGCTGACGGCGAGCCGTGCGTCCTCGGCGACGAAGAGCGCACCGGCGTCGCTCACCTCGAGCGTGTGCGCGTGCCGGCCGTAGTCGAACCGCGGGGCGATCTCGACCGCGAACGTCACGGTTCCGCGGACGCAGCGGAGGAGACGGATCAGGCTGTGGCCTTCGCGGGCGGATTCCCCTGCCGTGGGCATGAAGTCGACGAGCTCGGCGACGCCGTCGTCCGTGAGGAACCGGGTGATCAGGATCGCGGTGTCGGGGAGATAGAGCTGCTTCTTCGTGAAGGAGTCGGTCTCCGGGCGGATGCGGAACCTCCCGCCGTCCTCGTCCAGCAGGCCGCCGAAGATGCTGGGCGAGTCGAACCGCGGGCTGCAGAACCAGTCGATCGTGCCGTCGGTCGCGACGAGGGCGGCCGTCTGCAGGTCGCCGATGAGCCCGTGCTCGGCGATGGACGCCGGCGCCTCGGGGGCAGGGGCGTTCATCTCTGCCGTCCCGGCTGGTCGTGCCGCGCGTCGGCGGGTGGCGGTGCGGCACCGTCCGCCTCCTGGCGCAGGAGCGCGGAGATGTCGATCGGCTGCGTGTCCGTCGGGGTGGGATCCATCGTGCGCATGGCTACTCCCTCGTTCGCGCGCCCCCGGTGGGCGCACGGCGCCACCGTACGTCCGGGGCGTACGGAGTCGGATCACTCGGAAGGGGTGATAGTGGGACGGCGGACCGCGTCAGGTGCTCGACGGCAGCGAGCCGCGGTGGATCTCGTAGGTGCGCGTGACCCCCGGCGCCTCGGGATCGTCGACGATGGGCCGATCCGCCATGAACAGGCGGATGACGTTCGCCAGCTCGCGGGGGTTGCTGTAGTTGATGGCGTGCGCCGCCCCTTCGATGACCACCGCGAGGACGTGGTTGTCCGTGCGCGACGCCACCGCTTGCAGCCGCTCCGGTCCCGGCATCAGCGGATCCCGGTCGCCGATGACCACCAGGGTGGGGATGTCCAGGGCGAGGAGCCGCTCCAACGACGGGTAGTGGGTGAGGGCCCGGAACAGGCGCACGGTGCTCGACACCCCGAAGCGGAGGTAGTCCGGGCCGGCGATCCGCATGAGTCCCGGCGGCTCGCGCACGCCGTCCCTGGCGAGCTGCAACATGGCGCGCTGCACAGGCTGGTTGTGCACGCCGCCCGCGGGCGACACCAGGACCGCCCGGTCGATGCGGTCGGGATGAAGGCGCGCGAACTCGCAGATGACGGGGCAGCCCATCGAGTTGCCGACCAGCGTCGCGCGCTCGACCTGACGGTCGTCGAGGAAGCGGGCGACGGCGTCGGCGAGTCCCGGGACGTCGAGAGGGGTGCGGGGCCTCGCGCTGCGACCGGAACCCGGCAGATCGGGCACGAAGGTGTGGAAGTCGTGTCGGAGCACCTCCGCGGTGGGGAGCAGGTAGCGGCCGGACAGACCGAAGCCGTGGATGTGCATCATCGTGCGGGAGACCGCGGGTGCGGGGGCCTCGCGATAGAACACGTCCACCCCGTCGATCGTGGTCCAGCACTCCTCGAGAGCGGAGGCGCGGTGGCGGGGCAGACGGCGCGCACGGGGCGGAGCCGGCGCGAGGGCGGGCGCCGGGCGCGCGGCCAGCCACCGCCGGTAGTCGTCGTACGGGTCGTCCGGTTCGTTCTCGGGGCTCGTGTTCCAGGGGTGCCCCCGGCGTCGGCGGTGGCTCATGGCGATGCCTCACCTCCTCCGACCGGACGACGGATCGCGCAGCACCTCGCGTGCGGTCGAGGGTACTCACGACACGCGCCGCCGACGTCATCCGTCGCGGATGATGATGGCGGGCCGACCCACTCCGGGAAAGTCACCCTGATCGGGTGATCCGCATCTCCCGGGGTGGTGTCACCCTCAGTAGGCTCCATCGCCACGGGAACTTCGCTGTCCCCCTCTCACGGGACCTCAGAGGAAGCGTCGCTGAATGTGCTGAAGGTCGTAAGCGGTCAGTTCATCCCCTCCTACGCCGTCGACAGGCCGGCGGCGCGCGGTGAACTCGACGGCGCGCTCCTGCGGCCGCTCACGCTCGTCACCGCGCCCGCCGGCGCGGGCAAGTCCGTCCTCCTGAGCCAGTGGGTCCGTGCGCATCCCGAGCGCCGGTTCGCCTGGGTGGACCTCAGCGACGACGACAACGATCCGCACCTCTTCGTGAAGCACCTCATCGACACCGTGCGGCGGATCGCCCCGGAGATGCGGTCGGTTCCGGAGCCCGATCGCCGCGGGGGCGCCCCGGACGACGATCCTCTCCTGCTGCGGGGCGTCGCCGCGGGTCTCGGAGCCGTCGGCGAGACCGGGATCGTGCTGGAGAACCTGCACGCCGTCCACAACAGGTCGATCGTCACGGAGCTGAGCACGGTGGCCGCCCTGCTCCCGCCGACAGTGCACCTGGTCATCTCCAGCCGGATCGACACCCCGGAGGTGTGGAACGAGAACAGGCTTCGCGGTGAGGTGGGGGAGATCGGGCAGTCCAGCTTCGCGCTCGACCTCGACGAGGCCGCCACGCTCCTCGCCACTCTCGCGGGCCGTCGTCTGGACGCCGAGGAGGTGGCGGTGCTGCTGGAGCGCACCGAGGGGTGGGTGACCGGCCTGCAGCTCGCGGCGTCGGAGCTGCGCCAGCGCTCAGACACTGCCCGGTTCGTCGCCGAGTTCCACGGGGCGGATCGCCTGGTCGCGGGCTATCTGACGAGGGAGGTCCTGGATCCGCTGGCGCCCGCGGCCCGCCGTACACTGCAGGAGCTGTCGGTGGTGGACCGCTTCGACGTCGATCTGGTCACCGCGCTCGGCCACCCGCCGTCCACGTGGGATCTCGTCGGCCGACTCGAGCAGGGGGAGCTGTTCGCGACGCCCCTCGACGACTCCCGGGAGTGGTTCCGTCTGCATCCGCTCCTGCGTGAGCTCCTGCAGCATCAGCTGCGCGCGGCGGACGCGGGGGCGGAGACGCGCGTGCTGCTGCGCGCGGCCACCTGGCACCTCGATCGCGGAGAGTCCGGCACCGCGATCGAGTACCTCCTCCGCGCGCACGCCTGGGATCGCGCGATCGACGCGATCGTCGCCTGCAACGTCGATCTGTTCGAGCAGATCGACACCGTCGCGGTGGCCCGCCAGCTCAACGAGATCCCCGACTCCGCCCTCTCCGGCCGCATCGACGTGCAGCTGCTGCGTGCGGTCCTGACCGCGACGACCGGTGCCACCGCGCTCGCCGAGGACCGCCTGCGGGCGATCCTGGCGACGCCGGGCATCACGGCGGGGGAGACGACCTACGCCCAGACGTTCCTGGCGAGCCTCGTGCACTGGCGCTCCCGGCCCGACGTCTCGATCGAGTTCGCGGAGCGCGCCCTGGAGGGAATCGACTCCCTCGTCGCCCCGGAACTGCCGGCCACCTTCCTCTCACCTGCCATCCTCCGCACGATCGCACTGATGTCCCGGGGACGCGCGTACCTCTTCGTCGGGGACTTCCCCCAGGCGCAGCAGTCTCTCGAGGAGGCGCTCCGGTCGGAGGGCGCCGGCTACTCCGTCCTGCGGATCGGTGCCCTGGGCGCCCTCGCGCTCGTGCATGCGTGGTGCGGGCGCACCAGGGAGGCGAGCGACTTCGCGGCGGAGGCGCAGGCCCTGGCCCGGGAGCGCGGGCAGCAGGACCACCCCGCTACCGCGGAGGCGCATCTGGCGACCGCGCTGGTCGCCCTCACCAAAGGACGGCTCGACCGCGCCGAGGCCGCGCTGCGTGTGGGAGCGCGACTGGCGAGCACGGACTGCCGCGCCTCGCTGAGCTGGGTGGCGTTCGCCGCGGGGTCCTCTCTCGATGACCTCCGCGGCAGCGACCAGATCCGTACGACGCCGCTCGGCTCACCACCCCCGCTCGTCGCGGAGGCGCTGCTGGCACGCCGCGCCAGGGCGATGCGGCTGAACGGCTCTCCGGAGGGCGCGCGTCGTCTGCTGAGCACCGCACCGACGCTCACGACCGCTGTGATGTTCGAGAAGGTCGCGGCCGAACTGACGCTCGGACAGCTCCCGGAGGCGCAGACACTGCTCCGGGAGTTCACGACGCTCCCCGATGCGCGGAGTCCGCTCGGCCGCGTCCGCGGTCTGCTCCTCGCGTCGTGGTGCGCCGCGGAGGGCGCGATGGGCGGTCGCGCCCGTGCGCTTCTCCAGGAGGCCCTGCAGCTCGCCGAGGCGGACGTGCTGGTGACGGTGTTCGTCCACGCCGGTCCCTCGACGCTGCGGAGAGTGGTCGAGCTGACCGAGGGGTACCCGGCACCGATCGCCGAAGCGGTGCGGGCGCTCGCGCCGTACGGGATCGAGGCCCAGCGCGCCGACGGGCCGCCCGTGCACCTCACCGAGCGCGAGCGGGAGCTGCTCGCGCTGCTCCCCACGCGCTTCACCAACGTCGAGCTCGCGGAGAGGTTCTACGTCTCGGTCAACACGATCAAGACGCACACCGCCCACATCTACGGGAAGCTGGGCGTCTCCACGCGGAGCGAGGCCATCGCCCGCGCCACGCAGCTGGGTCTGCTGAGCACCCGCAGCACCCCCGTCCTGTCGTTCGTCGACCGCGACTACTGATCTCCCGCCTCATTCTCCGCGGGTGATGTCGGTCGTCCGCCCTGCGACCTACCCTCGATCGGGAAGGGAGCGGCACGATGACAGATTTCCCGTACGGACCCGTCGAGATCTACCTGATCGGATTCGACGGTGACCGCCCGGGCAGGGAGGTCGCCGCCGCGATCATCGACCTCGTCGGGGCCGGCACGGTGCGGGTGCTCGACCTGCTTTTCGTGTCCCGGCAGTGGGGCGGGACGATGACGGTGCGGGAGCTCGAGGAGGTCATCGACGATCACGGCCTCGCGGGGCTCGAGTTCCTCGAACTGGGCCTGACGGGCGAGGAGGACATCCGGCAGCTCGGCGCCGCCATCGAACCCGGCACCTCGGCGGCGATCCTCGTCGTCGAGCACGTCTGGGCACGGCGTTTCGCCCAGGCCCTGTTCGACGCGGGTGGGCGCGTGCTCCAGACGCACGAGATCCCTGCCGCGGTCGTCAACGAGTTGGTCGCCGTCACCTGACGGCCGTGCACAGGAGAGGAGGGGGGATGTTCGGTCGCAGAGCGGGTCGGGGAGGGCTCATCCGCGCAGCCGCGGCCACGACGGTGGTCACGGGGACGGCCACGGCGGTCACCGGGGGCGTCCGGGCCCGTCAGGATTCGCGGGTGCCGCAGGACGTCCTCGACGAGGCGTATGCGCAGCAGCGGCAGCAGGCGCAGATCGACCTGACGGCGCAGCAGGCCGTGAGCGCGCAACGGCAGCGGTGGGGGTCCCCGTTACCGGAACCTGTCTCGGCGAGCAGGGCCGGGAGCGAGCTCGTCGCGCAGATCCAGGCGCTGGCTGATCTCCATGAACGCGGACTCCTCTCGGAAGACGAGTTCATCGCCGGCAAGGCCCGCCTGCTGATCTAGCCGCTCGTCGGAAGGTCGACGGCGCGGCCGGGCGAGCGCGGCGCGCCACGGGGGCGCGGCCATCGGCGTTCCGGCGCGGGAGGCGGGGCGGCCGTCGTCTCGCGGGCGGCGGCGGCGATCACGTCCTCGCGCGACCCTCCCGCGGCGAGCACAGCCCGCTGCCGGGCGGCGCCGGTGCCCCCGGCGAGGACCTCCTGCACCACGCCGACGGCGAAGCGCTCCTCCGCGTCGTCGACGAAGTGGGCGCGGACGTGGGCGAGCAGAGCGTGCACGGCGGCGGCCGCCGGGACGGGGAGCAGGGTCCGCGGATGCAGGAGCACGTCGTCGAGTCCCGATTTGCTGGCCCGCCAGGACGCCAGGCGCAGCAGGGCGGCGGGGACCGGATCGGCGTGCTCCCCGGCTCTCCACCGGTCGGCGGAAGAGTCGACGAGCGCCCGCGTGATCACGGCGAGCGCGGCGGACTCCTCCGCACGGAGGCAGACGTCCATGATCCGCGTCTCCACCGTCGGGGCGTGCCGCGACAGACGGGCGTCGGAGTAGATCATCCCGGCGTCCAGGGAGACCCCGGTCCTGAGCATCGCCTCGGCCGCCGCGTCATACGCCGCCGCCGAGCCGAAGACCTCGTAGGCGCCGGCCGAGGGCCAGCGGCTCCAGGCCTGGTACCGATAGCTGGCGAAGCCCGTGTCGATCCCCTGGAAGAGCGGCGAGTTCGCGCTGATCGCGAGGAGCACCGGGAGCCAGGGACGGATGCGGTCTAGCACCCCCACGCCCTCCTCGGCGGACTCGACGGCGACATGGACGTGCAGTCCGCAGGTGAGCTGCTCCGTCATGGTGAGGCCGAAGCGCTCCTGCATACGGCGGTAGCGCAGTACGGGGGCGAGGTGCGATTCGAACGGGACGGTGCCCGTCGCCAGAGCGACCGCGCGGGCGCCGACCGTTCGCGCTGCGGTGTCCGCGGCCGCCCGCCCTCGACGTACGGTCGCGACGATCTCCTCGACCGTGGTCAGGGGTGGGCTCACGACCTCGATCTGCTCCTGCTTCACCTCGAACTCCAGGGCGGGGCCGACAGAGTCACCGTCCGCGGTGGCCGCCGCCCGGACGATCCGTCCGGCGACCGGCACCGGGATCAGGGTCCGGGCGTCGACGAGGAGCAGCTCCTCCTCGATGCCGACGGTCCGCGGCGGACGCGCCGGGCCACCGGAGCTGCGGGAACCCTCACGCCGCTTCGAGGAAGGGCTCATGGCGATAGCCCGTGTCGTCGAGGATCGAGACCGTCGACTCGGGAACCTCCTGGAACACCCCCGGCAGGTCGTTCAGCGGTTCGGAGACGATGACGTGGGCGCGCCGGCCGAACGCCCGCAGCCGCTCGGCCTCGGGGTACATCTGGCGAAGGGTCTCGATGTCGGTCGAATGGTAGAGCGAGCGCGAGCGGCCGACGCTGGAGTAGCGAAAGGCCCACAGGGTGGTGCCGTCGGACACGGCGAAGGTCCCCTGCACCGGGAAACGGATGTCGTGCGCGTGCCCGATCCGCTCGGTCTCCCGGATCGCGGCCCGCATCCCCGCGATCGGATCGTCCTGCAGGCCAAGGGTCAGCGCGAGGTAGAAGAGCACCTCGGAGTCGGTGGTGCCCTGGATCTCCGGGTACAGGGAGGGGTCGACGGCGAGAGTGAGGTCGCGCTTGATCGTCAGGAAGTCCGCCAGGCCGCCGTTGTGCATGAAGAGCCAGTTCGCGTGCCGGAACGGGTGGCAGTTGGTCTGCTGGACCGGAGGGCCGGCCGCCGCGCGGACGTGGCTGAGGAACAGCGGGCTCCGGACCGTGCGGGAGATCTCGCGCAGGTTCTGATCGTTCCAGGCCGGCTCCATGCTGCGGAACAGGGTGGGCTTCGGAGGCTGCCCGGCATCGTCCGGGCCCGGCTCGGGATACCAGCCGAGACCGAACCCGTCTCCGTTCACGGTCTCCGCGCCGAGCGGCGAGTCCAGCGACTGCGCCACGAGGGAGTGCCGCGAGTCGAGGATCACCTCCGAGGGGTGCAGCGGTTCTCCTGCGTACGCCAACCACCGACACATGTCGACACCTCATCCCTGACCCGGTCGGGTCCTGGCCCGACGATACGATCGGTCGGCCGCCGGGTCGTCATCCGCCGCGGGTGATGCTGACCGCCCCGCGCCACGGGCGGGGCGCGATCTTCTCACCCGGCGAGGATGAGATCCCTCGGGAGCCGGCGGGAGGCCTTCCGCTTCCGCGTCCGACCTGGCTACTCTGCCGCTGAGCGCCGGAGCGGCGGGGTCGAAGGAGCGGGCGATGATCGATGACGGCACCCTCACCGCCGAGGCGCGGGTGGTCTCGCTGGACGGACGCCGCTTCCAGTTCGCCGGGCCGTTGGAGCCGGGCTTCGAGCCGGGAGGTTTCGTGACGCTGCGCCCGGCCACCGGAGCGCTCCAGCTCGGCCAGGTCGAGGACGTCGGGTTCACGATCGGCGGTGACGTGCACGGTGGTGGACGGATCCTGGGGGCGATCCCCGGGGAGGGCGGCGCCCCCGACAGCCGGCTGTCCGTCCCGTTCCCGATGGCCGACATGCGCCCGGCCGCGGCCTCGATGATCGCGGCGCTGTACGACGGCGTCGCGGCGTCGCTCGACATCGGGTCGCATCTCGTCGACGGCGACGTCCCCGCGCACCTGCTGCCGCGCCGCCTGAACCGGCACACGTTCTGGTGCGGTCAGAGCGGCTCGGGCAAGACGTATGCTCTCGGCGTGCTCCTCGAGCAGATCCTCCTGCGGACCGCCCTTCCGATGGTGATCTTCGACCCGAACGCCGACTTCGTCCGCATGCGCGAGTCCGATGGGGGGAGCGCGCCGCCCGCGGCCCGGCGCCTGCTGGCGGAGCGCGACATCCGTATCCTCCGGCCGACCGCCGACGGTGCGGATGCGCTGCGCGTGCGGTTCGTCGACCTTCCGATACAGTCCAGGGCGGCGGTGCTCCGTCTGCATCCGCTGGACGATCGGGCCGAGTACAACGAGCTGGTACGTCTGGAGGAGACGGTCGGCACGCTCGACTCGCACGCGGTGGTGCCGCGGCTGCTCGAACGGCGGACTCCGGCGGCCCTGGATCTCGCGGCCCGCATCCAGAACCTCGGTCTGATCGACTGGAACGTCTGGGCGCGGGGGTCGGAGCCCGTCACCGCGGTGATCGATGCGCGTCCGGATGCGACCGTGCTGGATCTCGGAGGGTTCACCGCTCCGGACGAGCCTCTGGTCGTGGCCCTGGCGGTGCTGGACGACCTGTGGGCGCAGCGCGAGCGACGGCGGCCGATCCTGATCGTCATCGACGAGGCGCACAACCTCTGCGCCCCCGACGGCGGCAGCCCGTTGCGCGCCCTCGTCCGGGAGCGCATCGTGCAGATCGCCGCCGAGGGCCGCAAGTTCGGCCTCTGGCTCCTGCTCTCCACGCAGCGGCCCTCGCGGATCGATCCGAGCATCCTGTCCCAGTGCGACAACCTCGCGCTCATGAAGATGACCTCGGCGGTCGACCTCGACGACCTCGCCAGGACGTTCGGGTTCGTCCCCGCGGGCATCCTCGCGCGGGCGACGGGGTTCCGCCAGGGCGAGGCCCTCTTCGCAGGGGGGTTCGCACCGGCGCCGTCGGTGGTGCGGGTGGGGGCACGCCTCACCCGTGAGGGCGGCGCGGACGTCCCGGTGCCGGTGCGGGGCGGCTGAGGTTCACAGCGGCTTCGCGCGGCGCTGCCGTTCCTCCTTGCGCGCCACCCGCGTCGCCTTCCGGTCGGCGTCTCTGGCCTCGATCAGCTCCTTGGCCTCGTCGATGTCCCCGGTCAGCGGGCGCCACAGTCTGGCGCGCGGATCGGCATCGATGAGGATGGTCCGCACCAGCAGCGTCAGCGGGACGGCGAGCAGAGCGCCGACGGGGCCGAGGATGACGGCCCAGAACAGCACGGACGCGAAGGTGAGCGTCTGGTTCAGCGCCACGACGTTGGCCACCAGGAGGGGTTGCACGATGGACTGGACGATTACGTTGATGATGCCGTAGACGACGATGACCGCGATGCCGGTGGGCCAGCCGCCCGCGAGGAACCCGAAGACGGCCGGCGGGATGATGGCGATGAAGTAGCCGACGTTGGGGATGAAGCTGCAGATGAAGGACAGCAGCGCCCAGAGGAAGGCGGCCGGCACCTGGAGCACCGCCAGCGCGATCCAGTTCAGGGTGCTCTGCAGGACGCCGAGTCCCGTGGCGGCGATCATGTAGCGGCGCACGCTCGTGGCGAAGCCGGCGAAGGCCCCCACGAGGTCGGGACGGCGCGGACGCATCTGGTCCAGGAGTGCGGGCAGGTAGGCCCCGTCCATCGCCATCAGCATCACGAGGGTCAGGATCACGACGAGTCCGAACACGATCCCTGTCACGCCGCCGAGGAGCCCGGCGGCGAAGTCCAGGAGGTTCGACGGCTCGAGACCCGAGACGATCGTCTCCGCGGACGCCGCGTCGATCCCGAGGCCGGACAGCCACGCGCCGATGTTCGCGCCGATCTGCTGGAGCTGAGGCGTGTACTCCGGGATCAGCGTCGTGAACTGGGCGAGCGCGATGACCAGCGCCGCGGCGAACGCCGCCAGCAGGGCGAACACGAGGAGCATGGCGATGACCGTCGCCGCGCCGCGGGGGACGCGGATCCGCTCCAGGACGGCGCGGATCGGGTGGGCGCAGATCGTGAGGACGAGAGCGAGCAGGACCGGTGCCGCGATCCCGCGCACGGCCCAGAGACCGAACGCGGCGGCTGCCGCTCCACCGCAGCCCATGAGGATGAACGCCACCCGGGGCGGACTCGACGTGGTGGGGAGGGGGTCGGCAGCCACCGGCGGGGCTGCGCCCCGGTCCGGAGCAGCGCCCGCCCCACGCCGCCAGAAGCGGAGGTTCATGGTCCGACCCCTGGCGCGGTGCTCATCCCGCCTGGAGCGCTCTGCGCTTCAGATCCGCGAACTCCTCGGCGGTGATCGCTCCGGCATCGAAGAGCGACTTCGCCTTCGCGATCTCGTCGACGGAGCTGGAGCCTGCGACGCCCCGGATGTAGTCGTCCGTGGCCTGGCGGGTCTCGATCGCCTCCCGGGTGCTGCGTTCGGCCATGGAGCGCCCCCGGGCGATGAGATACACGAACAGGGTGAGGAAGGGCACGAAGATCAGGAAGATCATCCACAGCGCCTTCAGCCAGCCGTTCAGGTCGGGATCGCGGAAGATGTCGCCGATCACGGTGAACAGCGCCATGAGGTAGGCGACGAAGACGAAGCCCCAGAAGAACAGCCAGAGGATGTCCCAGAAGGAGTACCAGAAGTTCATGATCCGCCCTTTCGTCATGTGACGAACCCAGCGTGGCCGGGCGGTCATCCGCGGGCATCATCCGGGCGGGGTGATTCGGCGCACCGGGATATCACCCCGGGCGGGTGAGGCGGCGGCTGCGCGCGGAACGCCACCCTGATCTCACCATTCCGGGCCTCTCAGGGCCGTGTCGACGAGCGTCCGGAGCAGCGGCTCAGGACGACGAGGAGCGAACATGTCAACTGTCGACTCGCAGGCCGGAGGGACGCCGTCCGTGCCCACCGGCCGGGTGGCCGGACGGCCCAACTACATCAGCTGGGCCGCGCTCGCCCTGATGACCGTCTCCTCGGTCGCCAGTCTGCGCCCCGCCCCGACCATGGCGATCTACGGACTCGCCGCCGTCTTCCTCTACGTCCTGCCGGCGATCATCTTCCTGATCCCGACGGCACTGGTCTCCGCGGAACTGGCCTCCGGATGGTCCGGAGGCGTCGCCCGATGGGTCGGCGAGGGCATCTCGCCGAACATGGGTTTCGTGGCCGCCTGGCACCAGTACGCGATGACGATCTTCTACTATCCGACGCTGCTCTCGTTCGTGGCCAGCACCCTCGCATACGTGATCTATCCGCCGTGGGCGTCGAGCGGCGTGTGGACGGCCGTGGTCATCATCTCCGTCTACTGGCTGGGCGTGATCATCGCGCTGCGCGGCGGCATCGGCGTCATCGCCAAGCTCGCCTCCAGCGGCGTGATGGTCGGCACCCTCATCCCCGGCTGCCTCCTGGTCGTCCTCGGGGTGATCTACCTGGGGCAGGGGAACGCGTCGGCGGCGCCGATGACGCCGGACCACCTGCTGCCCGCCTGGACCGGCATCGCCAGCATCGTCCTCATCGTCAGCAACTTCGGCGCCTACTCCGGGATGGAGATGAACGCCGTGCACGTCAACCGCCTCAAGGATCCGGGGAAGCAGTTCCCGAAGGCCATGTTCCTGGCGATGATCCTGGTGCTGCTGGTGCTGACCCTGCCGCCGCTGGTGATCAGCTGGTTCATCCCCGCGGAGGAGCTGAGTCTGACGGCGGGGGTGATGCAGGCGTTCGACGCGGTCTTCGCGCACTTCGGCATCCAATGGTTCACGCCGATCGTCGGTCTGGCCATCGTCTCCGCGTCCCTCGCCGGGTTCCTCACCTGGCTGTCCGGTCCGTCCAAGAGCCTGCTGCTGGCCTCGCGCGGGGGAGGGTACATGCCGCCGTGGTTCCAGAAGACGAACGCCGAGGGCGTGCAGATCAACATCCTCGCGGCCCAGGGCATCGTGACGACCATCCTGGCCCTGCTGTTCGCCTTCGTCCCGGCGGTGTCCGACGCGTACTGGATGTTCATGACCATCACGACCTCGGTCTATCTGCTCATGTACCTCTGGCTCTTCATCGCCGCGATGAACCTGCGCCGGCGCCAGCCGGATCACCCCCGGGGCTACCGCGCGCCGTTCCTCAACCTGCTCTGCGTGGTGGGCTTCACCGCCTCGCTCGCCGCGATCCTGATCAGCTTCGTGCCGCCGTCCCAGTTCGGTGACGGGAACCCCCTGATCTTCGTCGCCATCGTCGGCGGCGGAATCCTCCTGCTCGGCTTCGTCATTCCGTTCCTGCTCGTGAAGCTGCGGCGTCCGAGCTGGCAGGTCGCCCCGGCGACCACGTCCGAGGAGGCACCATCATGACCCATCGAATCATCTATTGGAGCGTCGGCGCCGTGATGGCCCTGCTCCTGGTGACGATGCTGATCACCTTCAATTACAACCGATCGACCGAGGAGGCCCTCGACAAGGCGCAGGAGCTCAACGTGGCCTTCCAGGAGGCCGGGTTGCCGGAGCTGCGGGACCCGGTCGAGGTGGCCAGGGTGCTCGGCACGGACGGCGGGTCGGTGTGCGACGCGGTGGAGCCGGGGGTGGGGCGCGGACTCGCGAAGCTGAACATGTCGGTCGGGGGTGCGTTCTTCACCCGCGCCGTCATCGCCGACCGCACCCTGGCCACCGGCCTGCTGGCCATCGTGCAGACCTACTGTCCCGACAGCATCCCCGACGCCGAGGACTTCATCGACGGCCTGAATCTCAGCGACACGATCCGCCGCTGAGTCGGAGGCCGGTGCGGAACCCGACGAGAGAGAAGACCTGATGTCCGAAGAGAAGCTGCGATCGACCATCCACGACCTCATGCCGCAGGCGCAGCGCGACCTCGCATCCATGGTGGCCTTCCGGTCGGTGCACGATGCGGAGCAGTTCCCGCCCGAGGAATGCCAGGGGATGATCGACTTCCTCGTCGACACCTTCCGCGACCTGGGCTTCCAGGACGTCCGGGGATACGAGACGCCCGACGGCAGCCAGGCGGTCTGCGGGCACAGACCGGGTCCGCCCGGCGCGCCGACCGTGCTGCTGTACTTCCACCACGACGTGCAGCCGCCGCTCGACGACGCGGCATGGGACAGTCCGGTGTGGGAGCTGACGGAGCGGAACGGCAGATGGTTCGGACGGGGAGCGGCGGACTGCAAGGGGAACATCGCGATGCACCTCACCGCGTTGCGCGCGCTCGGCGACGATCTCCCGGTCACCGTCAAGATCGTGGGGGAGGGCTCGGAGGAGCAGGGCACGGGAGGCCTGGAGGCGTTCGTCCCCGAGAACGCCGATCTGCTGCGGGCCGACGCGATCCTGGTCTGCGACACCGGCAACTTCGCGGTCGGAGTGCCGAGCCTCACCACCAGCCTGCGGGGCATGACCAAGGTCGTCCTCACCGTCCGCGCCCTCACCAGTCCCATGCACTCCGGCATGTTCGGAGGCGCCGCGCCGGACGCGCTCGCCGCGCTCATCGCCATCCTCGCCACTCTCCGTGACGAACGGGGGAACACGACCGTGACCGGGGTGGACGCCTCGCAGCGGTGGGACGGCGCCCGGTACGATGCCGAGCGGTTCCGTGCGGATGCGAACGTCATCGACGGGGTGGACCTGCTCGGCGACGCCGTCGCCGACATGGTGTGGGCGCGCCCGACCGCGACGGTCCTCGGGATCGACTGTCCCGACGTCGTCGGCTCCTCCGCCGCGATCCAGGGCTCGGCCCGTGCGCGGATCGAGCTCAGGATCCCGCCGGGCACCGACCCCGCCGAGGCGCAGGAGGCCCTGATCGCGCACCTCACCGCCGCGGCACCGTGGAACGTGGAGGTCGAGATCGAGCCGGAGGCGGAGGGGGCGCCGTTCCAGTCGACGCTCGCCGGCCCGGGCTTCGAGACGATGCGTGCGGCGATGCACGACGCGTACGGTCGCGAGCTCATCACGCAGGGTCAGGGAGGATCGATCCCGCTGTGCGCCGTGTTCGCCGAGACGTTCCCCGACGCGGAGATCATGCTGATGGGGGTCGAGGAACCGCTGTGCCTCATCCACGCGCCGAACGAGAGCGTCGATCCCACCGAGATCGAGAACATGGCACTCGTCGAGGCGCTCTTCCTCGAACGGTACGCGGCGGCGGTCGCGGGCGATGCCTGAGCGCACCGGTCCGCGCGGACGCAGAAGGGAGTGGCGATGAGCAGCACACCGACCGCAGCGCGGACCGGAGGGGTGCTCGCGGCGACCTGCCTGTCGACCCTCGTGGTCAACGCCAACACGTCCGCCGTCAGCATCCTGCTTCCGGCGATCAGCGAGGACACCGGCATGTCCGTGACCGACCTGCAGTGGGCGGTCACCGGGTACTCCCTCGTCGGAGCGGCCGTCATCATCACGTCCGGCTCGCTCGGCGACGTGTTCGGTCGCCGACGCGTCTTCCAACTGGGTCTGCTCCTCTTCGTCGCCTCCTGCGTCCTCATCGCGCTGTCGCCGAACGGGGGGATGGTGATCGCGGGCCGGATGATCCAGGGGGCGGCGGGTGCGACGATCCTCGCCTGCGGCATGAGCCTGCTGTCGGTGGCGAACAGCGGTCAGGCACAGCTGCGCGCCGTCTCGCTGTGGGGGGCGGCGGCCGCGGTCGGTGCGGCGGCGGGACCGTTGCTGGGGGGCCTGCTGGTCGGGATCACCGGCTGGCAGGGCCTGTTCTGGGTGGATGCCGTCGTCGGCGTCGTGTGCATCGTCATCACCGCCGCCACGGTGTCCGAGTCCCGGGATGAGAACCGCTCGCACTCGATCGACTACGCCGGCACCGCCCTGGTCGCCCTCACCCTCGCTCCGATCATCCTCGCCATGAGCAAGGGGGCCGAGTGGGGCTGGGGCTCGCCGGCGACCCTCGGGTCCCTCGCCGTCGGCATCGTCGCCGGCATCGCGTTCGTGCTCGTCGAGCGCCGGGTGAAGGTCCCGCTCCTGGATCTCGCCCTGCTGCGAAACCGGGTCCTGGTCGGCTCCACGGTCGCGATCCTGATCGGCGCCGGCACCGTGAACGCCCTAATGTACCTCCTGAGCCTGTACTTCCAAGACCCGGCGAGCCTCGGATTCAGTCCGCTCCAGGCGGGTCTGGCCACGTTGCCCGCCACGGTCGGCCTCGTCCTGGTCGCGCCCCTCGTGCCCCGCCTCGCCGCACGTCTGGGCGGCAGACAGGTCGTCGGCGCCGGGTTCGCCATCTCCGCGGCGGGCTTCGCGGTCATCGGCTTCACCGGTGCCTCCTGGACGTACGCCGTCTTCGTCCTCCCGCTGATCGCCGTCGCGGTCGGCATGGGACTCTCGAACGGTCCTGCGTCGTCGGCGGCGACGGCGGCGGTGCCCGCGAATCAGGTCGGCGAGGCGTCCGGCGTCTCGAACATGGCGCGGTACATCGGCGCCGCCGTGGCCACGGCACTCGCGGCGTCGATCTACGGCTCGGTGATCGCGTCGCGGACCGCGGGCGGCGTCGACGCGTCCGACGCGCTCGCGGACGGTCTGGCGGCGACCTCGTGGGTGATGGCGGGATTCAGCCTCGCCGGCGTGCTGATGGCCGTCGTCATGGGGCGGCACCGTCCGGCGGAGGGAACCGTCGCGGATGCCGCCGCCGCGGCCGCGGCGATCAGCATCACCCTGCCGACCTCGGCGACGGCGTCCGGCGACGGCGAACGAGCCGGGGGACCGGCGGGCCGGGGTCGCTGACGGCTCGCCGGGTCGGGATCCGGCGAGCCGTCCACGTCACTCGTACGCGCCGTCGACGGCGCTGTCGAGCTCGTCCTGATCGACGGAGAGCTCGCGCCGCGTCACCCGGGTCGCGTGGACCAGCAGCTCCTCGACCTCGGCCGCGTCGGCGGGGTCGACGACGAAGACGATGCCCGCGCTTCCCGCGTCCAGGGTCTCGCTGATGGCCTCGAGGTCTTTGGAGGGCGTCTTTCGGCCGATGTGCCCGGCGACGGCTCCGATACCGGCGCCGGCCCCTCCGGCGGCCACGACGGCCGTGCCTACAGCGACGGCGGGGAACAGCGCGAGCGCGAGCCCGCTCGCGAGTCCGATGGCCAGGCCCTTGCGGGCTCCGTGGCTCCTGCCGCCGTCATCGCGCTCGACGATCGTGAGCCGTCCGTCCAGCGCGCGGGCGATCACCGCCGCGTCGAGCGGGCCGTGTTCGTGCCTGTCATCCTCTCGGTAGTGCGCGCGGATCGCGCCGAAGTCCTCGACGGCGCGCTCCTGGTCGGCGTACTGCGCCGCGACCGCGACATAGGTCTCGTCGGACATGGTCACTCCTTCTCGTCAGCATCGACATCACGGGACCCGGCGGGTCGTCCCCGCGCTGGTCACGCGAAGCCTAGGACCGCGCGGGAGTCCGCGACATCATCCCGATGAGGTGACGTCCGACGGGGGAGCACGGGGCCCCGAGGCGCTACTCGCACTCCCCGAGGAACCCGAGATAGCACACGGCCTCATGCGTGACGGCCGGCTCGGCATCGTCGTTCGAGACCTGGCGCGTCGCGGTCTCCGGCGTCCGGGTGAGGTGCCCGAAGTCGCCGAGGGAGGCCACGTACATCCCGTCCGCGTCCTCCGCGATCATCCGGTCGATCTCGGTACGGTGCTGCGCGCACAGGTCCGCGGAGGCCGGGACGAGGTCGACCCCGGCGCATGCTCCCGCGTACTCGGCCTCCATGAGCCCGATGCAGTCCGTCCAGTCCTGGTCCACCGCGCACGGGCTCACGCCGTCGTCGGCGACGAGGTACTTGCCGGTCTCGTACTCCTCGCTGTGGAAGGTCTCGGGCTTCTCCGGCACGTCGATCTTGGTCCAGTGGCGTGCGGTCGCGAAGGCGAACACCGTCACTATCGCGGCGATCAGGAGCAGCGCGCCCACGATGCCCAGCGTCACCCAGAGTCCGACCCGGCTCTTCCGCTCCGGGCCCTCCGCGGGCGTGGGGGTCCACGGGGCGGCGACCGGTGCCGGCGGGGGTGCCGCGGCGAATCCCGGCGCGGCGGCGACGGGGAGCTCGTGTCCCCCGAGCGGTGCCGCCGCCGCGGGGGCGGGCGCCGCCGTGGCCGTGGTCGCGAGGAAGTAGTCGTACCACGCCCGGCTCGCCTGCTCGTCCGCGGCGACCTGCTGCGCCTCGGCGTCGGTGAGCACGAGGCCCCACGCGTCACGGGCCGGTGCATGGGGGAGGGCGGAGCGGAAGTCTTCGAACGACACGGGCATGTTCGCAGAATATCGGCTTCTTCCCCGCGACCCGGGCGGTCATCCGATGTCCCCGGCTCCTGGAACAATGACGAGGTGATCGGTATGAAGTCCTTCTGGAACGCGTTGCCCACCGAGGGACGCTGGCTGCTGTCGACCGTGGCGATCCAGACCCTCGGGCGGGGGATGACGCTGCCGTTCACGATCATCTACCTCCACGAGGTCCGCGGCTTCGACCTCGGGTTCTCCGGAGCGCTCATGAGCCTCATCGCGATCACGGGGCTCGTGGTCACGGGTCCCGGCGGCACGCTCATCGACCGCTTCGGCGCCCGGCGCGTGCTGATCGTGGGCCTCCTGGCGATGATCGCGGGGTGCACGCTCCTCGCCTACGCCACGCATCCCGCCGTCGCGACGGTCGCGGTCGTGCTCATCGGGATCAACTTCGGGGTCTCCTGGCCCGGCTTCAACGCCCTCATCGCCTCGGTGGTCGACGGCGAGGTCCGTCAGCAGTACTTCGGCGTGAACTTCGCCCTCGTCAACCTCGGCATCGGCGTGGGCGGGATCATCGGCGGCTTCTTCGTCGACGTGACGGAGCCGTCGACGTTCACCACGATCTTCCTCATCGACGCCGCCACGAGCCTCATCCCGCTCGCTCTGCTCCTCGGCCCGCTCCGGCACGTGCGCACCCAGGCGGACCCGGACCCTGCGGTGACCACCGAGGGCGGTTACCGGGAGATCCTGCGGCGCCCCGCGGTGCTCTGGATGACGCTGCTGACCTTCTTCTCCGTCTTCATCGGCTACGGACAGATCGAGGCGGGCTTCCCCGCCTACGCCCGTCAGATCGCCCAGGTCTCGACCGCCGTCGTCGGCATCTCGTTCGCGGTGAACACGGCCGTCATCGTGCTGCTGCAGTTCGCCGTCCTCCGGCTCATCACCGGGCGCCGGCGCACCAGGGTCATGCAGGTCATGGCCCTCATCTGGGCCGTCTCCTGGGTCATGCTCGGCGCCGCGGGCCTGCTTCCCGACTCGGTCACGGCTGCGATCGCCGTCATCGCGTTCATGGGCGTGTTCGCCTTCGGGGAGACGATGATGCAGCCGACGATCCCGGCCATCTACAACGATCTCGCGACGGACCGCACCCGCGGGCGCTACAACGCCCTCAACTCCGCGGCCTTCCAGGGTGGTGCCATCCTCGGCCCGCTCGTCGCGGGAGTGCTCCTCGGAGTCGGCGTCAGCGGTTGGTTCATCGCGGTCATGGTTGCGGGCAGCCTCGCCGTCGGCGTGCTGGCGGTGGTGCTGGAGCGGGTGCTCCCGGCAGCGGCCAACGGCAGCAGCGCCGAGGTCCATCGAACGGACGAGGTCGAACGGACGCCGCCGGTCTAGGCTCCGAGCATGGCCCTCGAACCGCTCTTCCTCCGTCTCGACCGGATCGCGGGTGGGCGGCAGGCCGGCGTGCTGATCAGCGACGCCGGTCGCACCCATCCGCGGACCGTCCGCGCCTTCACCTGGATCCTCTGGCTCCTCGTCGCCGAGCTGGTGCTCGGGGTCGGCGCCGTGGTGGTCGCCCTGGTGCTCGCCGCCGACGGCGACAGCGTGCCCTTCGCCGTGTGGATGCGCACCCTCGTGGTGCTGGCGATGACGGCGACGCTGTTCTACTTCGCCTGGCGCGCGCGCCGCGGATGGCGCTGGGCCTATCTCCGCCTGCGGCTGTTCGCGCAGATCTTCCCCGTCATCACGCTCGTCATGGCGGCGATCCCCGGCCTCTACCCGGTCTGGATGGTCACCGAGCAGATCGTCTTCAGCCTGATCATGATCGGCATCGCGGACTTCCTCACCAGCGACCACATGCGGGCGGTCTTCGCGAAGGACGCCGACGCGGATAGCACGCCGGCGGGGTGAGACGCCACTCCCTTCCCGCCGAGACCGCGGTCACTCCACACTCGGAGGAGCTGCACGGCGGGAGGAGAGACGCATGGCGCGACTGGTGCGAGTGGTACCCGGCCAGGACCCGGGTTTCACACGGAAGCGGACGAGCTCGGGATTCCGGTACGTCGATCCGACGGGGGAGCCGGCGCCCGAGGCGGATCGCGAACGCATCAGCGACCTGGTGATCCCGCCGGCATGGCAGGACGTGTGGATCGCGGCCGACCCGCTCGCGCACATCCAGGCCGTCGGGATCGACACCGCCGGGCGCAAGCAATACCTCTACCACCCGCTCTGGCGGGTCTCCCGCGACCGTCGCAAGTTCGTCCGTGCGCTGGACCTCGCCGCAGCTCTGCCCAGCGCTCGGGCTCAGGTCACCAAGGCGCTCAAGGAGGACGGGCAGACCAAGGAGCGCGCCCTCGCGATCGCCTTCCGCCTCCTCGACGACGCCGCGCTGCGGATCGGTTCGGAACGCTACCTGGCGCGTCACGGCAGCCGGGGCCTGACCACGCTCCGCCGCCGCGACGTCCGCATCGACGGCGGCGACGTCGCCCTCTCCTTCCCGGCGAAGAGCGGACAGACCGCCGCGATCGAGATCACCGACGAATCCCTCGCCGAAGCCCTCACCGACTTCGCGAGCGGCGCCTCGACCGCCTTCCTCCTGGCGTACCGGAAAGGCCGGCGGCGGGTGAAGATCACGCCCGCCGAGGTCAACACGTACCTCAAGGACGTGCTCGGGGCCAGCTTCTCGGCCAAGGACTTCCGGACGCTGCACGGCACGATCATCGCCGCAGACGCCCTCGCCCGCATCGGAGCCCTCGACCGCCGCGGTCAGCGGAACCAGGCCGAACGTCTCGCGGTGCAGGCGGCGGCGACCGCCCTCGGCAACACGACCGCGGTCGCCCGCAACAGCTACATCGATCCCCGTGTGTTCCGGCAGTACGGTCGGGGGCGGACGCTCGACCTCGACGTGACGCCGGAGACGGCGATCCGGCGACTGCTGGGCGGACCGGAGACGTCGCGGAAGGTCAACCGGCGAGGAACGGGGCGGCGCGGCTGAACGCGCAGACGCTCCCCGGTCGTCGCCGGGAAGATGCCAGGATGGGGGGATGCACACCGCGAACCTGACCCGTGAGGAGACCGCGGCGCGATCCGCTGCGATCACCCTGCACCGCATCCGCGTCGAGCTGGACCTGACCGGAGCCCCGGAGCGAGCGCGCACGGGGTTCCCGACCACGACCGTCCTGGAGTTCGATGCGACCGTCCAGAGCACGTGGCTGGACTTCATCGGCGAGGAGGTCGTCCGCGTCGAGGTGAACGGGGAGCAGCGGGACGTCGTCTACGACGGGGCGCGCCTGACGATCGACGGCCTCGCGGCCTCGAACGTCGTCCTGGTCGAGGCGGTCGGTGCCTACAGCCGGTCGGGGGAGGGTCTGCACCGGTTCCACGACCCGGCAGACGACCGCACCTACCTGTACACCCAGTACGAGCCCGCGGACTCCCGCCGGGTGATGGCCTGCTTCGAGCAGCCGGACATGAAGGCTGAGTACACCTTCGTCGTCGACGCGCCGTCCGGGTGGGAGGTGCTCTCGAACCAGTCGCCGGCTCACGTCGACCTCGGCGTCGGCGTGCAGCGGGTGCAGTTCGCCCCCACCCTGCCGATCTCGAGCTACATCACGGCGATCGCGGCCGGCCCCTATGCCCGCGTCGACGGGGAGTGGACCAGAGACGAGCAGCAGGTCGCCCTCGGGGTGTTCGTCCGCCGCTCGCTCGTCGATCACCTCGAGGCCGACGAGATCCTCGAGGTCACCCGGCAGGGGCTCGACTTCTTCACCGACGCCTTCGCCTATCCCTATCCGTGGGGCAAGTACGACCAGGTCTTCGTCCCCGAGTACAACCTCGGTGCGATGGAGAATCCCGGTCTGGTCACCTTCACGGAGGGCTACCTCTCGCGCGGCGCCGCCACCGAGGCGCAGCGGGCGAGCCGGGCCAACACGATCCTCCACGAGATGGCGCACATGTGGTTCGGCGACCTCGTCACGATGACGTGGTGGGACGACCTCTGGCTCAAGGAGTCGTTCGCCGACTACATGGGCTCGCACGCCTCGGCGGTGGCCACCCGGTTCCACGACGCGTGGGTGACGTTCGCCATGCGTCGCAAGGCCTGGGCCTATCAGCAGGATCAGCTCCCCACGACCCACCCCATCGTCGCCGACATCCCCGACCTCGAGGCCGCGAAGCTGAACTTCGACGGCATCACCTACGCCAAGGGCGCGTCGGTGCTGAAGCAGCTGGTCGCCTTCGTGGGCGACGAGGCGTTCTTCGAGGGGGCTCGCCGGTACTTCGCCGCCAACGCCTTCGGCAACACCACTCTCGACGACTTCCTCGTCGAGCTCAGCGCGGTGTCCGGCCGGGACATGACCGACTGGGCGGCCGCGTGGCTGCAGACGACGGGCGTCTCGACGATCTGGACGGAGACCGACGCCGACGGAGAACACCACCTCGTGCAGGATGACGTCCGTCCGCACCGCCTGCGGATCGGGCTGTACGACCGCGTGGATGGCCGCATCGTGCGGCGGGAGCAGCGGGAGCTGGACCTGATCGGGGAGCGCGTGGACATCGACCTCCCCGAGGCCGATCTCGTGCTGCTCAACGACGACGACCTCACCTATGCGAAGGCGCGCCTCGACGAGCGGTCCCTCCGCACCGTCGAGGAGTCGCTGTCCGACATCGAGGACCGGCTCGCCCGTGCGCTCGTGTGGTCGTCGCTCTGGAACGCCACCCGTGACGGCGAACTCGACGCGGCTCGCTTCGTCGCGATCGTGCGGGCGCACGCGCCGCGGGAGTCGAACGGCGGTCTGCTGGCCGCAGCGCTCCTCGACGCCGCTTTCGCGCTGCGGCATTTCGTCCGCGACGACCGACGCGACGCGGAGCAGCGCGCCTGGACCGAGGCCACGTGGTCGACGCTGCAGCAGGCGGACGCCGGCAGCGACGCCCAGCTCTCCTGGGCGCGCGCGCTGGCGGCGGCCTCGGCTTTCGATGACATCCATCACGCCGAGGTCCGTGCCCTGCTCGACGGCGATGTGCCCGAAGGGCTCGTCGTGGATCCCGACCTGCGCTGGCAGCTCCTCACGGCCCTCGTGACGACCGGCCACGCCGATCTCGCGGACATCGCCGCGGAGGAGGAGCGGGACGACACCGGCGACGGACGCACCGCCGCCCGCCGCGCTCGCGCCTCCGTCCCCGACGCGGCGGTGCGCGCGGCCGCCTGGACGGCCGCGTGGGACGACCGGTCGCTCACCAACGACCACCTCGATGCCGAGATCGGGGGCTTCCGCGCCGGCGGCCGCCGCGAACTCATCGAGTCCTTCGACGAGGAGTACTTCGAGCGGATCGGGACCGCGTGGTCGGAGCGGAGCATCGAGATCGCTCGTCGCCTGGTGATCGGTCTGTTCCCCGCGCGGTCCTCGCTGGACCTGGTCGATGCCTGGCTGTCGGCCACCCCCGAGGCCCCGGCGGCGCTGCGACGACTCCTCATCGAGCAGCGCGACCACCTCGCGCGTGACCTGCGGGTGCGGGGCGCTCAGGGCTGACCGACAGCGATCCCGGCAGCGGTCAACGCCTCAGGCTCTTCGCGATGGCCTTGCCCTCAGGGGACTCTGCCAGCGTGTCCCAGAGGTCTGCGGAGCTCAGCGACACGTACACCCCTGGCGCGCCCTGCTCGCCGCAGCCGTCCCCGTAGGACACGACGCCGATCTGGTAGGCGGTGTCGCGCGCCGGAGGTCGGCGGAAAAGCGGCCCGCCGCTGTCTCCCTGGCAGGAGTCCTTGCCGACGACGCCGGCACACATGTTCACTCCCGGGCGGAAGGAGTCGTAGCTGAGCTCGCACTCCTCCGTCGCGAGCATCGGCACCTGGACCTGACGGAGCCGGTCCGGGAAGTTCCCGAGAGCGGTGTCGGTGTTGCCCCAGCCGATGACCGTCGCCGACTGTCCAGGACGGAGGAGGGCGTCCGTCCCCTTGGTGGGCAGCTTCACGGGCACGATGCCCGAGACCGGGCGGTCGAGCGTCACGAAGGCGAGGTCGTAGGCCTCATCCCCCTGGAGGTACCGCGGGTGCACGACGACCGGGCCGCCGGCGTCCGCGCCGGCGAGACCGCGATCCTGACCCTGACTGCCGTCGGACAGCACGGTGCGGCCGACCGTCACCGTCACTCCGTCCACGTCGGGCACCGGGAGCCCGCTGAGGGGGTCGGCGCCCGTGACGCAATGCGCGGCGGTCATCACGACGCGCGGCGCCACCAGCGAGCCGCCACAGAAGGCCTCGCCGGCGAACTGGAGGGACGCCATGAACGGATAGGCGTCGTTCGGCACCGCCGTGCCTCCGATGATCCGCGAGCTGGCCCGTTCCTCGCGGTCGCCGAAATCGTCGTCCGCCCGTGCCGTCGCCGCCGTCGTGCCGACGAGGCCGGACGCGACGAGGGCGACGCCGGCGAGGGCGAGCCCGATCCTCTTCCTGCTCTGGTGAACTCCGGTCATCATCATGAGGACTGTTCCTTTCGTGACAGGTAACACGTTACGAGCGCCCAGTACAGCATCCGGTCACGACCGGAGCAAGAGTGCCCCGGTATCCTGGCCCGCAGTCAGGAGGCGCGGCCGGCCGCGTCCTCCACGGTCATGCCCATCACGGTCCGCACGATCCATGGATGGGCGTGGTCATCGGCGATGTGGCTCATGCCGAGCTTCTCCGCCACGCCTCGTGACGCCTGGTTCTCGGGGTGGATGATGGCGGTGAGGAGTATCGGCGCGAACGTCTGCGCGACGAGGTCGACGCAGGCGCGCGCCGCCTCGGTCGCATAGCCGCGCCGCTGGCGGTCGGCGCGGACGTGATAGCCGACTTCGAGGACGGGGGAGTCGTTCACCGACTGCCAGGTGAGACCGCAGTCGCCGAGGAACTCCCCGTCGTGCGTCTCGATGATCCAGAGACCGTGGCCGTCCTCGCGGTAGCGCTGCTGCATGCGCGCGATCCACGCGGCGGCTTCGGTTCGCGACTTCGGCGCCGGGTAGTAGGCCATGACTTCCGGATCCCCGAGGAGCGCCGCCATCTCGTCGAGGTCGTCGGCGGTCATCTCCCGGAAGGCGAGCCGCGGCGTCGGGGCGGGCAGGAGGCGTCGCGGTGCGGTCACAGATCCACGGCGTCGCCGGGTTCGAGCACGAGGAACTCGCCGCCGCCCTGCTCGGTCGCCCACTGCAGCCGCTGGCGGTGCATGTTCTTGCCGACCACGGACAGGGTCATGTCGTGCGTGCCGAACGCGCGGCGGGGCTTCACGGCGAGCACGTAGTCGATGGCTTCCCCGATCTTGAGCCACGGGGCTCCGAGCGGCGCGGCGAGGGTGCCGACCTCGACGCCCTCGGGCACCGCATAGGAGTCGCCGGGGTAGTAGAACGTGTCGTTGACGAGCACGCCCACGTTGTCGATGGTCGGGATCGACGAGTGGATCACCGCGTGCGTGCCGCCGAAGAAGCGCAGGGTGAAGGCGCCGACCTCCACGGTGTCGCCGGGGGAGACGACGGTGACCTCGTAGCCCTCCGCCGCCTTCGCCACGCCCTCCGGTCCGAAGATGGGGGTGCCTGGGGCCGCGCGGAGGATCCGGTCGAGGTGCTCCGGCGTCCAGTGGTCGGGGTGCTCGTGCGTGAGCACGATGGCGACCAGTCCGCTGAGATCGTGCAGCGGGGCGGTGAAGGATCCCGGATCGATCAGGAGGGTGTCGTCGTTCTGGTCCAGGCGAAGGGTGGCATGTTCGAACTTGGTGACGCGCATGAGAAGAGTCAACTCCTTCCCGGGGTCTGCGGCAAACGGAAATCGGCGCGCCACGCCCGGGATCTGGGGTGAAGCGGCCTCGATTTGGCGCAGTGAGAATCGCCGTGGCATACTTGAACGGTTGTCGCGGAACGGAAAAGTTCCGCAAGACGGCCCCATCGTATAGCGGCCTAGTACGCCGCCCTCTCACGGCGGTAACGCGGGTTCGAATCCCGCTGGGGTCACACAACACGACGAAAGCCCTCCGGTTCTCCGGGGGGCTTTCGTCGTTCCCGACCGTGCGCGTCAGTCGTCCGCGCGCAGCGACAGGGTCCGGAACGCGCGGGCCCGGAGCGGCACGAGCATGAGCGTCATCATCGCGCCACCGGCCACGACGAACGGCACCCAGACGGCGGTGAGGGAGGCGAGTGCGCCGAAGCCCGCCATCGCGAGCGGCATCAGGCAGTCGTCGCCGAGCCGGGTGAGGGAGCCCATCCGACCGAGGAACGCGGTGTCCACCGTCGCGGCGAACGTCGCGCTCAGCAACACGGAGGCGTATCCCGCGGTGGCACCGACCACAGCCGCGGCGACGGCCACCGTCCAGACGGGGCCGAACCCGAGCGCGACGATGCCCGCTCCCTGGACGAGGAGAGCGCCGAATCCGCTCCGCGCCTCGTGGTGCGGCCGCCATCTCGCGACCGCGGCAGCCCCCACGGCGGCACCGAGGCCGAGGAGGCCCTCGAACAGGCCGACCGCGGGAGCTCCCCAGCCTTCGGCGTGCGCCCGCAGGGCGAGGCCGATGCCGACGGCCGGCCCGACCGCGAGGTTGAGCCCGGAGAGGGCGATGACGAGCGTGCGCGTCGTGGGGTTCGCCCCGAGGTGGGCGAACGCCGCGCCGATCGCGCGCAGGGACGACGTGCGCGGGGCCCGGGCGAGCCGGAACCGCGGGCGCAGGGCGATCGCCAGGAATCCGACGACGAGGGCGAAGGTCACCGCGTTCGCCGATGCGCTCCCCGCGAGACCGGCCTGCGCGACGAGCAGGCCGCCCAGCGCGGCGCCGCCCATCGTGCCCAGGCGTGATGCCGTCTGGATGACAGCCGCGTAGGAGGGGAGATCGTCCGTGCGCACCAGCTGTCGCCCGATGGTGCCGGCCGAGGGCTCGTAGAACGCGTCGCACACCCCGAACGCCACGGCGGCGGCGAGCAGGACGGGCACGGTCGGCGCCTGCGAGACCGTCCACACGGCAGCGGCGACGAGCACGCCCACACGCGCCGCGTTGCAGACCATCATCACCCGGCGGGCGTCGGCGCGATCCGCGATGACTCCGCCGAAGAGCAGGACCATGGCGCGCGGAATCGTGCCGGCGGCGACGATGAGTCCGGCGACGGCGGGGGAGGCGATCTGCACGGCCGTCCACGCCACCGCGATCGTCCACACGGCGTCGCCGGCATCGGACAGGGCCTTCACGCCGATCCACGCGTGCACCATCCGGTCGCGCCGGAACGGAGGAGGGGCCGAGAGCTCGAGGGGCGGGGTGAGTGCGGTCATCACGGTTCCGTGGGGAACGCGTGGGCGAAGAAGAACACGGGCGTGCGCTCCTGGCCGTCGTCCTCGTCGATCGATGCCTGCCAGTCCCGCAGCGCCTGCAGGACGCGTGCGGAGAGATCGCGCAGCTCGTCCGGGGTCGCCCAGGCGGTGGCCTCCGTGTTGGAGGCGTCGTAGTCAGCCACGGCGGGATCGCCTCGTCGGCGATGCCAGCGCTGCAGACGATCGATCTGCATACGGATGCCCTGGCGTTGTGCCTCCCTGGCGAGGAGCGCATCGGCGGGGGAGTCGGCGAAGTCCTCCACCGACCAAGTGAGGCCGCGTCGTGCGACGGTCCACCAGCTCGTGCGCCGATCGCCGGTCGGGTCGGGGGCACGCGCGACGATCCCGGCGCGCTCCAGCATCCGGAGGTGATGGCTGATGCTGCCGACCTGGCTGTCGAGCGCGCGGGCGATCGCCGTCACCTGCGACGTGCCGTAGAGCAGGAGGTGGTCGTAGATGCGACGCCGCAGCGGATGGTGCACGGCGGTGATCACGGAGATGTCTTCCACGCCCCGAAGGCTATGCAGCGGTTCGGAGACGCACAAGACTTCTTGTATACCGCGGAAAGTCGGGTTAGTCTTCCGCGCGGGGCTCAGCGGACGCGGCCCTCCGGCGCCGTCGGCCGCGGCGGACGAGCCAGACGACCAGGACGACGACAGCGGCCACCGCGAGCCAGGGGAGGAGGAAGCCGAACGCGATCACCAGGGCGTTGAGCGAGACGACCAGACCATTCCATCCGGCCCGCAACCCGTCGCCGAAGCCCGCGGGGTCCGCTGCGGCCGGAGCGTCCGCCCGCGACAGCTCCACCGTGAGGGACGACAGGGCCACCTGATCCTCCAGTGCGGCGAGCTGCTGTTCGTACGACTCGAGCTGCGCCTGGCGATCGGTGAGTGCGACCTCGGCCTCGATGAGATCGGCGACCGAACCCGACTGGCTCATGAGCTCCGTGAGCCGCTGCACCGAGGCGCGGGTCGACTCCACGCGGGCGCGGAGATCGATCGCGGTGGCGGTGACGTCCTGCTTCGTGACGGAGGACGACAGGACCTCCCCGGTGTCGCCGAGGGCGGCGATCACCGTGGTCAGGTCGTCGGCGGGGACGCGGACCGTGATCCAGCCGTACCCGGAATCCGCAGGGACCCGCTCGGCGGGAGCATCCGTCGCGAGCGCCTTACCGACCTCGGTGCTCTCGACGTAGCCGCCGTGTTCGACAGCGAGGTCGCCGATGGCGGCGGCGGCATCGGCGATGTCCTTCACCCGCAGAGAAGCCTGGGCCGTGGCGACGATCTCCCTGGCATCCTCGGCGGATGCCGCCGCGTCCGATCCGACGGCCCCAGGGAGGGTCGCCCCTTCGACGGCCCGGTCCGGCACGGCCGAGCCCGCCTCGTCGGTCGACCAGCCCACGACGCCGTCCGCGGTGGATACGGACGAGCCGCCGCCTCCCACGGCACCGAGGATCGGCGGCGTCACCAGGACCCCGACGACGAAGGCCGCCGCGATCCCGCCGGCCGTGAGGCACCGGCGTCGACGTCTCCTGGCGCGCTCTGCGCGCGGCGGAACCGGCGGCCGCTCACCCTGGATCTCGCTGAAGACGGCGTCCTCGATCCGCGCGACGGTCGCGTCGGACACGGGCGGGAGGCTCTGCTGCGGGGTCTGGTCGTTCATGCGTCCCTCACTTCCTTGACGGCGCCGCGCAGCTGGGTGCGCACGCGCGAGAGACGGTTCCGGACGACGGCGTGCGTCACGCCGAGCTCGTCGGCGGCGGCCTGATAGGCGTAGCCCTCGGACGCGCACAGCCGGAAGATCTCCCGGTCGAGCTCGTTCAGGGTGCCCACCTCCGCGGCGATCCGCGCGGCGAGCGCCGCCGTGATCACCTGGTCCTCGACGCTGACGACGTCGGGGAGCTGGTCGTCGGCCGCGTCCGTCGTGTGCGCCTGGTCGCGGCGCCGCTGACGCAGACGGTTCGCCGCTTGGAAGCGGCAGATCGTCGCGAGCCAGGGGAGGATCGATTCTCCCTGCAGCTCCAGCCCTGGAAGCTTGCGCCAGGCGACCACGAAGGTCTCCTGCGTCACGTCCTCCGCGTCGACGGCGGCGCCCAGGATGCCGTGGGCGATCCAGTACACGGGGCGCACGTGGGCACGGTACAGCGCGCGGAACGCGCTCTGATCGCCGGCCGCCGCTTGGGCGGCCCAGCGCTGGTCACTCGTCTGTCCGGGCATCCTGGTTCCGTTCGGTGTCTCTCCCTCGAGAGTGTCGGCGGATGTCCCATCGTCTCAGCAAGGATGCGGATCCGCCGCCGTGTGTCGACATCCTCGTCCCGATGACCCCCACCTCCGGTAGCATGGCCCGGGCGAGAGGGAGTATCCCGAATCCGCGCGTAACGTCATCACGAGCACCGACATCGCTGCTCCGGGCGCGCGCCGCACATCTGCGGGGGAGAGACTTTCGACTCATTCCCGACCCCTCGCGAAAGGTGCACAGCGCCCGTGGACATCCCCGTCTGGTTCGAGATCACCTCGATGGTCGTCCTCACGATCATCCTGATCGGCGACCTGCTCCTCATCCGGCTGCGCCCGCACATCCCCTCCACCAAGGAGTCGACCCTCTGGGTCGTGTTCTATGTGGGTCTCGCCCTGCTCTTCGCGGTGCTGCTGGGGACCGCGGGCGGATGGCGGAACGCCGGGGACTTCATCACCGGGTGGGCGCTGGAGTACAGCCTCTCCGTCGACAACCTCTTCGTCTTCGTGCTGATCATGGCGCAGTTCGCGGTGCCGCGACGTCTGCAGCAGCAGGTGCTGATGGTCGGGATCATCATCGCGCTGGTCCTGCGCGGGCTGTTCATCCTCGTCGGCGTGACGATCATCGAGAACTTCTCGCCGATCTTCTACCTGTTCGGCGCCTTCCTCGTCTACACCGCCATCCGGCAGGCGATGCCGGAAGGCGAGCACGAGGACGACGTCAAGCGTGAGAACTTCATCGTCCGGCTGCTCCGCCGCCGGATCGACATCAGCGAGACCTACGACGGCTCGAAGATCCGCACGACCGTCGACGGGAAGCGGATGTGGACGCCGATGATCATCGTGTTCATCACGATCGGCGTCACCGACCTCATCTTCGCGATCGACTCGATCCCCGCGATCTTCGAGATCACGACCAACGGCTTTCTCGTCTTCGCCGCCAACATCTTCGCGCTCATGGGGCTGCGCCAGCTCTACTTCCTCCTCGGCGACCTCCTGGACCGCCTCCGCTACCTGCACTACGGCATCGCCGTGATCCTCGGGTTCATCGGCATCAAGCTGATCCTGCACGCGCTGCACGTCAACGAGCTCCCGTTCATCAACGGCGGTGAGCACGTGGAATGGGTGCCGGACATCGACAACATGGTGTCGCTCGCCGTGATCCTCGTGTCGATGACGGTCGCGACGATCGCGAGCCTGATCGCCTCGTCCCGGGAGAAGCGCGCCGAGAAGCGCACCATCCCGGTCGGCGACTGAGTCCGCGCGGAGCGGGTCAGAACGCCTGCAGATTCGCCTGCAGGCCGCCGTCCGCGTACTCGCGGCGGAGGAGCCCGCGGCGGCGGAGGATCGGCACCAGCTCGTCGAGGGTGCGGTGCAGGGTCACGGGATGGAAGTCGCCCCAGAGTAGTACGCCGTCGTTGCCCCACTCGCCGAGTTCCTCGACGAGATCGGCGAACTCCTCCGCGGTGCCCACGAAGCCGCTGCGGTCGCGCAGGCGGCCGGTGCGGGCGAGTGCGGTCAAGTGCGCGCGGAGCGGGGCGTCCTCGCCCCGATCGCCGATCAGGCGCTGGATGCTGCCGCGGGAGACGTGCGCTCCGAAGATCGACGTGTCGAGGGGGCGGTCCAGATCGAGGGTCGTGAGATCGGTCTCCAGATCACTCGACTGCTTCCGGGCGATCTGCGCGAGTGCGGCGTCGTCCGGGTGTGCGGAAGCGGCCACGATCCGGTCGGCCTCCTCGGCGGACGCCGTGATCACGGGCTGGATCGCGAAGAGGATCTTGACGTCCTCGGCCCGGCGTCCGCGGGCGAGAGCCGCGTCGTGCACCCGCTGCCGATACTCCCGCACCGACTTCTCGTGCAGGGGAGCGAGCGCCAGCTGGACGTCCGAGTTCGCCCCCGCGAACGCCAGGCCGCGCCCGGAGCCGCCGGGGGAGACGATGGCCGGCTCGCCGTCCGTGAAGGGCAGGGCGTTCAGAGGGCCGTCGAAGTCGTAGTGGGGGCCGCGGTGCTGCACCGGACGCATGCGCGTGCCGTCCGCGTAGACCCCGGAGACGGGATCGGCGACCAGCGCACCGTCGTCCCAGCTCCGCCAGAGCGCGCGGATGCCGGCGAGCCATTCCTCGGCACGGTCGTACGCCTCGTCATGGCCGAGTTGCGGGGCCGCCGAGAAGTGCCGGGCGCTGCCGGTGTCGGTGACCACGTTGAGGCCGAGCCGGTGCCCGCTCAGGTGCTGCAGGGTCGCGAACTGCCGGGCCGAGGTGTAGGGCAGCGAGGCCGCGGGGTTCACGGTGGGCACCACCCCGAGATGACGGGTCGCCTGGAAGAGGTACGGTGCGAGCAGCAGGGGATCGTGCTTCGGGCCGCCGAACGCATGACGCACGCGCAGGTCGATCGTGTCCGCCGAGCCGAGCGAGGGGCTGTCCTCGATGATCACGAGGTCGAAACCGGCCTGCTCCAGGGTGCGGGCGGCTTCCTGGTAGACCTCCGGTCGCGTCCAGTCGTAGTCCCAGTCCAGGGACGGATATCCCCACCCCTGAGGACCGAAGCCTCGGGCGAGGAACCACCCGAAGTGCTGCAGGCGGCTCATGCCACCGTCTCCCTGACGCTCTCGAGCACCCGCGCGAGGTCGCCGATCAGGTCGTCGACATCCTCGATGCCGATCGACAGCCGCAGCGTGCCGGGGCCGACGCCGAGGATCCGACGCTCCTCGTCGGTGCGCTGCGCGTGGCTGGTCGTGCCGGGGTGCAGCACGAGCGACCGCACGTCGCCGATGTGCGTCATGTGGGTGAACACGGACACCTCCTCCACGAAGCGACGGGCCGCTGGGAGACCGCCGCGCAGCGTGAAGGTGAAGATGGAGCCGAATCCGCCGTCGAGGTAGCGCAGCGCGGTCTCGTGGTGAGGATGCGAGGGCAGGCCGACGTAGTCCACGCTCTCCACGGCGTCGTGTGCGGCGAGCCAGCGTGCGACGGCGAGGGCGTTCTGCGACTGGCGCTCCACGCGCAGGCTGAGCGTCTCGGTGCCCTGGCCGATGAGGAACGCGTTGAGGGGCGAGGGCGAGGCACCGAACCGCGGAGCCACCGACTCCCTGGCGTATCCGATGCGTGCGCGGCCGCCGTGCCGGGCGAAGACGCTGGGTGCGCCGCCCCGCCCCGGCAGCACGAGGTGCGGGGCGTTGTGCCCGGCGCGCTCCGCATCGAACCGGCCGTCGTCGATCACCACGCCGCCGAGCACCGCGCCCTGGCCCGCGAGGAACTTCGACGCGGAGTGCACGACGATGGCCGCGCCGTGCTCCAGCGGCCGGAGGAGGGCGGGCGTGGCCAGGGTGTTGTCGACGATCAGGGGGACGGCGATCTCGTCGGCCACGGCGCTCACCGCCGCCACGTCGAGCACGTCGTTGCGGGCGTTGGCGAGCGACTCCGCGAACAGCGCCCTGGTCGTCGGGCGTACGGCCTCCCGCCAGGCATCCGCGTCGGCGATGTCGTCCACGAACGTCGTCTCGATGCCGAGGCGGGCGAGGTTGTCCAGGAACAGCCCGCGGGTGCCCTCGTAGATGTGGGTCGAGGAGACGATGTGGTCGCCCGCCCCCACGACCGAGAGCAGAGCGGTGGTCACCGCGGCCTGTCCGCTGGCCACGAGCACGGCGTCGGCACCGGACTCCAGGCTCGCGAGCTGCCGCTCCACCGCGTGCACCGTGGGGTTGCCGGTGCGGGTGTACCCGAATCCGGTGCCGGTGCCGAAGTGGTCGGCGGCGTGATCGAAGTCGTCGAACTCGAACCCGGCCGTCAGGTAGATCGGCGTCACACGGGAGGCGGCAGCGGCTCGGCCTCTCGCGGCGTGGACGGCGCGGGTGGCGAAGCGGGCGGTCTCGACGGTCATGCGGGGGCCTCTCGGTCGATCGGGTGAGCAACAGAGTGTCACGGCGTGTCTCGGCGTGTCCGAGCGGTGGTAACCTGACGTCATGCGGACCGTGCTCCTTCTTAGCGGCCGCGGCGAGACCTCGATCTGAGCCCCTCCTCGTCGCGGAGTCCATCGTGGGCCGAACCGCCATCCACAGGAGACACGCCATGACCACCACCGCCGGTGCGGATTCCGCACGCCCCAGGACGCTCGCCGAGAAGGTCTGGGACGACCACCTCGTCGTCAAGGGCGAGGACGGCCAGCCCGACCTCATCTACATCGACCTGCACCTCGTGCACGAGGTCACCAGCCCGCAGGCCTTCGACGGCCTCCGCAGCGAGGGACGGCCGCTCCGCCGGCTCGACCTGACCATCGCCACGGAGGACCACAACACGCCGACGTGGGAGATCGACAAGCCCATCGCCGACCTGACCAGCCGCACGCAGATCGAGACGCTGCGCCGCAACGCCGCCGAGTTCGGCGTGCGTCTGCACTCACTGGGGGACGCGGAGCAGGGGATCGTCCACGTCGTCGGCCCGCAGCTCGGCCTCACCATGCCCGGGATCACCGTGGTCTGCGGCGACTCGCACACGTCCACGCACGGCGCGTTCGGCGCGATGGCGTTCGGCATCGGCACCAGCGAGGTCGAGCACGTCATGGCGACCCAGACGCTGCCGCTGAAGCCGTTCAAGACGATGGCCATCAACGTCGAGGGCACGCTGCGTCCCGGCGTCACGGCGAAGGACATCATCCTCGCCGTGATCGCCAAGATCGGCACCGGCGGCGGTCAGGGCTACGTGCTCGAGTACCGCGGCAGCGCGATCCGCGCGCTCTCCATGGAGGGCCGCATGACGATCTGCAACATGTCGATCGAGGCGGGCGCCCGCGCCGGCATGGTGGCTCCGGACGAGACGACGTTCGCCTACCTCGAGGGGCGTCCGCACGCGCCGAAGGGCCAGGACTGGGACGACGCGGTCGCCTACTGGCGCACGCTGCCGACCGACGAGGGCGCCACCTTCGATGCCGAGGTCTTCATCGACGCCGACGAGCTGGAGCCGTTCGTGACGTGGGGGACGAACCCCGGCCAGGGCAGCTCGCTCTCCGCCTCGGTGCCGAACCCGGCGGAGATCGCCGACCCGAACGAGCGGGTCGCCGCCGAGCGGGCGCTGGAGTACATGGACCTGACGCCGGGCACGCCCCTGAAGGAAGTGCCGGTCGACGCGGTGTTCATGGGCTCGTGCACGAACAGCCGCATCGAGGACCTCCGGGCGTTCGCCTCCATCATCCAGGGCAAGAAGAAGGCCGACGGCGTCCGGGTGATGGTCGTCCCCGGCTCCGCCCGCGTGCGACTGGAGGCCGAGGCCGAGGGCCTGGATCAGGTCATCAAGGACTTCGGAGCGGAGTGGCGCTTCGCAGGATGCTCGATGTGCCTCGGCATGAACCCCGATCAGCTCGCCCCGGGGGAGCGCTGCGCCTCCACCTCGAACCGCAACTTCGAAGGGCGCCAGGGCAAGGGCGGCCGCACGCACCTCGTGTCGCCGCTCGTCGCGGCGGCGACCGCCATCCGCGGCACCCTGTCCAGCCCGAGCGATCTGGAGGCCTGACCATGGAGAAGTTCACCACCCACACGGGCATCGCCGCGCCGCTGAAGCGGTCGAACGTCGACACCGACCAGATCATCCCCGCGGTGTTCCTCAAGCGCGTCACCAAGACGGGCTTCGAGGACGCGCTGTTCCACGGCTGGCGGCAGGACCCGGAGTTCGTGCTCAACCAGGCGCCGTATCAGGGGGCCTCCGTCCTCGTCGCCGGGCCGGACTTCGGCACCGGTTCCAGCCGTGAGCACGCCGTCTGGGCCCTTCGCGACTTCGGCTTCAAGGTCGTGCTGAGCCCGAGGTTCGCCGACATCTTCCGCGGCAACGCGGGCAAGCAGGGCCTCCTCGCGGCGACCATCTCCGAGGCGGATCTGGAGCGGTTCTGGGCGATCATGGACGCCGATCCCGGCGCGCGCATGACCGTCGACCTCGAGGCGCGCACCGCCGCCATCGGCGACCCCACCGGGGGCGCGGAGGCCCGCTTCCAGGCCGACATCGGGATCGACGATTACACTAGATGGCGGCTCCTCGAAGGGCTCGATGACATCGGGCTCACGCTGCGCAACGAAGACAAGATCGCGCAGTTCGAGGCCCGTCGCGAGTCGTGGCGGCCGCGGACCCTCCCCGTCCAGTGAGACGGAGGGGGCGGGGGAGCCAGGGGTAACCCCGCCCCCGATGAATGAAGTGAGGCCCCGAATGACGACACCCGTGCGCGACGCTCTCTCCGACGACGTCCCCGCGCTGACCGGAGACGTCCTCGCCATCCGCGGAGGTCGTCCGCTGCGCGGACGGGTCGACGTGAAGGGCGCGAAAAACCTCGCCACCAAGGCGATGGTCGCGTCCCTGCTCGGGGAGACCACGAGCGTCCTGCGCGACGTGCCGGCCATCAGCGACGTCGCCGTGGTGCGCTCGCTGCTCGAGGTGCACGGCGTCCGCGTGTCGGAGGGCGACGAGCCCGGCTCCCTGGTGTTCGACCCCAGCGATGTCGAGTCGGCCCACTTCGAGGAGATCGACGCCCACGCGGGCGCCTCCCGGATCCCGATCCTGTTCTGCGGCCCGCTGCTGCACCGCCTCGGCCAGGCCTTCATCCCCGACCTCGGCGGGTGCCGCATCGGGGACCGTCCGATCGACTTCCACCTGGACGCGCTGCGCAAGTTCGGCGCGATCGTCGAGAAGCTCCCGAGCGGCATCCGCCTCTCCACGGGAGGAACCCGTCTGCACGGGGCGAATATCCACCTCCCGTACCCGAGCGTCGGCGCGACCGAGCAGGTGCTGCTGACCGCCGTCCGCGCCGAGGGCGTCACGGAGCTGCGCAACGCGGCGATCGAGCCCGAGATCATGGACCTGATCGCCGTCCTGCAGAAGATGGGCGCGATCATCTCCTACGAGCCGAACCGCGTCATCCTCATCGAGGGCGTCGAGAAGCTCCGTGGCTACGACCACCGGTCGATCTTCGACCGCAACGAGGCGGCCTCGTGGGCCTCGGCCGCTCTGGCCACGGACGGCGAGATCTTCGTCGGCGGCGCCAAGCAGCAGGAGATGCTCACCTTCCTCAACGTCTTCCGCAAGGCGGGCGGCTGGTTCGACATCCAGGAGGACGGCATCCTCTTCCGCCGCGACGGCGACATCAAGCCGGTCGTGATCGAGACCGACGTGCACCCGGGCTTCATGACCGACTGGCAGCAGCCGCTCGTGGTCGCCCTCACCCAGGCGCACGGCCGCTCGGTCGTGCACGAGACCGTGTACGAGAACCGGATGGGCTTCACCGAGGCACTGGTCAAGATGGGGGCCGACATCGTCGTGCATCCGCGCGGCCTGCAGGACGGCCCGCGGCGCGTCCCGCGTCGTGACCTGGAGCAGGCTGCCGTCATCACCGGTCCCACGCCCCTGCACGGCGCCGACATCGTGGTGCCGGACCTGCGCGGCGGCTACAGCCACGTGATCGCGGCGCTGACGGCCACCGGCGAGTCGAAGGTGTCGGGCGTCGACATCCTGAGTCGCGGATACGAGAAGTTCCTCGCCAAGCTCGACGCGCTCGGCGCCGACTTCGACGTCCTCCGGTGAGCCCGATGGCTTCCCGGTCGCCGGAGAAGACACGGCCGAGCGTGTTCTGGCCGCTCGCGGCGATCGTCGTCCCGTTGGTGTCGCTGATCGCGAAGGTCCGCATCATCGGGGCGGAGAAGCTCCCGCGAGAGGGTGCTTTCGTCCTTGCGCCGAACCACTACTCGGAGTTCGATCCGCTGATCGTCGCCTTGGCGGTCTGGCGGATCGGGCGCGCTCCGCGGTTCATGGCCAAGGAGAGCCTCTTCCGCGTGCCCGTGCTCGGGTGGTTCCTGCGCAAGACGGGGATGATCCCGGTCGCACGCACCTCGTCGGCGTCGTCCGCGAAGCAGACGATGGCCCAGTCGGCAGCCCTCGTGGAGCACGGCCGCGGTGTCATCGTGTACCCGGAGGGCACGCTCACCCGAGACCCCGACATGTGGCCGATGCGCGGCAAGTCGGGCGCGGTGCGGCTCGCCCTCGCCGACGGCATCCCGCTCATCCCCATGGCGCAATGGGGCACGCAGGCGATCATGGGCCGCTACCAGAAGGGGCTGAGCCTCTGGCCGCTCCGCAAGCCCGTCACCTTGATCGTCGGCGACCCCGTCGACGTCTCCGATCTCCGCGGCCGCGCGGGTGAGCCGGCGGCGCTGACGGAGGCCACCAACCGACTCATGAACGCGATCACCGCGCTGCTGGAGCAGGTGCGCGGCGAGAAGGCCCCCGCGGAGCGCTGGAACCCGGCGAGCCACGGACAGAAGGAGACCGGACGCCTTGACCCCTAAGAGAACCGTGCCGGCCGGACCCCGCGTCGCCGTGATCGGCGCCGGCAGCTGGGGCACCACGTTCGGCAAGATCCTCGCCGACGGCGGCGCCCACGTGACGATGTGGGCGCGTCGGGCCGAGCTGGCGCATGAGATCGACGAGGCGAAGCGCAACTCGCGTTACCTGCCGGGAATCAACCTGCCCCGCACGATGGCGGCCACGCACGAGCTGGCGACCGCGCTCGACGGCGTCGACCAGGTGTATCTGTCCGTGCCGAGCCAGTCGCTGCGGGAGAATCTCAAGGCACTGCGCCCGCTGATCGCTTCGGGCGACGCCAAGATCGTCAGCCTCATGAAGGGCGTCGAGCGGGGCACCGGCCTGCGCATGAGCCAGGTCATCCAGCAGGAGCTGCAGTGCGATCCCGACCGGATCGCCGTGGCCTCCGGACCGAATCTCGCCCTGGAGATCGCGCGGGAGCAGCCGACCGCAGCCGTGATCTCGTCGCGCAGCCAGGAGACCGCGGACGTCGTGGCTCGGGCCGCGCGCAACTCCTACTTCCGGACGTTCGTGAACACGGACGTCATCGGCACGGAGTTCGGCGGAGTGCTCAAGAACCTCATCGCCGTCGCCATCGGCATCGTCGACGGCGTCGGGTACGGCGAGAACACCAAGGCGTCCATCATCACCCGCGGCCTCGTCGAGATGACCGACTTCGCGGTCGCGAACGGCGCCCAGCCGGAGACCCTGCAGGGACTGGCTGGTCTCGGCGACCTCATCGCGACCTGCCAGTCGCCCCTGAGCCGCAACAACACCGCCGGGCGGCTGCTCGGGCAGGGCTACAGCTTCCAGGACGTCGTGAAGCAGATGCAGCAGACGGCCGAGGGGCTCGCCTCGGTCGCGCCGGTGCTGCAGCTCGCCCGCGAAGCCGATGTGCACATGCCGATCGTCGAGCAGGTGAAGATGGTGCTCGACGGCAAGATGGATCCCCGGGACATCGCCCCGCATCTCACGACGGACGACGACACCCCGCAGGGGGAGAGGACCAACCATGGACAAGCAGACGGTGGTGGTGCTCTTCGGAGGGCGCTCCAGCGAGCATTCGATCAGTTCCGCAACGGCGGGGGGAGTGCTGGGCGCGATCGATCGTGACCGGTATGCCGTGATCCCGGTGGGGATCACCCGCGAGGGTGCCTTCGTCCTCGAGGACGACGACCCGGCGAAGTTCCCGCTCGACGCCGCCCATCTCCCGGAGGTCGTCGACAACGGCACCCGGGTGCTCTGGCCGGAACCCGGGGGCGACCGCACCCTGCGGGTCCTGCATCCGGGCGGCGAGACCGAGGGGCTCGGCGAGATCGACGTCGTGCTGCCGATCCTGCACGGACCGCACGGTGAGGACGGCACGATCCAGGGCTACTTCGACACGCTCGAGGTCCCCTACGCCGGGGGCGGCGTGCTCGACTCGGCGCTGTGCATGGACAAGCACTTCATGAAGATCGCCCTCCAGGCCAGCGGGATCGCGGTGGCGCCGGGTGTGACCGTGCGCCGTCGTGACTGGGACGCCGACCCCGATGCCCTCCGCGCCCGCGCCGCCGACTTCGGCCTGCCCGTCTTCGTCAAGCCCGCTCGCGCCGGGTCGAGCGTCGGCGTCTCGAAGGTGTCGGCGCCGGAGGAACTCGACGCCGCCCTCGCCATCGCCTTCGCCGAGGACGACAAGGTGCTCATCGAGGCCGGTGTCACCGGGCGGGAGATCGAGGTGGCCGTCCTCGAGACGGCCGACGGCGTCCGCGCCTCCCTCCCCGGCGAGATCGTGCTGACCGACCGCGGCTTCTACGACTTCGAGGGGAAATACCTCGGCGGCGACGGCGTCGACGTGGTGTGTCCGGCAGAGCTGACCGAGGCGGAGGTGGCCGCCGTCCAGGAGGCCGGCGTCCGGGCCTTCCAGGCGGTCGACGGTCGCGGCCTCGCCCGGGTGGACATGTTCCTCACCCCGACCGGCGAGCTCGTCGTGAACGAGCTCAACACCATGCCCGGATTCACGCCCATTTCGATGTTCCCGAAGTGCTGGGTGGCATCGGGACTGAGCTACGGCGACCTCATCACGGAACTGGTCGAGGCGGGCCTGCGCCGCTGACGGCGTGGTTCCCCGCGCGTGCTCAGCCCGCGGGGAACTCCACCCGGTCGGTGCACTGCGCGGTCGCCGGGGCGAGCCCGGACTGGATGTTCGACGACAGGCTGTCGACGATCGACTGGAAGTCGACCTGCTCGCCGCGGCGGATGATCACCTCGATGGCCGGTTCGCGACCGTAGGTGACGAGGCGCTGGCGCTCCTCCTCCTGCTCCAGGACGAGCCAGTCGACGCCGCCGAGGGTGGTGCAGACGAGATCGGACGGGGCGGGCGGCTCCACGCCGCAGCGCAGGACGACCGTGGGGTCTCCCCAGGCGCCCGTGCCCTGCGCGTCGGTCCACACGCGCTCGTACCCGCCGACGGTGTCCGGCAGGAGCACGGAGACGTTCGCGCAGGCCGGGTCGTTCGCGTCGGCGGCCGGCTCGAGATGCACGGTCGTGGAGCATCCGGCGAGTCCGGCGGCGAGAGCGATCGCCCCCGCGACGGCAGCGAGGCGGCGGGAACGAAGCATGTATCCAGGCTACCTTTGACGACATGCCCTCCCGACCCGACTCCGACGATCCGCGCCTGGGAGATCTCTCGGAGGGTCGCATCCTCCGCGCCATCCTCCAGCGCACCGCGCCGGGCGCGCACACGCTCCTCGGTCCCGGTGACGATGCCGCCGTGATCGCCGCCCCCTCGGCATCGGTCGTCGCGACGACGGACACGCTCGTGCACGGGCCCGACTTGCGGCTCGCCTGGACGAGCGGGTACGACCTCGGATGGAAGGCGGCGGCGGTCAACCTCGCCGACATCGCCGCGATGGGCGCACGCCCGACCGCACTACTCGTGGCCCTGGCCGTGCCGCGCGACCTCCGGGTGTCCTTCGTGGAGCGCCTGGCAGACGGCTTCCGCGAGGCCTGCGCGGCGCTCGCCCCCGGGTGCGCGGTGGTCGGCGGGGATCTCACGGTGTCCGAGGTGCTCACGGTCGCTGTGACGGCTCTGGGTGACCTCGAAGGCCGCCCCCCGGTGACCAGGGCGGGGGCACGACCGGGCGATGTCGTCGCCGTCGCCGGAGAACTGGGTCACGCCGCACACGGGCTGGCCGTGCTGTTCGGACGCTTCCGAGACGGCGAGACGCCGGTCCCGGTCGATCCCGCGGCTCTCGCACCCGGGGAGAGCGCTGCGGTCGCCGCGCAGCTGCGGCCGTCGCCGCCGATCGGCCTCGGCGTCGTCGCGGCCGCGGCCGGCGCGACCGCGATGATGGACGTCTCGGACGGCCTCGCCCTCGATGCGCGGCGCCTCGCGGAGGCCTCCGGCGTCACCCTCGCGCTGGACGGCGCCGCGCTCGGCGCGAGTCCGCAGCGGGCGCTCGCGGGCGGCGAGGACCATGCGCTGCTCGCGACGTTCCCCGACGGCGTGCTGCCGCCGGGCTTCCGTGCGATCGGCGTCGTGCGTCCGCGCGGCGAGGAGGACCTGCTCTGCGACGCCGGTCCCGTGGACGTCAGCGGCTGGGACCCCTACCGGGACTGGGACTCCGTCTCGGGCTGAACCTCCGCCGACGCGGCGTCCTGCGGGCCGGGCTCCGCCCACCACAGGGTCGTGTCGCCGTAGGTCTTCTCCCGGAACACCCGGAGCCCGGCGGCTGCGAAGTCGGGGGCGGTGGAGCGCCGGGCTCGTTCGACGACCACCACGGCATCGTCGCTGAGCAGCGGAGCGAGGGCGGCGAGGTCGCCGTCCATCGCCTCATCGTCGATGTCGTACGGCGGATCCGTGAACACGAGGTCGTAGGGCCCGGACGCGCGGCCGAGGAACGCCCGGACCGTCGCCTCCTGAACCCGTGCGGTCGCGGCACCGGAGGCCTTCGCGACGGCCGCGGCGTTGCGCCGCACGACGGCTGCGGCCTGCCGGCCCCGCTCGACGAGGTCGGCGCTCCGGGCGCCGCGGCTCAGGGCCTCGAGCCCGAGCGCCCCCGACCCCGCGTAGAGGTCGAGCACGCGGGCGTCCGCGATCGCGTCGAGCGACTCCAGGGCGCCGAACAGGGATTCGCGCACGCGGTCGCTCGTGGGCCTGGTCCCGGCGCCGGGGACGTCGAGCCGGGTGCCGCGTGCCGTTCCGGCGATGATCCTCGTCACCCGTTCACGATACGACAGGCCGCGGACGGTCGTGTCCGTGCGGTTCCCTAGACTCGGAGCATGTCGCTCACGCTCGAATCCTCGCTCGAGGAGGCCCTCGGCGCGGCGTCGGCCAAGACGCTCGACCGCGCCTTCGGCATGAAGACCGTCGGCGACCTGCTCGCGCACTACCCACGCCGGTACGCCGACCCGGGGGAGCTCACTCCCATCCGCGACCTCCCGATCGGGGAGACCGTCACGATCGTCGCCGAAGTCCTCTCGTCGAGCTTCCGCCGGATGCGCAATCGACCGGGGGCCATGGTCGACGTCGTCATCGGCGACGGCGTCGGTCGCATGTCGCTGACTTTCTTCGCGAAGAACGTCGGCGCGGCGGAGTGGCGCTCCAAGGACCTGGCGGTCGGGCGCCGTGGTGTGTTCTCCGGCAAGGTCGGCGAGTTCAACGGCATGACCCAGTTCGCCCACCCGGAGTACGAGCTGTTCGACGATGAGGACGCGGCGCGCCGGCGGGCGGATGCGAGGGCGGCGGTCCCGATCCCGATCTATCCGGCCACCTCCGCGATCCAGACGTGGCAGATCGCCCGGCTCGTCGGGCGCGTCCTCGACGACCTGTCGTCGGTCCCCGACCCGCTGACCCCGGAGATCCGCACCCGCGAAGAGCTGCTGACGGCGCGGGAGGCCCTGGAGGCGATCCACCGCCCGCGCTCCCGCGACGAGATCGATCCCGCGGTGCGCACGCTGCGCATGCACGAGGCGCTCACGCTCCAGACGGCCCTGCTCCAGCAGCGCGACGCGGTGCGCGCCCTGGCCGCCACCTCGCGGCCGGCGGCACCCGGCGGGCTGCTGGAGCGCTTCGACGCCGCCCTGCCCTACACGCTCACGCCGGATCAGCAGACCGTCGGCGCCCAGATCGCAGACGATCTCCTCGGCTCCTGGCCGATGAACCGGCTCGTGCAGGGCGAGGTCGGTTCGGGAAAGACGCTGGTGGCGCTGCGGGCGATGCTGCAGGTCGCCGAGAGCGGGGGACAGGCGGCCCTGATCGCTCCGACGGAAGTCCTCGCGGCGCAGCATCTGCGTTCGATCACGAAGATGCTCGGCCCGCAGCTCGCCCCGCTGCTGATGCCGACGCTGCTCACCGGGCAGATGCCGGCGGCGGATCGCCGCAAGGCCGCGCTGCGCGTCGCCTCCGGCCAGGCGCTGATCGTGGTCGGCACCCACGCGCTCCTCGGGGAGAAGACCACGTTCGCCGATCTCGGTCTCGTCGTGGTCGACGAGCAGCACCGCTTCGGAGTCGAGCAGCGGGAGGCGCTGCGGGCGAAGGGGTCCAGCCCGCACGCGCTCGTCCTCACCGCGACCCCGATCCCGCGGACGGTCGCGATGACGGTCTTCGGCGACCTCGACACCTCGGTCATCCGCACGATGCCGGCGGGGCGCGCCGGCATCGAGTCGTACGTGGCGCCGTTGGCCGAGCACCCGGGCTGGTTCAACCGGGTGTGGGAGCGGGCGGCGGAGGAGATCGCGCAGGGCCGGCAGGTGTTCGCGGTCTGCGCGGCCATCGACACCGCGGCGAAGACGGCCGAGGCGGGGGAGCAGGCGCTGCTCGCCCCGGAGGGCGGCAAAGGCCCTCGGTGGGGCGTCGTTCAGCTCGACGAGGCGCTGGCCACGCATCCGACCCTCGGCGGTCTGCGACGTGCGGTGCTCCACGGGAAGATGCCCTCGGAGGAGAAGGACGCCGTCATGCAGGCCTTCGCCCGCGGGGAGATCGACCTCCTGCTCGCGACGACCGTGATCGAGGTGGGCGTGGACGTCCCCAACGCGTCGACGATGATCGTGCTGGACGCCGACCGTTTCGGAGTGTCCCAGCTGCACCAGCTCCGCGGTCGGGTGGGACGAGGGGGCGTCCCGGGTCTCTGCCTGCTCGTGACCGAGGCCGAGGCCGGATCGGTGGCCCGCGAACGCGTCGATGCGGTCGCCGCCACCCTCGACGGGTTCGCGCTGGCCGAGGTCGACCTCGAACTCCGCGGCGAAGGCGACGTGCTCGGCGCGGCACAGGCCGGGGTGCGGTCGTCCCTCAAGCTGCTGCGTGTCGTGAAGGACGCCGCTCTCATCACCCGGGCCCGCGAGCTCGCGGAGGACATCCTCGCCGCCGACCCCGAGCTGGCCGCTCACCCCGGGCTCCGGGAGGCCATCGGACGGCGCGTCACCGACGAGGATCGCGCGGCGCTGGCGAAGAACTGATCGCCGTTCCGGGTGCCCTAGGCTGGATTCCATGAGCAGCCGGATCGCCGTCGTCCCGGGTTCCTTCGATCCGCCGACCCTGGGTCACCTCGACGTGATCCGGCGCGCGGCCGCCCTCTACGACGAGCTGCATGTGCTCGTGGTGCACAACCCGGGCAAGGAGGCGATGCTGCCGATCGCGCAGCGGCTCTCCCTCCTGGAGCGTTCGATCGCCGAGGACGGCATGGCGGGCAACATCGTCATCGGCTCCTGGAGCATGGGACTCCTCGTCGACTATGCGCGCGACGTGAACGCCGGTGTGCTCGTGAAGGGCATCCGCTCGCAGGTCGACGTGGCGTACGAGTCGCCCATGGCGATCGTCAACCGGCACCTCGCCGACATCGAGACCGTCTTCCTGCTGCCCGACCCCGCGCATGCGATGGTCTCGAGCTCGCTGGTGCGTCAGGTCGCCGGTCTCGGGGGCGACGTCTCGCCGTTCGTCCCGCCGGCTGTCGCCTCGTTCCTCGACACCGGCGCGCGCGGTATCTGATCCGCGACCACGGTCCCGTTCCCGGCGGTCTCCCGGCCCTCCTCACCGGTGACCCGGGTAGCATGGCGGGGTGCGTTCCCGACTCAACAGCCCTTTCGTCCTCCCCGTCCGTGACATCGTCCGGCGCCCGGGGGAGATGCGCGAGCACTCCTTCTCGGTGCCCCTGACGGAGCAGTGGGGGGAGGGCATCGTCTCGTTCGAGGCGGGCTCGGAACTCGATCTCGACGTGCGGCTGGAGTCCGTCCACGAGGGCATCCTCGTCACCGGAGAGGCGGAGGGCGAGTACGTCGGCGTGTGCGGTCGATGCCTCACCGACATCGCTCGGCCCGTCGAAGTCGAGTTCCAGGAGCTTTTCGCGTATCCTGGTGAGGAAGAAACTGACTTCGAGGTTCAAGACGACCACGTGGATCTTGAAACTCTCGTCAGGGATGCGGCCGTACTGGCCCTTCCTTTTCAGCCGGTGTGTCAGCCGGATTGCCTCGGGCTCGACCCGGTCACAGGCGAGAGGCTGACCGAGAGCACCGGAACGGAGCAGGCCGCTCCCATCGATCCTCGGTGGAGCGCGCTCCAGCAGATCACAGACCAGGACGGCACGGCAGAACGCGGTGCCGCCGAGAAAGAAGAGAGCTAGTCATGGCTGGTAACCCCCCGAAGCGCAAGGTCTCCCGTTCGAACACCCGCTCGCGCCGTGCGCAGTGGAAGGCCGAGGCCCCCGCGCTCGTCAAGACCATCGAGAACGGCAAGGTCGTCTACAGCCGTCCGCACCAGGCGAAGGTCGTCACCGACTCGCAGGGCACCGAGCTCTTCCTCGAGTACAAGGGCCGCAAGGTCGCCGACGTCTGAGTCGCGAACCGTGACGGAGGTCCCCGGGGGGACGAGGCCTCTCCCAGATAAGCTCCGCGTCGAGATCGACGCGGAGCTTCTGGAGTTGGCCCTCACCCACCGCTCCTACGCGTACGAGCACGGCGGCATCCCGCACAACGAGCGTCTCGAGTTCCTCGGCGACTCGGTGCTGGGTCAGGCCGTGACCGTCATGCTGTTCACGCGGCACCCCGAGCTCGACGAGGGGGAGCTGGCGAAGCGCCGGGCGAGCGTCGTGTCGACGGTCGCGCTGGCGGAGGTCGCTCGCGGCATCGATCTCGGCAGCCACCTGCTGCTCGGGCGCGGTGAGGAGCAGACCGGTGGGCGCGACAAGGACTCGATCCTCGCGGACACCATGGAGGCCGTCATCGGCGCCACCTATCTGTCCGCCGGGCCCGAGGCCGCGACGGCGCTCGTCCTGCGTCTGACCGAGCCGCTGCTCGCCGACCCCGCGCGGTACGGCGCGGCGATGGACCCGAAGACGAGCCTGCAGGAGCTCGCGGCCCGCCTCGGCGCCACGCCTCCGCAGTACTCGGTCGAGGCCAGCGGCCCCGACCACGACCGGCGCTTCACGGCGACCGTCGCCGTCGGCGACGTGCGGATGACGGGCGCCGGCAGCAGCAAGAAGACGGCGGAGATGGCCGCGGCCCTCAGCGCCTGGCGTACGCTCAGCGAGCGTGCCTGAGCTCCCCGAGGTCGAGGTCGTCCGCTCCGGCCTCGCCCCTGCCGCGGTCGACGCGGTCATCACAGGCGTCAGCGTCTTCGACGAACGCGCCCTCACCCGGCATACCGCCGGAGCTGCGGACTTCGTCCAGCGTCTGGAGGGTCGCCGCTTCACCGCGGCCGCGCGGAGGGGCAAGTTCCTCTGGCTCCCCGTGGACGATGGCGACTCCGCTCTGATCGCGCATCTGGGCATGAGCGGCCAGATGCTGCTCCGCGCGCCGGACGCGCCGACCGAGCGCCACGAGCGTGTCCGCCTCGGGATCGAGCATCCCCGACACGGCGAGCTCGCGATCGTGTTCGCGGATCAGCGGACGTTCGGCTCCCTCGCCGTCGACGCTCTCATCGCCGACGGCCCCTCCCGCATCCCGACACAGGTCGCGCACATCGCTCGCGACCCGCTCGACCCGTTCTTCGACGACCGGGTCTTCCGGGCCGCTCTCGCCCGGCGGCACAGCGCGATCAAGCGGGTGCTGCTGGACCAGGGCGTGGTGAGCGGCATCGGCAACATCTACGCCGACGAGTCGCTGTGGGCGGCCCGCATCCATCCGGAGACACCGGCCGACGCTCTGCCGACCCGAGCCGTGAATCGCCTGCTCGCGGAAGTGCGGTCGGTCCTGCAGAAGGCTCTCGCCGAGGGCGGCACGAGCTTCGACGCCCAGTACGTCAACGTCAACGGGAAGGCCGGTTACTTCGCGCACTCCCTGAACGCCTACGGGCGCGGAGGGAAGCCCTGCCCGCGCTGCGGCACGCCGATCACCCGTGCCGCTTTCATGAACCGCTCTTCGCACTTCTGCCCGCGCTGCCAACGGAGGCGCTGACCGGGGCCGAGTCGCGCGTGGCGGGTCGGACGGACCCGGCCCGCCACCGTCTCACGCCGGAGCGAAAGCCCGATCCAGCAGCGGGCGGGTCGCCCAGGTGCTCGCCCACACGACACCGATGCCGACGGCGACGACAGTCGCGATCGTCATCAGCGAGAGGGGCGCGACGATCAGCGCGATGCCCACCAGCGGGAACACGAGCACGGCAGCGCACAGCGCGGATCCGACCGCCGTGACCAGCAGTGGCGACATGATCGCGCGACGGCGCGCGCGGTCCACGGTCTCGACGGGCATGCCCAGATGGTGCAGGCTTTCGTGCAGGTCGCTCTTGTCGAGCACGTCCGAGGCCTGATTCACGCCGACGGAGGCGGCCACCATGAGGAACGACCCGATGAGGGTGATGATGAGCCCGGTGCGGATGTCCTCCGCGAGCGCAATGCTGGACGGATCGTCGCTCGCCCCGATCGTGTCGAGGAGCGCGACGCCGGTGCCCGCGAAGACGGCCATGAAGCTCGCCATCGCGATGCCGCCGACCTGACGCCAGGCCGCCTTCGGGGAGTCGAGAACGAGGCGGGCCGCGAGCAACCGCTCCGGGCGCTCCGCCCGCCGGAGCTGGCGCCCCGCCGAGACCTTCAGCACCCACGGACCGAGCAGATTGAGGACGCTCAGCGCGAGGGCGAACATCGCAGCGAGCACGGCGATCGTCGCCACGACCCCGCCGATCATCGGGAACACCTTGATGAGCGCGAACGCGATGGCGATGCCCGCGACCGCGATGACGGCGCGGATCCAGTGCACGTTCGTCGGCGCCGTGCGCGTGCGGACCCCGAGCGGCGAGATCACGACCCGACGCAGCCCCACGACGGCGCTGCCCGCGGCGAGCAGCAGGACGCCGCCCACGACGGCGGCGATCATCACCGGGGAGAGAACGACGGCAGCCAGGCCGAGCGGCTCGCCGCGGAACGGTATCAGACCGATGAGCGGACTCAGGGCCAGGTGACCCCCGATACCGATGACGGCGCCGGCGGCGGCGACGAGGACCGACTCGACCACCGTGGCCGTCGTCACACCACCCGGGGTCACCCCGAGCAGCCGCAGCGTGGATAGCCTTTCGTCGCGGCGCCGCGCGGACAACCGGGCGGCGGCGCCGCCGAGCGAGGTCAGCGGCACGACAAGCAGGACGAGAGCGATGGCGGCGAGGCCCTGATAGAGAACAGCCTCGTCGTCGGTCCAGGTCCAGAAGGCCTGGGCCCCGCCGACGACGGTGAGGACCAGGGTCGTGACCACCGCGAAGGCGACGATCGGCAGCGCGAGGACGCTGCGCTGGCCGGGAGCCGGGCGCAGGAGCAGGCCGAGGACGGAGAGATTCATGCGTTCACCGCCGAGCCGAGGATGCGGCCGTCCCTGACGGCGACGGTGCGCGTGCAGCGTGCGGCGACGTCGGCGTCGTGCGTGACGACGATGAGGGTGCGGCCCTGCCCGGTCGTGGACCAGAGGAGAGCGTCCATGACCTCGGCGGAGGTGTGCGAATCCAGAGCGCCGGTCGGCTCGTCGGCGAAGACGAGGTCCGCACCCGTCGCCTGGGCTCTGGCGATGGCCACGCGCTGCGCCTGTCCTCCGGAGAGCTCGCCGATGCGCCGTTCCTCCATACCGCCGAGACCCAGCGCCGCGAGCCACGACGCCGCGTGGGGGAGGGCGTCCTTCTTGGCGACGCCGTTGATCATCGAGGCGAGGGCGACGTTCTCCACCGCCGTCAGCTCGGGGATCAGCAGTCCCTGCTGGAAGACGAACCCGAAGCGCTCGCGACGCAGCCGGGAGCGCGCCGCCTCACCCAGCGCGGTCACGTCGATGGCCGTGCCCGTCGAGGGCTGGAAGACCACGCGCCCGCTGTCCGGTGCGGTGATTCCCGCCAGCACATGCAGGAGCGTCGTCTTCCCCGAGCCCGACGCGCCCATGATGGCGACGGACTCGCCACGGTGCACCGCGAGGTCGACACCGGCGAGGGCGTGGGTGACGCCGTAGGTCTTGACGAGGGCGTGGGCTTCGATCACGGGTGTGTTCATGTTCCCAGCCTCGCCGTGGGGCCGTGCCGGTGTCGTCGGCCCGGCGGATGAAGCTGAGCGGTGGCCGTCATCCGGGAGGATGACGGCCACCGCTCGTCGTCAGATCTTCTTCTGCCACGCCCCTGCGTACGACACGGGCACGAAGCCGATCGCCTCGTTGATGCCGAGCATCGGCCGGTTCTCCTCCGCATTGAACGTCGAGACCACGGTCGACCCGGGGACGAGCTCCCGCCAGCGCAGGAGGTTGGCGCATTTGACGATCGTGCCGAGGCGGTGACCGCGGTGATCCTTCGCGACCAGCGTCCCGAACTGGTGGGTGGTCCCGGTCTTCTCCGCGCCGATCAGCAACTCGTTGTACGCGACGAGCGTGCCGGAGGGGACATGCTCCACCGCCACGACGGAGACCGTCTGCCCGGCGCCGGTGAGACGCGCATCCCGGCGGATCACCCGCTCCGCGTCGTACACCTCGGCGACGAAATCCATATCGCCACTGGGCGCATCGGTCGACAGCCGGGCGAGGACAGCGGCATACCCGTCGCGGAGCTCCGGCGGGGTGGGCAGCTCCCACTCGACCACGCGGTAGTCCGGCCCCGCGGCCGCGAGGGCCGCATCCAACGCGCGGCGCAGGGGCTCCGGATCGGCGCGCAGATCGAGTTCGCTGTTGCGCTCGACCTGCTCCAGGGTGAAGCCGTGGGCCTCGACGACATCGCTCAGCGGTGTCGCCGGGATCCGTCCCCAGCCGGTCCGGGGCTGGAGCATGCGATCGGCCTCCTCGGGCCGGTGCAGGGTCCAGATCTGCAGGACGCTCCGGCCGCGCTCCCTGGCCTCGGCCTCGGCGCGGTCGAGCAGCGCGTCCTCGACACCGCGTCCGGCGTGGGCGGCCGGGACGAGGAGATCGAGCTCGGCGGCGCGCGCGTCCTCCTCCTGCGGGAAGGACACCGTCACCATACCTATGATCTCGTCCCCCTCCCTGGCGACGAATCCGAGGTCCAGCGCATCGGAGTCGTCCTGCCAGTTGGGCAGCATCTGCGCGGCGTCCGGGGCGAGCTCGGGGAGACCGACCTGCTCGTCGCAGATCTGTCGGTTCAGGGTGCCGTACGCGCGGAAGTCCGCGGCGTTCGCATCGTCGAGGGTGGCCGGGACGATCAGCGGCGTGATCGTCAGTGCGGCGGTCGTCATGTCAGGTCCTTCGTGTCGGAGGGAGGAGGAGGTGCCGGGTGTCCCGGCGCCCGTCCGCGGGTAAACGGACGGACGCCGGGTCGGCGTCGATGCGGTCGTCATCGCCCGGTCAGCGCATCCCGCGCTGCATGTCGTACATGAGGAGGGCGTGCGACTCCGCGGCCGAACGGTGACGCTGCTCTCCGACGAGGAACAGGTCGCCGGGATCGACGGTCCACGACCGGCGCGGACGACGGGGCCGCTGCGCCCGCTGGAACAGCCAGAGGCCGATCCGGAGCGAGAGGCGGTCCGCGATGCCGAGCTCGCGGAGCTCGTGGTCGCGGGGGATCTGGAGGACCTCGCGGTCCTCGGTATCGGGCGGATGGGTGGTGCTGCGTGACAGCGTGATGTTCACGATGGTTCCTTCGAAAGGGATGGATGGGGTGCGGAAGCACCACGTCAGGACCGAGTCGTCGGCCGCGGCGGGTGCGGACGAGAGCAGCGCCTGCGGGGCCGCGGAATGCGGAGGCCGGAGGCGGCGGGGATCCATGATCCGAGGGGATCAGAGGGTGGGACGCGATAGAACAGGCGGGAGAAGACCCGGATCGGGCCTGCGTTCCCAGGCTGCGGTTCTAGCCGAGCGAGCCGTGACGGACGCCGGCGGTCACCGATGCCGCGTGGCGCGGCGCAAAGTGCGCGGGCGCGGCGAGGCCAAAGACCTCTGCGGTGTGCTGAGTGATCATCATCGGTAACCTCCTTTCGTGTGGCGATCCGGAGGCCACCGTAGCGAAACTCTCAGGAGATCGTCAAGCATTTCGTGGTAGCACCGGCGTGTCGCGGTGCAGGCGGGGTCCGCGACGACCGCGCGGGATACCGGCCGTTCCGCGGGATTCCGGTAGCGTAGCGGCGTGAATCTCCCCGGACGAGCGGTCGCCCCATGCACCTGAAGAGCCTGACGCTCAAGGGGTTCAAGTCGTTCGCGCAGCCCACGACCTTCGTGTTCGAGCCCGGCGTCACGTGCATCGTCGGACCGAACGGCTCCGGCAAGTCCAATGTCGTCGACGCCCTCGCGTGGGTGATGGGGGAGCAGGGGGCGAAGACGCTCCGCGGCGGGAAGATGGAAGACGTCATCTTCGCCGGCACCTCGACCCGTGGTCCCCTCGGGCGCGCCGAGGTGCAGCTCACGATCGACAATGCCGACGGCGCGCTGCCGATCGAATACGCCGAGGTCACCATCAGCCGCACGCTCTTCCGCAACGGCTCCAGCGAGTACGCCATCAACGGCGAGAGCTGCCGTCTGCTCGATGTGCAGGAGCTGCTCAGCGACTCCGGCCTGGGTAGGGAGATGCACGTCATCGTGGGTCAGGGTCGGCTCGACACCGTGCTCCAGGCCTCGCCGGAGGATCGACGCGGCTTCATCGAGGAGGCGGCCGGCATCCTCAAGCACCGTCGTCGCAAGGAGAAGACGCTGCGCAAGCTCGACGCGATGGAGGCCAACCTCACGCGTCTGAGCGACCTCGCCGGGGAGATCCGCCGACAGCTCAAGCCTCTCGGGCGCCAGGCGGAGATCGCGCGCGAGGCGCAGACCATCGCCGCCGTCGTGCGCGATGCCAAGGCCCGCCTGTTCGCCGACGACGTCGTGGCGCTGCGCACAGCCCTCGCGGACCACACCCGGACCGAGCAGGAGCGGCACACCGAGCGTCTCGTGCTGTCCGACCAGGCCGAGACGGTGCGCGCCGGGATCGCTCGGCTGGAGAAGAACCAGAACTCGATCGCGGTCGACGAGGCACGCAGCGTCGCGTTCGGACTCGAACAGGTGCAGGAGCGGATGCGCGGGCTGTACACGCTCGCCAACCAGCGCCTCGCGCTCCTCGGGTCCGAGGAGGACGACGCGGCCGTGACCGCGGTGACCGTCACGCAGGCGACCATCGACGAGGCGAAGGAGGACATCGAGACGATCTCCTCCGGCCTCGGCGACGCCCAGGACGCCGCGGCCGCCGCCAGCCGCGAGGTCGTGAACGCCCGTGCCGAGCTGGACACTCTCGACGTCGACATCGCGGAGCAGAGCGCGCTCGTCTCCGAGTACGACATGCGGCTCTCCTCGCTCCGCGGGAATGCCGATGCGGCCGCGTCCGCATTGGCCGCCGTCCGTGGTGCGGTGCTCCGTCAGGAGAACGCCCTCGAAGCAGCGCACGCCCGGCGGCGCGAGGCTGAAGAGGCCCTGGAGGCGATCGACGACGCGGAAGCTCCCGAGGGCACGGCCGTCGAGTATGCCGCCGCTTACGAGAGCGCTCAGCGTGCGGCGACGGCGGCGGAGGCGGAACGGGAGAGCCTTCGCGAGCGCCTGCACGCCGCGGAGCGCGAGGTCGACGCCCTCACGGCGAAGGCCGCCGCGTTGAGCAGTGCGCTGTCGCTCTCGGGAGGTGCTGCCGAGATCGTCGCGGAGGGTGGCCCCGGAATCCGCGGTCTCGTCGGCGATGCCGTGCAGGTGCGGGCGGGATACGAAGCCGCGATCGCGGCCGTGCTCGGTCCGCTGGCCGAGGGTGTGCTGGTCGGTTCCGCGGAGGACGCGTTCATCCTGGCGGCGGAGGCCGCGGAGCGCCGCCGTGGGGTGGTCGACTTCGTGGTCGCCGAGGCCCCGAGGGAGCGGGCGCCGCACCCGGCCGTCGACGGCGTGATCGCCGCGACCGAGACGGTGACCGCGCCGGACGGCGTCCTCGGGATCCTGGCGCACGTGCTCATCGCCGACGACCTCGATGCGGCGCGGGCCGCACGGCGCGCCCTGGACGCGGCAGGTGACATCGCGACCACGATCGTGACGACCGGGGGCGACGTCATCACCGCCCAGACGCTGCGGACCGGCTCCGGAGGGGAGCGCTCTCGCCTCGAACTCGCGGCCGAGCGCGATGCCGCGACCGAGCGGCTCACCGAGATCCAGATCGTCGTCGACTCCCTGCGCGAGGCGCGCATCGACGCCGACGAGGCCGTGGAGGAGACGCGGCGGCAAGCGAAGGACGCGCTGCGCGCGCTCCGCGAGCACGACGCCGCCCTCGCGACGCACGCGGAGCAGGTCAACAAGGTGACCGTGCGCCATGAGGCCGCTGTCGCCGAATGCGACCGTCTCGAGACCGGCCTCGCCCAGGCGCAGGCCGCCGTGGCGGACGCGGAGGCGAAGGCGGAGACCGCGAAGGCGGAGCTCGACGCTGCCGTCGCGGCGCCGCGTCCGGTGCTCGACGCGTCGGCGCGGGATGGACTGCTCGAGGCGCTGGAGCGCGCCCGCGAGGGCGAGGTCCGCGCCCGCCTGGAGGTCGAGACCCTGCGTGAGCGTGTCCGTGCCGCGCAGTCCCGGGTGACCGCGTTGGAGCGGCAGCGCGAGCAGGAGCGGGACGCCGCCGCGGAGGCCGCCCGCCGCGCTGTCATCCGCCGGGCGCAGCGCGAGGCGGCGTCCGGAGTCGTGGACGAGCTGCCGCGCATCCTCGACTCCCTCGACCGCTCGGTCACCGAGGCCCGTGTCGCCCTGGCGGAGGCGGAAGCCGCGCGGTCGGCGCAGAACGAGGAACTGGTCGCTCTGCGCGCCCAGGAGTCGTCGCTGCGGGAGCGTCTGGCCGGGCTCACGGAGAGCGTGCACGGCCTGGAGCTGCAGATCCACGAGAAGAAGCTCCACCTGAACAGCCTCTTGGAGCGCGTGTCCTCGGAGCTCTCGCTGGACGAGGACGTGCTCGTCGCCGAGTACGGTCCTGATCAGCTCGTACCGCGGGATCCCGGGGCGGAGCCGGCCGACGGCGAGCTGCTCGACGACACCGCGATCCCGTTCGACCGGCGCATCCAGCAGCGGCGCCTCGCGGACGCGGAGCGGAAGCTCGCCCAGCTCGGGCGGGTCAACCCGCTCGCGCTGGAGGAGTTCGCCGCCCTGGAGCAGCGCCACGCTTTCCTCACCACGCAGCTCGCGGACCTGACGCAGACCCGGCAGGACCTCTTGACGATCATCGCCGACCTCGACGAGCGCATGCAGACGATCTTCGCCAGCGCGTTCGAGGACACCAAGGAGGCGTTCGGTCAGGTCTTCCCGCTGCTGTTCCCCGGCGGCACGGGCAGCATCTCGCTGACCGATCCGGAGAACATGCTGACGACGGGGATCGAGGTCTCGGTCCGTCCCGTCGGGAAGAAGATCGAGCGGCTGTCGCTGCTGTCCGGCGGCGAGCGGTCGTTGGCCGCGGTGGCGCTCCTGGTGGCGATCTTCAAGGCGCGCCCCAGCCCGTTCTACATCCTCGACGAGGTCGAGGCCGCCCTGGACGACGCGAACCTCGGCCGGCTCCTCACGGTGTTCGAGCAGCTGCGCGAGAGCTCCCAGCTCCTCGTCATCACGCACCAGAAGCGGACGATGGAGATCGCCGACGCGCTCTACGGCGTGTCGATGCGTCAGGACGGGGTCTCCGCGGTGGTCGGGCAGCGCGTCGGCGACCGCGCCGCCGCCGCCGTCTGACTCACCCCGGGCACGACTGCGGAGATCGTGGCCCCCACCTGGCGTGTCGACGGTCGGATCCGGCGTGTCGCCCGCGGTCTCCGAAGCTGTGCTCGGACGGACCCGGGGCGGGTCACATCGTGAGGGACTGTTCGAATGCGGTCACGGCGGCGGGGAACCCGGGGTGGTCCTGGGGGCGGTGAGCGAAACCGGAGAGGACGATGTGCTCGGCCCCGATATCGACGAGCCGTCGGGCGATGAGCTCGTACTCCTCGTTCCAGCCGCCGGTGACCACGAGGGTCGGCACCCCGGCGAGAGAATGCTCCCGGATGCCGTGTCCCCAAGGGAGATTCGCGGTTGCCCAGTGCTCCGCGACCGCGCGTTCGTCCGGCCAGGACTCGCGGTCCAGCGGGCCGCTGAACATGAGCGGGCGCAGGATCGACCAGAAGCCGTAGAGGTCGTCCTCGGCCGCGCGTGATCGCGCCTCCGTGACCACGGCGATATGCCGCTCGATCGGTGCGTCACCGCGAGCGATGTCGCACAGGGCGGGCTCGACGAGGACGAGGCCCGACACCCGCAGACCGTCGGCGAGGGCGCGGACGGCGGTCACCGCGCCGATGGAGTGGGCGAACAGGAGCGGCGTCCGGTCACGTTCTTCCTCGACGAGAGCGCCCGCCTGCGCTTCGACGGACGACTCCGGCGGGAAGCTGAGGAAGGTCCCCGACTCCGGACCCTGCGAGGGCCATGCGGCGGTGCCGAGCCTCCCGGCGCCATGGAGGAACACCCGGTGCGGGAGCGGCGCGCGGTGCATCCCTGGATGCTACCCGTAGGCTGGACGCATGGCAGAGAAGTCCTGGTCTCTCGGTCGCGCGCTGCGCGGCATGTTCGTGAAGCCCACCATCGACGAGACGACGTGGGAAGACCTGGAGACGGCGCTGATCACGGCGGACTTCGGCCCCGACATCAGCGAGCGCATCGTCGAAGAGCTGCGCGACAAGGTCGCGAAGTACCGCACCACCGACCCCAAGGACCTCCAGCGCATGCTGCGGGAGACCCTGGAGGAGCACTTCGCGAAGTTCGACACCACGCTCAAGCTCACCGAGCGCCCGGCCGTGGTCCTCGTCGTCGGGGTGAACGGCGTGGGCAAGACGACCACGATCGGGAAGTTCACGAAGTTCCTCCGCGGGTACCAGCGGAGCGTGGTCGTCGGCGCCGCCGACACCTTCCGTGCCGCCGCCGTCGACCAGCTCGCCACCTGGGCCCAGCGCGGGGGAGCGGCGATCGTCCGCCCGCAGCAGGAAGGCCAGGACCCGGCTTCCGTCGCCTTCCAGACCGTCGAGTACGCGAAGCGCGAGGGGATGGAGATCGCGATCATCGACACGGCGGGACGTCTGCACACCAAGGGCGGACTCATGGACGAACTGGGCAAGATCCGCCGTGTCGTGGAGAAGCAGGCTCCCATCAGCGAGGTGCTTCTGGTCCTCGATGCGACGACGGGGCAGAACGGCGTCATGCAGGCGGAGACCTTCCTGCAGCACGCCGGCGTCACAGGTCTCGTGCTCACCAAGCTCGACGGCTCGGCCAAGGGCGGCTTCGTGCTCGCGGTGCAGGAGCGCACGGGCATCCCGGTGAAGCTCCTCGGCCAGGGCGAGGGCATCGACGATCTGACCGGTTTCACGCCGCACGTCTTCGTGCAGGCGCTGGTCGGCTGACACAGGGCTTCCGCCCCGAGCACCAGGCTGGTTTCATAGCGTTATGGCGATCGAACACGACTACTTCGGACTGCTGTCGTCGGGCCCCGACGGCTCGATCTTCTGGTCGGAGACGGTCGAGCTCGGCGACCAGAGCGTGACCGTGGATCTGACGGCCCCGGACCAGGACGACGTCTCCGCCGACGCCCTCGACATCGCCGCCGGGCTCATCGCCGGCCTGGAGAACGTGGACGCGACCGCACGGCGCGGGATGCTCGCCGAGGTGGACGACCGCACGAGCGAGGTGACCGAGTACATCCTGCAGCAGCAGGAGGTGTTCGGCGACGACCTCCCCGACGTCCTCATCGACGTGTCCGGGGACGCGGCCGTGGACATCATCCGATCGCTGCGCCTGATGAGCATGACGATCCTCGCGGACGAGCACGGCGGCTCCGAGCCGTTCGCCGTGCTGGAGTACGCGCTCGATGACAGCGCCACGGACGACGTGCTGCTCGTGAACCTCGGATCCGACGGCAGCGTGCAGTCGGTCATGAGCGCCGACTGACCGCCGCTGGTCAGACCGCCTGCGCGAAGCCGAGGTCGGCGCTCTCCGCGATGTGCGCGAGGTGCGCGGGGATCTCCCGTCCCTTCGAGGTCATCGACTGCGCCCAGAGCCGTCCGGCCCGGTACGAGGAGCGCACGAGCGGACCGGCGAGCACCCCGAGGAAGCCGATCCGCTCCGCCTCCTCCTTGAATTCGACGAACTCGGCCGGCTTCACCCACCGCGACACCGGGAGATGACGCGGGGTCGGGCGGAGGTACTGGGTGATGGTGATGATGTCGCAGCCGGCGTCGTGGAGGTCCTGCAGCGCCTGGACGACCTCCTCCGGCTCCTCGCCCATGCCGAGGATGAGGTTCGATTTCGTGATGAGTCCGGCGTCGCGGGCCTGGGTGAGAACGTTCAGCGACCGCTCGTAGCGGAACGCCGGACGGATGCGCTTGAAGATGCGGGGCACGGTCTCCACGTTGTGCGCGAAAACCTCCGGACGGGCATCGAAGATCTGGCCGAGGAAGGCCGGGTCGGCGTTGTGCTCGTTGGCCAGCAGCTCCACGCCGGTGTTCGGGTTCAGCTCGTGGATCTTGCGCACCGTCTCGGCGTTCAGCCAGGCACCGGTGTCGGGGAGGTCGTCGCGGGCCACGCTCGTGACGGTCGCGTAGCGGAGGTTCATCCGCTGCACGCTCTCGGCGACGCGTCGCGGCTCGTCGGTGTCGTAGTCGGCGGGCTTGCCGGTGTCGATCTGGCAGAAGTCGCAGCGACGCGTGCACTGCGACCCCCCGATGAGGAACGTCGCCTCGCGGTCCTCCCAGCACTCGTAGATGTTCGGGCAGCCGGCCTCCTGGCACACCGTGTGCAGATCCTCGCTCTTCACGAGCGAGTGCAAGGCGGAGTACTCCGGCCCCATCTTGGCCTTGGTCTTGATCCACTCGGGCTTGCGCTCGATCGGGGTCTCGGCGTTGCGGATCTCGAGGCGGAGGAGCTTGCGCCCCTCGGGTGCGGCGGTCATGCCGGGACTCCTGTCAGGTCGGGTGCGTGCGCGGTGCGGAAGGCGTCCTGCACGGCGTCGACGAGGTCGAGCGGGCCGACCACGCGGCCGGACACCTCGCTCACCGTGGTCACGCCGGCGTCGGTGATGCCGCAGGGGATGATGTCGCGGAAGGGGGCGAGACTGTTGTCGCAGTTGATGGCGAAGCCGTGCATGGTCACGCCCTGCTGCACCCGCACGCCGATCGCGGCCACCTTGTCCTCCGAGAGCGGTCGGCGCACCCACACACCGCTGCGCCCCTCGACCTGGTGCCCGTCGACCCCGAACGGACGCAGCACCTCGATGAGGATCCGCTCCAGACGCCGGACGTGTGCGACCACGTCCATCGGCTCCGGTAGCCGGAAGATCGGATACCCGACGAGCTGCCCCGGCCCGTGCCAGGTGATCTTCCCGCCGCGGTCGACGTCGATGACCGGGGTCCCGTCCTGGGGGCGCTCGTGGTCCTCCGTGCGCTTGCCCGCGGTGTAGACGGCCGCGTGCTCGAGCAGGATGAGCGTGTCGGGGCGGGCACCGGACACGACGTCCGCGTGCACGCGGCGCTGCAGGGCCCAGCCGTCGGGATAGGGGACAGGGGTCGGCATGAAGCCGGGGGTGAGGATGTCGAGCATGCGTCGTCGCTTCCCTCTAATACATGGATTGCGTCCAACAATACATCCTCGTCCGGGGTGCGGCGCGGCGCGCGGTACCGTGAAGTCATGAACCGGACTGGTCGCGCCGGCCGCCCGAAGGCCTCCTCGCGCGAGACCCTCGCCGAGGCCGCCTGCGAGCTCTTCCTGGAGCGCGGGTACGAGGCCACGTCCATCGCCGACATCACGCAGCGGGCGGGGGTCAGCCGGTCGAGCTTCTTCAACTACTTCACGTCCAAGAGCGACGTGCTGTGGTCGGGTATCGACGAGCGCATCGGCGTCGCGATCGCCGCGCTGGACGACCTCGGCCGCGAGGCCACGGGGGAGCGGGTGCGGCTGATCCTCCACGGCATCGTGCAGGACTTCGCGCCGGATCCTCTGGCGCTGGCTCTGCGGAACGCGGCGGCCATGGCCCTCGAGGAGGAGCTGGTGCGGGAGACGGGCGTCCGTCTGGCCCGCCTCTCCGCCGCCGTCTCCCGAGCGGCGTGCGCGGCCGGGATCGACGTCATGCGCGCCGACGTGCTCGGGGCCGCGCAGGCGGCCGCTGTCATGTCGGCGCTCCGGGTGTGGGCGGAGGAGGGCGCCGGCCGCGGCACTCCGGAGTCCGTGCTGCACGAGGCCCTCGCCCGCGTGCACGATCTCCCGTGGCGGGACTGACCGCCCTCGCGAGACCCCGGTTTCGCGCCGAGGCCCCGGCGTGCTCACGCATGCCGGGCGGGGTCTCGACAGCGAGGCGGGGTTTCGGCGAGCCGCCTCCGTGCCGCGCTGAGCGTGGAGGCTCCGCTCGCGTAGAATCGTAGGCACCATGGCTACCTTTGGCACGCTCTCCGATCGGCTCACCGACACCTTCCGCAACCTGCGCACGAAGGGAAAGCTCACCGCCGCCGACGTCGACGGCACGGTGCGCGAGATCCGTCGCGCTCTGCTCGATGCCGACGTCGCGCTCGCGGTCGTCAAGGACTTCACCGCTAAGGTGCGCGAGCGCGCTCTCGGCGACGAGGTCAACAAGGCGCTGAACCCCGCGCAGCAGGTGGTGCAGATCGTCAACGAGGAACTCGTCCAGATCCTCGGCGGTGAGCAGCGGCGCCTGCAGTTCGCCAAGACGGCGCCGACCGTGATCATGCTCGCCGGCCTCCAGGGCTCGGGAAAGACGACGTTCGCCGGCAAGCTCGCCAAGCAGCTCGAGAGCGAGGGCCACACGCCGCTCCTCGTGGCCGCCGATCTCCAGCGTCCGAACGCCGTGAACCAGCTCCAGGTTGTCGCAGAGCAGGCCGGAGCCACCGTGTACGCGCCCGAGCCCGGCAACGGCGTCGGCGATCCCGTCAAGGTTTCGCGCGACGGTGTCGAGCACGCCCGCCGGCAGCAGCACGACGTGGTCATCATCGACACCGCCGGCCGCCTCGGTGTCGACGCCGAGCTCATGAAGCAGGCCGCCGACATCCGCAAGGCGGTCAACCCGGACGAGGTGCTCTTCGTCATCGACGCGATGATCGGTCAGGACGCCGTCAACACCGCCAAGGCCTTCCAGGAGGGCGTGGACTTCACCGGCGTCGTGCTCTCCAAGCTCGACGGCGACGCGCGAGGCGGAGCGGCGCTGTCGGTCGCCTCGGTCACGGGTCGCCCGATCATCTTCGCCTCCACGGGCGAGCGGCTGGAAGACCTTGAGCCGTTCCACCCCGACCGGATGGCGAGCCGCATCCTCGACCTCGGCGACATCCTCACCCTCATCGAGCAGGCCCAGCAGGCCTTCGACGAGGAGGAGGCACGCAAGGTCGCGGAGAAGCTCGCGAACGAGGCCTTCACCCTGGAGGACTTCCTCGAGCAGCTCCAGCAGATGAAGAAGATGGGCTCGATGAAGAAGATGCTCGGGATGCTCCCGGGCATGGGCCAGATGAAGCAGCAGCTCGAGGACTTCGACGAGCGCGAGATCGACCGCACCGAAGCCATCATCCGGTCCATGACGCCGGTCGAGCGTCGCAACCCCAAGATCCTCAACGGCTCGCGCCGTCTGCGCATCGCGCGCGGTTCCGGCATGACCGTCACGGACGTCAATCAGCTTGTCCAGCGCTTCGAGCAGGCCGCGAAGATGATGAAGACGGTCGCCCGTGGCGGCACGCCGAACATCCCCGGCATGGGCCCGGTGCCCGGCATGGGCAAGCCCGGCGCCTCGTCGAAGCGCGGCAAGAAGGGCAAGGGTGGCGGCGGCAACCGCTCCCGCTCCGGCAACCCCGCGAAGCGCGCGGCGGAGAACGCCGGCCTCGCGGCCTCGTCGGCACCGACCGGCTCGGGCTTCGGCCTCGGCGGGGGAGGCGCGGCCCCCTCGGAAGCGGACCTCGCTGAGATCCAGAAGCTGTTCGGCAAGGGCTGAGCGGCCGGTACCTCAGCGCACGGCGACCGGCGCGGCCGAAGGATCGACCGTGGTCGCGGGCGTGCCTCGCGGCCGTGCCGCGAACTGCCCGCCGACGAGGGCGGCGAGCGTGATCACGATGCCCGCCACCTGGACCAGGGTGAAGCTCTCGCCGACCACGAGCACGCCGAGCAGCGTCGCGACGATCGGTGAGAGCAGCGCGAGGAGCCCGGGCACGATCACGGGCAGGCGCTGGATCCCGCGGAACCACAGTGTGTACGCGACGATCCCGCCCGCCGTCGCGAGCCAGAGATAGCCGAGGAGCGCATCGGCGTCGAGGGCAGGAGGCGGGCCCTCGACCGCGAAGGTGAGGGGGAGCAGCAGCAGTCCCCCCGCGGTGAGCTGCCAGCCCGCGTAGGCCACGGGACCGACACCGGCGGGGCGTCCCCAGCGCTTGGTGAGGATCATCCCGAGGCCGGTCGCGGTCACCCCGCCGAGAGCCGCGACGAGGCCCCAGAGGTCCAGCGCAGCGGCAGGGCCGAGGACGACGAGGGCGACCCCCGCCGCTCCGGCGACGGCGGCGGCCGCGGAGACCGGTCGGACACGTTCCCCGAGCACGAGCGCCCCGAGTCCCAGGACGATGAGCGGCTGCGCACCGGCGACGGCGGCGGCGACCCCACCGGGCAGGCGCTCGGCCGCGAGGAACAGCAGCGGGAAGAACGCGCCGATGTTGAGGGCGCCGAGCACGAGGGCCTTGCCCCACCAGGCGCCGTGCGGCAGGCGCCGGGCCAGCAGCACCGCGAGGAGACCCGCAGGAAGCGAGCGGAGGAGGCCGGCGAGGAGCGGATGCCCGGCGGGGAGCAGCTCCGTCGTCACCAGGTAGGTCGTACCCCACGCCGCGGGTGCGAGGGCCGTGACGAGGGTGAGCGTGAGGCGGTTCATGTTCCCAGCCTGCGCGCCGCATGCAGATGAGTCCAACGCATTGTTGTCACGCTATCCATGACGAGCGATCATGGAACCATGGAACTCCAGCAGCTGCGATACGTCGTCGCCGTGGCGGACACCGGCTCGTTCACCCGCGCTGCGGAGCGCTGTCACGTCACGCAGTCGGCGCTCAGCCATCAGGTCGCCGCACTCGAACGTGAGTTGGGCGTGCGGCTGTTCGCGCGCACCAGTCGCAGCGTCCGTGCGACCGAGTCCGGAGAGGCGTTCCTCCGCTCCGCGCGTCTCGCCGTGCGCGCCGCGGATCAGGCGCGGGAGGATGCCGCGGCCGCTGCAGGCGAAGTCGTCGGAACGCTCCGGCTCGGGATCATCCCCACGGTGACCGCCGTCGACGTCCCCGCGCTCCTCGTGGCCTATCGCACCGCGCATCCGGCCGCCCGCGTGGAGCTCCGCGAGGGGAACAGCGACGGCCTCATGGCCGCGATCCGTCAGGGCGACCTCGATGTCGCCTTCCTCGGGCTTCGGGTGGGTGTGGAGCCCCAGGGCGTGGCGTCCCGACCCCTGTCCCACGAGCCGCTGGTAGCGGTGCTGCCTCGCGGGTACCACCTCGCCGCGAAGCGGAGGGTGCGGCTGAGCGACCTCGCGGACTCCGCTTTCGCCGACTTCCCCGCCGGAACATCGGGACGGGCGCAGAGCGACGCAGCCTTTCTCGCCGCACAGGTGCGGCGGGACGTGGCCTTCGAATCCGACACGGCCGCGAGTCTGATCGGCCTCGTCGCTGCGGGCCTCGCCGTCACGCTGCTCGCGCCCGGGGTGGTGCGGGGCTATCGAGACGTCGTCGACACGGTGGCCATCCAGGACGGCCCCGTTCGTGTCGAGCACCTGGCTTGGGACGCCGCCGCACCGCGCAGCGCCGCCCGCGCCTTCCTCGACATCGTCGCCTCGGCCTCCTGACACCGTGGTCCGGCTGCACGAGCCGCGAACGGATGCACGACGGAATCCCCGGAACGGGCGGGCCACCGTACCCGGATCGTGCAGGCGACTCCGTAGAACGTTGAGCCGGAGACGACGAAGCGGGCCCGGGAAGAACCCGGACCCGCCTCATCGTGTGGTGATCAGCGCACGTCGTCGTCGACCCAGTCCATCGACTTGGTGACGGCCTTGCGCCACAGGCGCAGCTGACGGTCGCGCTCGGCATCGTCGAGCGAGGGCTCCCAGCGGCGGTCCTCCTGCCAGTTCGCGGACAGGTCGTCGAGGCCGCTCCAGAAGCCGACCGCGAGGCCCGCGGCGTAAGCCGCACCGAGCGCGGTGGTCTCCGCGACCACCGGCCGCACGACCGGGACGCCGAGGATGTCGGCCTGGAACTGCATGAGCGCGTCGTTGGCGACCATGCCGCCGTCGACCTTGAGCTCGCTGAGGTCCACTCCGGCGTCCGCGTTGACCGCGTCGAGCACGTCGCGGGTCTGGAAGGCCACGGCCTCCAGCGCAGCGCGCGCGATGTGGTTCTTGTTCGCGTAGCGGGTGAGGCCGACGATCGCGCCACGGGCGTCCGGACGCCAGTACGGTGCGAACAGACCCGAGAACGCCGGGACGATGTACACGCCGCCGTTGTCCTCGACCTTCTCGGCCAGCTCCTCGACCTCAGGGGCGGAGGAGATGATGCCGAGCTGGTCGCGCAGCCACTGGATGAGCGAGCCGGTGACCGCGATCGATCCCTCCAGCGCGTAGTGCGTGGGCTGGTCGCCGAGCTTGTAGCCGACGGTGGTGAGCAGCCCGTTCTTCGAGCGGACGATCTCTTCGCCCGTGTTGAAGATGAGGAAGCAGCCCGTGCCGTAGGTGTTCTTGCTCTCGCCCTTCTGGAACGCGGCCTGCCCGAACGTCGCCGCCTGCTGGTCGCCGAGGATGCCGGCGATCGGCGTCTCGCGCAGCAGCGACGAGCTCTCGGCGGCACCGTAGACCTCGGAGGAGGAGCGGATCTCCGGCATCATCGAGCGCGGCACACCGAACGCCTCGAGGATGTCGTCGCGCCACTCCAGCGTCTCGAGGTCCATGAACATCGTGCGCGAGGCGTTCGTCACGTCGGTCGCGTGCACGCCGCCGTCGATGCCGCCGGTCAGGTTCCAGAGGACCCAGGTGTCGGTCGTGCCGAAGAGCAGGTCTCCAGCCTCGGCCTTCTCGCGGGCCCCCTCGACGTTCTCCAGGATCCAGGTGATCTTGGTGCCGGAGAAGTAGGTCGCCAGCGGGAGGCCGACGATCGACTTGAACCGGTCGACGCCCTCGTCGCCCGCGAGGCGGTTGACGATCTCCTGCGTGCGGGTGTCCTGCCAGACGATGGCGTTGTAGACCGGCTTGCCCGTGGTCTTGTCCCACACGACGGCCGTCTCGCGCTGGTTCGTGATGCCCACGGCGGCGATGTCGTGGCGGGTCAGATCGGCGCGCCCGAGGGCCAGACCGATCACCTCCTGGACGTTGCGCCAGATCTCGGCGGCGTCGTGCTCCACCCAGCCGGCCTTGGGAAGGATCTGCTCGTGCTCCTTCTGGCCGGTGGCGACGATGCTGCCCTTCTTGTCGAAGATGATCGCGCGGCTCGACGTCGTTCCCTGGTCGATCGCGATGATGTAGTCAGCCATGTGTTCTCCTTTGAATTCCCGAGCGGTTGAGGGGGATCAGCCGGCGAGGCTGAGCAGGCCGGGGGCGGCGAGGGCGGCGATGACACCACCGATGAGCGGACCGACGACGGGCACCCACGAGTAGGACCAGTCGCTGGAACCCTTGCCCTGGATCGGGAGGATCGCGTGGGCGATGCGGGGACCGAGGTCACGAGCCGGGTTGATGGCGTAGCCGGTCGGGCCACCGAGCGACGCACCGATGGCGACCACCAGCAGGGCCACCGGGAGAGCCGTGAGCGGGCCGAGGCCACCGGGCGTGCCGACCTCGATGTCGCCGTAGTCCGCGAACGCGAAGATGACGAAGACGAGGACGAAGGTGCCGATGATCTCGGTGACGAGGTTCCAGCCGTAGGAGCGGATGGCGGGGCCGGTGGAGAAGACGCCGAGCTTGTTGGCGGCCTCCGGCTCCTCGTCGAAGTGCTGCTTGTAGGCGAGCCAGACGACGATCGCGCCGATGATCGCGCCGAGGAGCTCCGCGGCGGTCGCAGTGAGGAACATCGCGAAGGTGATCTTGCCGGCGACCAGCAGGCCGATGCCGACGGCCGGGTTCAGGATGGCACCGGAGTACGCCGAGACGAGCACACCCGCGAACACCGCGAGACCCCATCCCCAGTTGACCATCAGGAAGCCGCCGCCGAAGCCCTTGTTCTTCGCCAGGGCGACGTTCGCGACCACACCGCAGCCGAGCAGGACCAGCATCGCGGTGCCGACGAGCTCGGAGAGGAAGTAGAGACCGAGATTGACGTCAGTCATGTCTTCGTTGACCTTTCTTGCGGGTCGGGGCCCCTCTGCCCCGACCCCTTATGGGGTAGCACCGCGAGGAGGGCGCGGTGGTCGGAGCCCCGTCAGCCGCGGGCGCGGGACGGGATGTGGAGTCCGTGTCGCTCGTTCAGCAGCACACGCGTCTGCTCCACCTCGGCGTCGTGACGCTCGCGGTCCCATCCGAGGAGAGGAGCCAGGGCGTCGGCGATCTCGTCGAGCACCTCTGCCCGGGCACCGCCGGTGAAGGCGATGCTGGTGCGGCGGAGGATGACGTCCTCGAGACGGGTGACCATCTCCTCGTTCACCATCCACTCCAGCTCGCGCGTCGACAGGTCGCCGCCGGCGAGGGGCGCGTCGTCCCCCTGCTCGACGAAGGCCCACACGGCCGCCGCCCGGGTGCCGTAGCGCGCGAGGAGCTGCTCGGCGCGAGTGCCGGCGCCGGGGAGGTTCTCCTGGATCCAGATCCGCTTCGCCTTCTCGGTACGCGGGAACTCGCGTCCGCCGCCGATCGCGCGACCCGCCGTGGACACGGTGCGCGTGCGGCCGAGGAGGCCGAGCACCGTGTCGGAGAGGGACTCGCCCAGGGCGCGGAACGTGGTCCACTTGCCGCCGACCAGGCTCACCAGCGGGACGGCGCCCTGGCGGTCGACCTCGACGCGGTAGTCGCGCGAGACGAAGCCGGGAGCGGTGTCCTCGTGGCGGGGGAGCGGGCGGATGCCGGAGAAGTTGTAGACGATCTGCTCACGCGTCACCGCGATGGACGGGAACACATGGTGGACGAGGTCGAAGAAGTAGTCGATCTCCTCCTCCGTGCACACCGGCACCTCGCGCGGGTCGGCATCGATGTCGGTGGTGCCGACGAGGACGCGGCCCTTGAGCGGGTAGATCAGCACGATGCGGCCGTCGGAGTGCTCGAAGAAGATCTCACGACCCCGCGTCGCCGCCAGCAGCTCGGGGTTGTCGAGCACGATGTGCGATCCCTTGGTGCCGCCCATGAAGTGCGTGTCGGTGCCGAGGGCGTCGTTCGTGAGGTCGGTCCAGGGGCCGGAGGCGTTCACGACGACATCGGCGGTCACGGTGAACTCGGTGCCGCTCTCGCGGTCCCGGAGCGTGATCTGCTCGCCGTCGCGGCCGATCGCCTCGACGTAGTTCAGTGCCACGGCACCGGGGTGCGCGGCGCGGCCGTCCTGCAGCACATCGAGCGCGAGGCGCTCGGGGTCGTGCATCGACGCGTCGTAGTACGTGGCCGTGTACTTGATCTTCGGATCCATCGACGGCAGCTCCGCGAGGGACTTCTTGCGGCCGAGGAAGCGGTGGCGGGGCACGGTGCCGCCGTCGCGGGAGAACGTGTCGTAGATCGTGAGGCCGACCTTGATGAGGAAGGCGCCGCGCTCCTTCGGCTTCCCGCTCTTGTGCGTGAGGAAGCGGAGCGGAGCGGAGAGGATCCCGGAGAACGTGGAGTAGATCGGGATCGTCGTCTGCAGCGGCTTGACGTAGTGCGGAGCGATCTTGAGCAGACCGTTGCGCTCCTCCACCGACTCCCGGACGAGGCGGAACTCGCCGTTCTCCAGGTAGCGGATGCCGCCGTGGATCATGTGGCTCGACGCCGCGGAGGCACCGGAGGCGAAGTCGCCGCGCTCGACGAGGACGACGTCGACGCCCTGCAGGGCCAGGTCGCGGAACGTGGAGATGCCGTTGATGCCGCCGCCGATGACGAGGACACTGGTGCGCCCGGATTCGCGGAGCGCGCGGACCGCGTCCCGCTCCGGGGACGTGTGGGTGGAATCGATCATCGTCGACCCTCTCTTTCTTGCTTGCCACCAGCATCGACCTCCGTGACGACGCGCGCAAGCTCGCTGCACATATGTGCAAGGATCGAGGGAGAGGAGGTCATCATGGCGGGATCCGGAGCGCCATCGCGCGACGGCAAGCTGGTCGCCGCGCTCACCGCTGCGCAGCTCTACTACATGCAGGACAAGACCATGGAGGTCATCGCGCAGGAGCTCGGCACCTCGCGATCGTCCGTGTCGCGGCTGCTCAGCTTCGCGCGGGAGAGCGGCCTCGTCGACATCCGCATCAACTCGCCGCTGGAGCGCCTCGGGATGCTCGAGCAGCGCATCAGGGACCGGCACCGGGTGGTGGCGCACGTGGTGCCGATGGCCGAGATCGTCAGCGAGGTCGAACGTCTGGAGCGCGTCGCTCTGACCGCGGGACGACTCCTCTCGCAGTTCGTGGACTCGAACATGATCGTCGGCGTCGCGTGGGGATCGACGATCAGCGCGGTCAGCCGCGGTCTCACCCAGAAGGAGACGCACAACACGACGTTCGTGCAGCTCAACGGCGCCGGGAACACCCAGACCAGCGGTGTGGAGTACTCCAGCGACATCCTGCAGCGCTTCGGGAGCGCGTTCGGGGCGCAGGTGCAGCAGTTCCCGGTCCCCGCGTTCTTCGACGACCCCGCCACTCGCGAGGCGATGTGGCGTGAGCGCAGCACCCGGCGCGTCCTCGACCTGCAGGCGAAGATGGACATCGCCGTGTTCAGCCTCGGGTCCCCGGCCGCGGAGGTGCCCAGCCGGGTGTACGTCGGCGGCTACCTCGGTCGGGAGGACTACCGCAGTCTGCGGGAGGACCACGCGATCGGCGACGTGGCGACGGTCTTCTTCCGCGCCGACGGCTCCTGGCGCGACATCCGGCTCAATGCGCGGGCGACGGGGCCGGGCCTCGATCGGCTGCGGCGCGTGCCGAGGCGGGTCTGCGTCGTCTCCGGCGTGCCCAAGCTCGCGAGCCTGCGCGCGGCGATCGCGGCCGAGCTCATCACCGACGTGGTCCTGGACGAGGGGCTCGCGCGCCGGCTCGTCGAGGATTGAGTCGCGTTCGCCTCACTCGCCTTCGATCGAGGACTGCGGTCCGGTCCGGAACTCCCGGATGAGGTGCTGGACCACGGCGCGGAGGTCGCCGTCCGTGGCGTCGGCGACCGCGAGCTGACGGGCGTAGCTCGCTCCGCCGTCGAGGATCGTCGCGATGCTGCCGAACTCGCGCACGCACCCGAGCTCGACGGCGACCGGGGCCAGTTCCTCGATCTTCTCGGTCAGGTGCTCGCGCACGGGGCGCTGCGTGCCGATCGTGTCGACGATGACCCGGGCGTCCAGGCCGTATCGGGCCGCGCGCCACTTGTTCTCGCGGTGGAACCACGCGGGGAGGTCGGGCAGGGCGGCCCCTTCATCCAGGAGCCGGGAGAAGTGCTCGACGAGGACCTGCACGAGCGCGGCCACCGCGGCCATCTCGGAGAGCGTGGACAGGCCGTCGCACGCGCGGACCTCGATCGTGCCCCAGCGCGGGGCGGGACGGATGTCCCAGCGCACTTCCGTGGCATCGGCCATGACACCGGTGCGGACCATGTCGTCCAGGTAGCGCTCGAACTCCGACCAGTCGCGCAGCGGCCAGGGAAGGCCCGCCGTGGGCAGCTGCTGGAAGACGAGAGCGCGATTGGAGGCGTACCCCGTGCGTTCCCCGGCCCAGAACGGGCTGGACGCCGACAGCGCCTGTAGGTGGGGGAGGTAGGCCGACAGCGCGTTGATGATGGGGAAGACCTTGCGCTGCTCGTCGACGCCCACGTGCACGTGGATGCCCCAGATCATCATGTTGCGCCCCCACCACTGGGTGCGCTCGATGAGGGTGTGGTAGCGGGTCTTGTCGGTCACCGACTGGTCGTACCACTGGGCGAACGGGTGGCTTCCGGCGGAGAGCAGCTCGATCCCTGCCGGATCGGTGGCCGACCGCACCGCTGCGATCGCGTTGGCGATGTCATCGACGGCGTGGGCCACGGAGTCGCCGATCCCGCTGGTCACCTCGATGGTGTTGGTGAGGAGCTCGCCGGTGACGGTGTGGCGTTCATCCTCGCTCTCCGCCTCCAGCGCGGCGAGGAGCTCCGGCGCGCGACCGACGAGATCACCGGTCTCGGGATCGGCGAGCATGATCTCCCACTCGAGACCGACGGTGGAGCGGGCCGAAGCGGCGAAGTCGAGCTGCACGGGGACAGTCTGACACGGGGCTGGGCCTGCTCCGCAACGCCGTGTCGCCGGGTTTCGCACCCGGCGCACGCATCTGGCAGAATAGAGGGTCGGACGACGTGCTCGACCCTCTATCCAGCGCTCGTCCTCCTCATTTGAGCTTCCGCCGGGTGTGCACCCCACGCTCCAGGCGACCGGTTCGTTTCCTTCCACACCATTCAGGAGAATCGTGGCTGTCAAGATTCGTCTCAAGCGCATGGGCAAGATCCGCGCGCCGTACTACCGCATCGTCGTCGCCGACTCGCGCACCAAGCGCGACGGTCGCGTGATCGAGGAGATCGGCAAGTACCACCCCACCGAGGAGCCCTCGTTCATCGAGGTCGACTCCGAGCGTGCGCAGTACTGGCTCTCCGTCGGCGCGCAGCCGACCGAGCAGGTCACCGCCATCCTCAAGATCACCGGCGACTGGGGCACCTTCAAGGGCGACAAGGACGCGAAGTCCACCCTCAAGGTCGCCGGCGAGAAGGCTGCGTTCGAGGCCGACGCCTCGAAGAAGTCGGTCATCAAGCCCAAGGCGGAGAAGAAGGAGGAGGCCCCCGCTGCGGAGGCCCCCGCCGCTGACGCCGACGCGGAGGCCGCTGAGGCTCCCGCCGCCGACGCCGAGTAATCCATCGTGCTCGCCGCCGCGCTCGAACACATCGTCAAGGGGATCGTCGATCACCCCGAAGATGTGCGCATCCACGAATCCTCGTCGCCCCGTGGCGACCTGCTCGAGGTGCGTGTGCACCCCGACGACCGTGGACGCGTGATCGGGCGCGGCGGCCGCACGGCCAAGGCCCTGCGCACTCTCGTGAGCGCCCTCGCCGACGGGCGCCGCGTCCGCGTCGACGTCGCGGACGACTGACGTGGTGTCGCAGGACCGCATCCAGGGCCGTAACCAGCTGCGCGTCGGACGCCTGGTCAAGGCTCACGGGCTCAAGGGCGCCCTGAAGCTCGAGCTCTACACCGACAACCCGGAGCGGCGATTCGTCCCCGGGGCCACGTTCACGTTGCAGGTGCCCGAGGCATCTCCGTGGCACGGCAAGGAGATCGTCGTCCGCGAATACCGCGTGATGAACGGCAACCCCGTCGTCTTCTTCGAGGACGTGGACGACCGCAACGCGGCCGAGAGCCTCGTCCGCGCCATCCTCTGGATGGACCAGGACGAGGACGAGACCGAGGACAACGCCTGGTTTGACCACCAGCTCGTCGGTCTGGACGTGGTCCGCGACGAGACCGTCGTCGGCCGCGTGGTCCGCGTCGAACACCTGCCGGCGCAGGACCTCCTGATCGTGAAGCCGTCGACCGGCGGCACGGACGAGGTGATGGTCCCCTTCGTCGAGGCCATCGTCCCCACCGTCGACGTGGCGGCCGGCCGCGTCATCGTGACCCCGCCGGCCGGGCTCTTCGAGGAGCTTCCCGAGTCGGAGGACGGGACCGCCGCCTCCGACGGCGCCGAGTGACCGCTGATACGGTTCCCCCGTGCGCATCGACGTCGTCTCCATCTTCCCCTCGTACTTCGACGGACTGACGCTCTCCCTGCTCGGCAAGGCGCGAGGCTCGGGTCTGCTCGACCTCCAGGTGCACGATCTGCGCGACTGGACGCACGACCGCCATCGCACCGTCGACGACACCCCGTACGGCGGGGGAGCCGGGATGGTCATGAAGCCGGAGCCCTGGGGCCTCGTCCTCGATGAGCTCACGGCGGACGCCACCCCCGCGCCGACCATCATCTTCCCCTCGCCGGCGGGCGAGGTGTTCACCCAGGCGACCGCGCGGGAGCTCGCGGGACGCGAGCACCTCGTGTTCGGTTGCGGGCGCTACGAGGGCATCGACGAGCGCGTCTTCGAGTACGCCGCCGAGCGTGGCGAGGTGCGGCTGCTGAGCCTCGGCGACTACGTGCTCAACGGCGGCGAGGTGGCGACGATGGCGATGATCGAGGCCATCGGTCGGCTGATCCCGGGCGTCGTCGGCAATCCGGAGAGCCTGGTGGAGGAGTCGCACGAGGACGGCCTCCTCGAGTACCCGTCCTACACGAAGCCGTCGGTCTGGCGGGAGCGCGCCGTCCCCGACGTGCTCCTCAGCGGCAACCACGGCGCGATCGCGGCATGGCGGCGTGAGCAGCAGCTCGTCCGCACCCGCCTGCGACGCCCCGATCTGCTGCCGGACGCGCCGACCGACGGCTGACCCTGCCATCCGTCGCGACGAGTGCTGTTAGCGTCGAGGCATGGTGGATGTGACACGCGCGCGATCGTTCGAGAGCATCGGCGAGGAGTACGACCGCTACCGGCCGGGGTTCCCGGAGCGCGCGGCCGACATCATCGTTCCGGACCGCGTGGCGACGGCGCTCGACCTCGGCGCCGGCACCGGGAAGTTCACGGGCCTGCTCGTCGCGCGGGCGACGCAGGTGATCGCGATCGAGCCGTCCGCGCCGATGCTCGCCGTGCTCGCGCGCACGCTCCCGACGGTCGACGCGCGGCCGGGGACCGCGGAGAGCATCCCCGTTCCGGACGGCTCCGTCGATGCCGTCAGCGTCGCGCAGGCGTTCCACTGGTTCGATCGGGACGCGGCGGCGGCTGAGATCGCCCGCACGCTCGTCCCTCACGGAACGCTCGGGCTGCTGTGGAATCGCGCCGACCCCGCCTGTCTCTGGGATCTCGCGTGCCACCGGGTGGCGCATCCCGTGGTCGGCGCGGACGACGACACCTCCGCGTCGGCGACAGACCTTCCCGGTTTCGTCCTGGAGATCCACGAGGAGGTGCGCTGGACCGAGCGGATCACCCGCGAGGACTACCTCCGACGGTGGGGCACGGTGAGCAGCTTCCTCGTGGCGGACGAGGCGGAGCGCACGGCGATGGCGGTGGCCCTGGAGGCGGTGCTGGACGGCACGGATGAGACGCGGGGGAAGGCGGAGTTCGATCTGCCGCACCTCACCGACGTGTTCCGTTACCGCCGCGCATGAGGATCTGGTCGCTGCATCCGGAGTACCTCGACCGTCAGGGGCTCGTCGCCTGCTGGCGGGAGACCCTCCTCGCTCAGGCGGTGCTCGCCGACGCCACGAAGGGGTATCAGCGACACCCGCAGCTCGAGCGCTTCCGGGCGACGGCCGATCCCGTGGCCACGGTGGGTGCGTACCTGGTGGGCGTCGCCGATGAGGCGGACGAGCGCGGCTACCGTTTCGACCGCACGCGTATCCGGCGCGCGGAGTCGGCGGTGCCGTCGATCCCGGTCACCACGGGTCAGCTGGCAAGCGAGTGGGCGCATCTGCGGGCGAAGCTCGCCGAGCGCAGCCCGGACGTGCTCCGTCGGCACGGGTCTGTGGAGCTCCCGAAGGCGCACCCGCTGTTCGTCGTCGTGCCCGGGCCGGTCGCGCCCTGGGAGCGCGCCGACCCCGCGACCGGAGTCAGTCGACGCCGAGGAACGAGCGATCCGTCAGGATGATCGGTCCGTCCTCGGTGATGGCGATGGTGTGCTCGGAGTGCGCGCCGCGAGAGCCGTCCGCGCTCCGCAGCGTCCACCCGTCGGGGTCGGTGATCAGCTCGTCCGTCGTCGCGAGGAACCAGGGCTCCAGGGCGAGCACGAGGCCGGCGCGGAGCGGGAAACCGCGTCCTGCGCGGCCGTCGTTCGCCACATGAGGGTCGCCGTGCATCGTGCGGCCGACGCCATGGCCCCCGAAGTCGGTGTTGATGGAGTAGCCGTCGCCGTGCGCGACGTCGGCGATCGCGGCGGAGATGTCGCCGATGCGCTTGCCGACCACCGAGGTCTCGATCGCGGCGGCCAGCGCGCGTTCCGTGGTGTCGATGAGACGGAGGTCCTCGTCCCGCGGCGTACCCACGACGAAGGAGACCGCGGAGTCGGCGACCCAGCCGTCGACCGAGACGGCGAAGTCCAGGGTGACGAGGTCGCCGTCCCGGAGCGCGTAGTCATACGGGAGGCCGTGCAGCACGGCGTCGTTCACCGAGGTGCAGATGACCTTGCCGAAGGGGCTCGCCCCGAAGGACGGGTGGTAGTCGATGTAGCAGGACTCGGCGCCGGCCTTGCGGATCATGTCATGGGCCCGGCGGTCGATCGCCAGGAGGTTGGTGCCGACCTTCGTCTCGTCGCGCAGGGTCGCCAGCGTCTCGGCGACGAACCGGCCTGCCGCGCGCATCTCATCGATCTCGGCAGGGGTGCGCAGTTCGATCATCAGTGTCCTCTCGTCGTCTCCATTCTCCCTGATCGGATGGGTGCCCGGCGCCTGCCGCTCTCAGCGAACACCCGTGACGCGCGGGCGCGGTCGCCGTAGCATCGGAGCATGTGGATCCGACAGGCCTTCTTCCGCTGGCTGCTGCCGTCGGCGTTCCTCCTGCCGCTGTGGCTGCTCATCGGCTGGGCCGTCTTCCAGGGCGGCTGGTCGATCCTCTGGGTGCTGCTCATCGCGATGCCCTCGGTGTTCCTGGGGCAGCTCCTGCTCACGCTGCTGACCCGCTCCCGCCCGTCGGTCCGCGCCGAGCGTGCCGTCTCGTGGTGGGACGTCGCCGGGTTCGGTCTCTGGCACGCGCTCACGATCGCGGTCGGCTTCTTCATCGACGGGGCGTTCGGCTGGCTCCTCGCGGCCGCCATCGTCGTGGGCATCGCCCTGGTCTGGCTGCAGCTGTGGCAGCTCTGGAACGAGGCGCGGGGGAGTGGGACGCGCATCCGCGAGACCATCTCCTGGTCGACGATGACGCCGCCGCGCACCGAGAGCCCGCAGACGAGCGTGCACGAGGTGATCGTGGTGCGGGAGACCGACGACCGGCTCTGACCCGCCGTTTTGGCCGGGCCTGTCATCCGTGGCAGAATGGTTCTTTGTGCCGTGACCGGCTCTGCCCCAGGGGAGCCCGCGGACGCGTCAGCGCCGTTCGGCACACTCCCATTCTTGTTCCTTCCTAATCCGTGCATCCGACCTGAGGCGAGTGCAGAGAGAGACGATCATGCAGATCCTCGACGCCGTCGACGCGGCTTCGCTCCGTTCCGACATCCCCGAGTTCTTCCCCGGTGACACCGTCAAGGTGCACGTCAACATCACCGAGGGCAACCGCTCCCGTATCCAGGTCTTCCAGGGCGTCGTCATCGGCCGCCAGGGTGACAGCGTCCGCGAGACCTTCACCGTCCGGAAGATCAGCTTCCAGGTGGGTGTCGAGCGTACCTTCCCCGTGCACTCCCCGGTGATCGACCACATCGAGGTCGTCACCCGCGGTGACGTGCGTCGCGCCAAGCTCTACTACCTGCGCGAGCTCCGCGGCAAGAAGGCGAAGATCAAGGAGAAGCGCGTCAACAACTGACGCGAAGCTTCTTCACAGCACCCCGGGACACGATGTCCCGGGGTGCTTTCGTTCTGTCCCCGGTGTGCGAACCTTGTTACTGCCGTGCGCTCACGGTGCACTCTTCGAGAAGGAACCAGATGACTGACTCTCCGTCCGCACGCCCGACACGACGGCGGCGCGGGTTCCTGGTCTTCCTCCGAGACGTGCTGGTCATCGTCGTCATCGCCGCGCTGGTGTCCTTCGTCATCAAGACGTTCGTCGTGCGCTCGTTCTACATCCCCTCGGCCTCCATGGAGCGGACGCTGCTGATCGACGACCGCATCCTCGTCGACGAGCTCACGCCGCGGTGGACCGGCTACGAGCGCGGCGACATCGTCGTCTTCAAGGATCCGGGCGGGTGGCTCGACCCGATGCCGCAGGCGCCGGCACAGCCGCCGCTGGTCAAGGCCGTCGACTGGGTTCTCACCTTCGTGGGCATCTCGGCGACCGACACCCAGGACCACCTCGTCAAGCGCGTGATCGGGGTCGAGGGCGACCACGTGGTGTGCTGCAACGCGCTGGGGCAGATCACGATCAACGGCGCCCCGATCGACGAGCTGAGCTACCTGAACCTCCCCGAGGGGGACACCGCGGCCTCCAACGAGCCGTTCGACGTCGTCGTGCCGGAGGACTCCGTATGGCTCCTCGGCGACAACCGGGACCGCTCCCGCGACGCCCGCGCACACCAGGAGCTGCCCAGCGGCGGTTTCGTCCCCGTCTCCAACATCGTGGGAAAGGCGTTCCTGACCACTTGGCCGCTCGACCGATTCGGACCGATCGACGGCCACCACGACATCTTCACCGGAGTGCCGGACCCCGAATGACCGTCATCACGCCTCGACTGACCCTGGAGCGGAAGCTCCTGGGGGAGTGCGACCTCATCATCGCCCTCGATGAGGTCGGTCGCGGCGCACTGGCGGGACCGGTGGCCGTCGGAGCAGCCGTGATGGACGCCACAGGCGCCCGCCGTCGGGTTCCGGAGGGCCTGCGCGACTCGAAGCTGGTCCCCGAGCGCCGGCGACCCGACGTCGCCGCCCGGGCGGCCTCCTGGGTGCAGGCCTCGGCCGTCGGCTGGGCGACCGCGGCGGAGGTCGACGAGGTCGGGATCATGCGGGCGCTGGGGCTCGCCGCCTCCCGGGCCGTGGAGGGGGTGGTGGCGCTGGGCGCGACGGTCGAGAACGCCCTGGTACTCCTCGACGGCAACCACGACTACGTCTCGCGTGTGCATCCCGTACCCCTGCGTGTGCGGCCCGTCATCAAGGCGGATCGCGACTGCGCCTCGGTGTCCGCGGCCTCGGTGATCGCGAAGGTCGCGAGAGACGGTCACATGGCGGAGCTGCACGAGGGTCACCGTGACTACCAGTGGGATCGCAACAAGGGGTACGCGAGCCCGGAGCACCGGGAGGCCATCCGCTCGTTCGGGCTCTCCCCGTTCCACCGGTCGTCGTGGGCGATCGCCGACGCGCCGACGCTGTTCTGAGAGGCCGCGCCCGGGATGCCGCGACCGGCGCCGGACGACCATAGGATGGACTCATCATGGATGAGGAAGCCTTCGACGACTACGACCGCGAGCTGGAGCTCGCGCTGTTCCGCGAGTACCGCGACGTCGTCTCTCAGTTCCAGTACGTCGTGGAGACCGAGCGTCGCTTCTACCTGGCCAACGAGGTCAACGTCGTGCGGCGGGACACCGAGCACGACTTCTACTTCGAGATCTCCATGAGCGACGTGTGGGTGTGGGACATCTACCGGGCCGACCGCTTCGTGAAGGCCGTCCGGGTGCTCACGTTCAAGGACGTGAACGTCGAGGAGCTCCAGCGTCGCGAGTTCGAACTGCCGCAGGAGCTCTCCCTCGACGGAGAGTGACGCGGCGCGCCGTTCCTGCACAGCGGTGACATTCTTCGCCGTTTCCACAGCCTCTGGACTGGTCGCGCGGGACCACGGCGGTGACGGGGTGCTGACGTCCATCCTTTCGGGATGGCAGCGAAAGACGACCTCGGACGAGCCGGGGAGCAGCAGGCAGCGGACTATCTGACGAAGCGCGGGTATCGGATCGTCGACCGCAACTGGCGGTGTCCCCAGGGCGAACTGGATCTCGTGGCGATCGTCGGGGCTCACCTGTCCGTCATCGAGGTGAAGACGCGGCGGTCGACGGCGTTCGGGCACCCGTTCGACGCCATCGACGACCGGAAGCGTCGGCGGCTGTGGCGGCTCGCTCATGCGTGGCGGGCGGAGCATCTCGATCTGGCGCGCGGACGGGTCCTCCGGGTGGAAGCGATAGGTATCACCGGTGCGTTCCCGGGGACAGCCACCGTCGAGCACCTCGAGGACATCGCATGAGCACCGCACGCACGTGGTCCGTGGCGCTCACGGGAGCGGACGGGCACGTGGTGGAGGTCGAGGCCGACCTCTCCCCGCAGACGCCGGAGTTCCGCATCATCGGGCTCCCGGACAAATCCCTCGGGGAGGCGGTGCAGCGCGTGCACAACGCCTGCGTGAACTCCAGCCTCCCGCTTCCGCGGCGGCGCCTGACGGTGAACCTCTCACCGGCGAGTCTGCCCAAGCACGGGGCCGCCTTCGACCTCGCGATCGCGGTGGCCTGCCTGGCCGCGAGCGATGTGATCGCTCGGCGCGCCGTCCGGCAGACCGTGCACCTGGGGGAGCTCGGGCTGGACGGGCGGCTGCGTCCCGTGCCGGGCGTGCTTCCCGCCGTCTTCGCCGCCGCGCGCGCGGGGTTCGAGCGTGTGATCGTGCCCCACGGCAACGCGACCGAGGCGGGTCTCGTCGCCGGCGTGGAGGTGCGCGCCGCCGCCTCGCTCGCGGAGGTCGCCGCCTGGCACGGCGCGGACGTGGACGTGCCCGACGTCGAGCCGGTCCCGGGGCCACAACCGCCGGAGGACGACCCCGATGAGCGCGATCTGAGCGATGTCCTCGGACAGGAGGAAGCCGTCGAGGCGCTCATCGTCGCGGCCGCCGGTGGCCACAACATGCTCCTGAGCGGTCCGCCGGGAGCAGGGAAGACGATGCTCGCAGGGCGCCTGCCCGGGATCATGCCGCCGCTGACCGAGCAGGAGGCCATCGAGGTGGCCTCGGTGCGCTCCCTCTGCGGTGAGGCCGTGACCGGGCTCGACCATCAGCCCCCGCTGGTCGCGCCGCACCACAGCGCCTCTGTGGCGGCGATGGTGGGAGGCGGATCGCGGACGGCGCGACCCGGAGCGGTGGCCCGTGCGCACCGGGGCGTCCTCTTCCTCGACGAGGCGGCGGAGTTCCCGCGGGTGGCCCTGGACGCGCTCCGTCAGCCGCTCGAGACCGGCTTCGTGGACGTGCATCGGTCCGGCTTCGTGGTGCGGTTCCCGGCGCGTTTCCAGCTGCTGCTGGCGATGAACCCGTGTCCCTGCGGCAACCGGGGCGTGCGTGATGGCGACTGCATCTGTCCGCCGCAGGCGCTGCGGCGTTACGCCACTCGGCTCTCCGGTCCGTTGCGCGACCGGCTCGACATCGATCTCCCGGTCACGCGCGTCGCGGCGTCGCGCTCGCTGGCGGGGGAGCGGTCGGGTGTCACGACCGTCGAGGCGCAGAACCGCGTCGGAGCGGCGCGCGCACGGGCCGAGCGGCGTTGGCGCGGTACGCCGTGGCGTCGGAACGCGGAGATCCCCGGCACCGTGCTTCGCCACGGCGGCTACCGTCTCCCGTCGGACGTGCGGGCGGGGCTCGATCGGGCGTTGGAACGCGGCGCGTTGACGCTCCGCGGCTACGACCGCGTCCTCCGGGTCGCCTGGACCATGGCCGATCTCTCCGGGCGGGACAGTCCCGGTTCGGACGAGGTCGGGCGGGCGCTCCTCCTGCGGACGGGGGCGGCACGATGATCGACGGACTCCTCTCCCAGAAGGATGCGCTCGACGCCGCGCGGGGCGTGCGCGGGACAGAGGAGGTGACGGAGGCGCTGGCGCGGGTCGCGTGGTCCGTCATCGCCGACCCGGGGGACGCCGTCGCCGCGACCCTCGTGCGCGAGTTCGGACCGGCCGACGGGCTGCGCTTCGCGTTGGACGGGGCAGGGCGGTCCTGGCCGGTGGTCCGCGCCCTCGGCGCCCGGCGGGCTCTCGACGAGGCGCGCGCACGGTGGCGGCAGCGCGCCGACCCGGTGGCTGTGGTCGCGGCCCTCCGCGGCGCGCAGAAAGCTGGTGCGCGGCTGCTGCTCCCCGGAGACCCCGACTGGCCGACGGCTGTCGACGATCTCGATGCGGAGGCGCCGATGGTGCTGTGGGTGCGCGGGCGCAGCGACCTCCTGACGAGCGCCGCGCGTGTCGCCATTGTTGGTGCCAGAGCGGCCACCGCTTATGGCGAGCGGGTCGCCGCCGACATGGCCGGAGATCTGGCCCTGGGCGACACGGCTGTCGTGTCCGGCGGAGCTTATGGCATCGACGGAGCGGCACACCGCGCCGCGTTGACCGTCGGCGGGGGAACGATCGCGGTCCTCGCCGGGGGAGTCGACCGCCCGTACCCCGCAGGTCACCGTAACCTCCTGGCCCGGATCGCGGTCGACGGGGTCGTCGTCAGCGAGGTGCCGTGTGGCACGGCGCCGACGCGGTGGCGCTTCCTCGCGCGCAATCGACTGATCGCGGCCCTGGGGCAGGCCACGGTGGTCGTCGAGGCGGGCTGGCGCAGCGGCTCCCTCAATACGGCGGGGCATGCGGCGACGCTGGGCAGGCCGCTCGGCGCGGTACCCGGTCCGGTGACGTCTGCGTCCTCGGCCGGCTGTCACCGGCTGCTGCGCGAATACGACGCGGTGTGCGTCACCTCCGCGGCGGAGGTCGCCGAGATGCTCCCTGTCGGTGCCCGGTCGCCCCGGGGACGTGAAGCTACGGACGAGGGGCGGGTGGGGCTCCTCCGCGCGCTGAGCACGCGGACCGCTCGGACGGAGGCGGAGCTCGCGCAGCGCGCGGGTCTCACCGTCGAGCGGACGAGGGCCCTGCTCGGTCTGCTCGACCTCGACGGGCTCGCTCGCCGCGACGGGGACGGCTGGCGCGGAAGGGGCGCGGCGCCCTAGGGGTACGCGCTGACGGGGTGCGGAGCGCTCGTCGTCGGTCGCGCCCGGCGGGGCGCGTCGCTCTGAAGGCGGGGGAGCGGCAGGCTGGGGATATGGACTTCGCGGTCGCCGTCGAGGCGTTCGCCGACCACCTCGAGAAGGTACGTCGGCTCTCTCCGGCGACCGTGAAGGCGTACCGCTCCGATCTGCGAGACCTCGGGGTGAGCGTCGGGGGCGGCCCGGTCGACCGGATCGACCTGGAGATGCTGCGCGAATGGCTCTGGCAGGCGACCCAGCGTGGTGACGCCCGGGCGACGCTGGCCCGACGCGCAGCCACCGCGCGGGCGTTCTTCGGCTGGGCGCGCGAGCAGGACATCGTCCCCCTCGACCCCAGCCTGCGGCTCGTGGCGCCGAAGCGCGCGAAGACGCTGCCGACGGTGGCATCGAAGGACGCGATGACGGAGCTGTTGGAGCGACACCGGCAGGCGGCGTCCTCGGGCGATCCCACCGCCCTCCGCGACCATGCGGTGCTGGAGCTCCTCTACGGCGCCGCGGTCCGCGTCTCCGAGCTCTGCGGCCTCGACATCGACGACCTGGATCTCGATCGGGGCACGGCCCTCGTGCGGGGCAAGGGCGACAAGGAGCGCGTCGTCCCGTTCGGCGCGCCGGCGCGGGATGCGCTCACCGCCTACCTGCGCCGCGCTCGACCGGCTCTGCTCGCGCGGTCCGGCGCCGCGTCGCCCGCCGTCTTCCTCGGCAGTCGCGGGGGACGTATCGGTCCGCGGACGGTCTACGAGGTGGTCGCCCGTGCGCTCGCGCCCGTCGTCGGCGCCGAGACCGTCGGTCCGCACGCCCTCCGCCATACGGCGGCGACCCACCTGCTGGACGGTGGTGCGGATCTCCGCGCGGTGCAGGAGATCCTTGGGCACGCGAGCCTGGGCACCACCCAGATCTACACGCATGTCTCGGCGGAGCGGCTGACGGCGACGTATCGTCTGGCGCACCCTCGGGCCTGAGCGCGAAGCCCGCGCGTCGGGTCATCCGTCGCAGCAGGGCAGGAGGCGCGCCCGCAGGAGACCGCCGAACAGCACCATCGGGTTGAGGTACTCGCCGTCGCGTCGTACCCCGATGTGCAGCGCGTCCGGGGGAGTGTGACCGCCCGTGGCGACACGGCCGATGTCCTGGCCCCGGCGGACCGGGTCTCCCGCGCGCAGGGGCGACTCCACCGGCTCGAACGTGCTCACGAGACCATCGGCGTGTCGGATCGTGAGCAGCGGGCGATCGACGACGACGCCCTGGTACGCGACCACCCCCTCCGCCGGGGCGAGGACGGCGTCGCCCGCGCTCGCGACGATATCCATACCGCGGTGCCCGGGACCGTAGGCGTGCGCCGGCGCGCGGTAGGCGACGCTCACGCGCCGAGTCCCGTCGACGGGCCACCGCCAGGGAACGTCGGAGACGAACTCGTCGGGCACGGGCGTGAGGCTGTGCGGTGCCGACAACGCTCGCGCGGCGGGAGGAGACGGGAACGGAGCACCGCCGCACAGGAGCACGACAGCGGCGAGCTCGGTGGCGATCAGCACCCGGAGCAGCGAGGGGTGCGGGAAAGAGCGAGGGCGAGGAGGGGATGGAGGAGTCATCACGCGAGTGTGCGTGGCCGGTGCGGGCCGGTGGAGCGGGTTCTCTCCGCCGGGGCCGGAGGCAGGGGAGAAGACCAGGAATTGCGCTGCTGGGGAGGACGAGCTGTGGGCGCATGATCCTGTATGCTGGACGAGCACCTCGATCTCGGGGTGACTACGCGTGCCCAGAGCGACTCCGTCGTGGCATCCACTCCCGCAGGTCCCGTCTCCGAACGGGTGGGCGTGAGCCGGGCACCAGGATGTCCGACCGTCCGGTCGGCATGACAACCTCAACGGCGCGTCCCGCGCCAGAATCAGGAGACGACCATGGCTGTGGTCACCATCCGTCAGCTGCTCGACAGCGGCGTGCACTTCGGACACCAGACCCGTCGGTGGAACCCGAAGGTGAAGCGCTTCATCCTCACGGAGCGCAGCGGCATCCACATCATCGACCTCCAGCAGTCGCTCGGCTACATCGACAAGGCGTACGACTTCGTCAAGGAGACCGTGGCGCACGGCGGCACGATCCTCTTCGTCGGCACCAAGAAGCAGGCGCAGGAGATCCTCGCGGAGCAGGCCACGCGCGTCGGCCAGCCCTACGTGAACCAGCGCTGGCTCGGCGGCCTCCTCACCAACTTCTCCACCATCGCGAAGCGTCTCGCCCGCATGAAGGAGCTCGAGGAGCTCGACTACGAGAACCCCTCCGCCTCCGGCTTTACGAAGAAGGAGCTGCTGCTCAAGAAGCGCGAGCTGGACAAGCTGCACAAGTCGCTGGGCGGTATCCGCAACCTCACCAAGACGCCGTCCGCCCTCTGGGTCGTCGACGCCAAGCGTGAGCACCTCGCCATCGACGAGGCCAAGAAGCTCGGCATCCCGGTGATCGGCATCCTCGACACCAACGCCGACCCGGACGACTTCCAGTACCCGATCCCCGGCAACGACGACGCCATCCGTTCGGTGTCGCTGCTGACGCGCATCATCGCCGACGCCGCAGCCGAGGGCCTGCAGCAGAAGCACAACCCGGAGTCGGGCGACGCCGAGCCGCTGGCCGAGTGGGAGAAGGAGCTTCTCGAGGCTCCCGTGCAGGAGTCCGCTGACGCCGCCGAGGTCGTGACCGCGGACGACGAGGCCGCCGTCGTCGAGACCCCGGCCGCCGACGCCACCGCCGCCGACGAGGCCGGTGCCCAGGCGCACGACGAGGCGATCGCCGCCGCTTCCGGTGAGGAGACCGCCGAGGTCGCCGCCGCCGAGGCCGCTGACGCCAAGTAATCCCTCGTACACCCACACAACGAAGCAAGGAGCCACCACACATGGCCAACTTCACCATCGCCGACCTCAAGGCGCTGCGTGAGCAGCTCGGCACGGGAATGGTCGACACCAAGAAGGCGCTCGAGGAGGCTGACGGCGACGTCGAGAAGGCCACCGAGATCCTGCGCCTGAAGGGTGCGAAGGGCAACGCCAAGCGCGCCGACCGTTCGACCAGCGAGGGCCTCGTCGTCGCTCGCGAGCAGGACGGCGCCGTGACGCTCGTCGAGCTCGCCTGCGAGACCGACTTCGTCGCGAAGAACGAGCGCTTCATCGCGCTGGCCGACAAGGTCGCCGACGCCGTCGCCGCCGTGAAGGCCGACTCGGTCGAGGCCGCCCTGGCCGCTCCGGCGGGCGACAAGACCGTCGAGCAGCTCATCTCGGAAGAGGCCGCCATCATCGGCGAGAAGGTCGAGCTCCGTCGCGTGCGCACCGTCACCGGTGACAGCGTCGAGGTCTACCTGCACCGCACGAGCAAGGACCTGCCGCCGCAGATCGGCGTCGTCGTCGCCTACACGGGTGACGACGCCGCGACCGCGCGCAGCATCGCCCAGCACATCTCGTTCGCCAACCCGTCGTACCTGTCCCGCGAGGACGTTCCGGCGGACGCGGTCGAGAAGGAGCGCGAGATCGTCACCGAGATCTCCCGCAACGAGGGCAAGCCCGAGGCCGCCCTGCCGAAGATCGTCGAGGGCCGTGTCGCCGCGTTCATCAAGCAGGTCGCCCTGCTCGAGCAGGACTACGCGAAGGACAACAAGCTCTCCGTCGCCCAGGTGGCGAAGGACGCCGGTATCACCGTGACGGACTTCGCGCGCTTCAAGGTCGGCGCGTAGCACTGTCGAAGGGGTTCGGATCACTCGATCCGAACCCCTTCTTCATGCCCACCAGGCACTATCTTGAATCGGGACGAGAGGACATCCCCCATGACTGAACGCACCGGACGCCGCCGCGTCCTCCTGAAGCTCTCCGGAGAGGCGTTCGGCGCCGGTCAGCTCGGCGTGAACCCTGACGTGGTCAGCCAGATGGCGCGGGAGATCGCCGCCGCGGTCGACCGCGTCGAGGTGGCCGTCGTCGTCGGCGGGGGCAACTTCTTCCGCGGCGCGGAGCTCAGCCAGCGGGGAATGGACCGCGGACGAGCGGACTACATGGGCATGCTCGGCACCGTCATGAACGCGCTCGCGCTGCAGGACTTCCTGGAGCAGGCGGGCGCCGCCACCCGCGTGCAGTCCGCGATCTCGATGACCCAGGTCGCCGAGCCCTACATCCCGCGTCGCGCAGAGCGCCACATGGAGAAGGGCCGCGTCGTGATCTTCGGCGCCGGCGCAGGCCTGCCGTACTTCTCCACCGACACCGTGGCCGCGCAGCGCGCCCTGGAGATCGGCGCGCAGGAGGTGCTCGTCGCCAAGAACGGCGTCGACGCCATCTACACCGCCGACCCGAACAAGCACGCCGACGCGGAGCGCATCGAGCGCGTGACCTACCGCGACGCGCTGCAGCAGGGACTCAAGGTCGTCGACTCCACGGCGTTCAGCCTGTGCATGGACAACAACATGGACATGCGCGTCTTCGGGATGGAGCCGGCGGGCAACGTGACCCGCGCGCTCCTGGGCGAGCCCATCGGCACGCTCGTCACGGCCTGAGCGCCTGCACGGGACGGGAGCCCGCTCCCGATAGAATTTCCAGAACACCCCGACGATAGGAGCCACCGTGATCGCGGACGTCCTCGCTGAAACCACCACCCGCATGTCCCGGGCCGTCGAGGCTGCCAAGGAGGACTTCTCCACGGTGCGCACGGGTCGTGCGAACCCCCAGCTCTTCCAGAAGGTGCTGGTCGACTACTACGGCACGCCGACGCCGCTGGCGCAGCTCGCCTCGCTCGCCAACCAGGAAGCGCGCACGCTCATCATCACGCCGTACGACAAGTCGGCGCTCAAGGCGATCGAGCAGGCGATCCGCGACATGCCGAACCTCGGGGCGAACCCCACGAACGACGGCAACCTAGTACGGGTCACGATGCCCGAGCTCACCGCCGAGCGGCGCAAGGAGTACGTGAAGCTCGTGAAGTCGAAGGCCGAGGACGCCAAGGTCCACGTCCGCGGCATCCGCCGGAAGGCGAAGGACGAGCTCGACGCTCTGAAGAGCGAGCTCGGCGAGGACGAGATCGCCCGCGGCGAGAAGGAGCTGGACGCGCTGACCCGTCAGCACGTCGACCTCATCGACGACGCGCTCAAGCGCAAAGAGGCCGAACTCCTCGAGGTGTAGCTCGTATGTCCGATGAAGCGCGCGGCGCCGAGGAGGGCACTCCGGTGACCCGCCGGGAGGCACAGCCGGACCGGGTCTCCGATGGGGGTGCCCCGCTCGGCGATGCGTCGTTCCCGGGATTCGACGCCGGGAGCGTGCCGCCGCGTCCTCCGCTCCCCGTCACGCCTCCCGCTCCATCCGTCACGGCGGAGCGGCTGGACGCCGCGGATCACAACGCGATCCGCGAGCAGTGGCGCCAGGCGCGGGATGAGTTCGGGACGCACGTGTCGCACGCCCGCGACCAGCTCGATCAGGCCAACGAACGCATCAAACAGCGCACCGGCCGCGACCTCGTGCTCGCGATCGTGATCGGGCTCGCTTTCGGCGCCGCCCTCCTCGGATCGCTGCTGTTCATCAAGGCGCTGTTCGTCCCGTTCGCGCTGGCCGCCGCTCTCCTCGGCGTCTACGAGCTGTCCCGGGCGCTGCGGGCGGCCGGACGCCGCGTGGATGTGATCCCGCAGCTGGTCGCGGCCACCTTCCTGGTGCTGTCCGCGTACTTCGCCGAGCCGTGGCTGAGCTGGGTCATGCTGTTCGTCGCCGTGGCCTTCGTCATCGTGTGGCGGCTGCTCGCCCAGATGGTCGCGAAGGACGGTCGCACCTACGGTGACGTGCTCACCGACGCCGTGATCGGCGGTTTCATCCAGGTGTACGTGCCGTTCCTCGCCGGCGTGGCCCTCATCCTGCTCGAGCAGGAAGGCGGCCAGTGGTGGGTGCTGAGCTTCATCGCGATCGCGGTGGCGGCCGACACCGGAGCGTACGCCGCGGGTCTGGCGTTCGGCCGGCATCCGATGGCGCCCCGGATCAGCCCGAAGAAGACCTGGGAGGGCTTCGGCGGCGCCGTGGTCGCCTCCCTGGCAGCGGGCGTGCTCCTGGCCCTGTTCCTGCTCGATCTGCCCTGGTGGGGCGGTGTGATCTTCGGGGCGGCGATCCTGCTGTCCGCGACCCTCGGCGACCTCGGCGAGTCCATGCTGAAGCGCGACCTGGGCATCAAGGACATGAGCTCCTGGCTCCCCGGCCACGGCGGTCTCCTGGATCGCCTGGACAGCATCCTGCTGTCGACCATCCCCGCCCTGTGCCTGTACTTCCTCCTCTCTCCCTGGTTGGTGCTCTGATGAACGACAGCGGTGCTGTGATCAACGACGACGGGGTCGACACCTCTGCGCGCAGCACGGCGAAGCCTGCGTTCGCGCTCACGAGCGGTCGCACCAAGGGCTACCACCGTGCGGCCGTCGACACTTTCCTCGCCTCGGCGCGTCAGGCGTTCGAGGGCGGAGGAGACGATCTCACCGCCGAGGACGTGCGCACCGCCTCGTTCCCCCTCGTGAAGGAGGGGTATGCGGTGGCGGAGGTCGATGCCGCGCTCGGCCGGGTCGAGGATGCTTTCGCGGCCCGAGAGCGCGAGCGCGCCGTGCGCGCCCGCGGAGCGGGAGCCTGGGTGGAACAGGCCAGGGCCGATGCACAGGTGATCCTCGACCATCTCGCGCGTCCGCGGCGTCATCGCTTCGCCCGCACCGGAATCCTCACCTTCGGGTACCGCGTCGACGAGGTCGATCACGTCACCTCCCGCATCGTCCGGTACCTCCGCGACGGCGACGCGCTGACCGCAGAACAGCTGCGGTCCGCGGCGTTCCGCATGCAGCGTGGCGGCTACCGCGAGGAGCAGGTCGATGCGCTGCTCGACGCCACGATCGACGTCATCCTGGCGGTCCGCTGAGCCTGCCTGATGGCCTGTTCAGGCAGGTATGCGTAGACTGTCCACCATCGTGAACTCCCGAAACGACATGATTCCCGAACGAAGCGACGCCGCGCTGGTACCCGCAGCGACGGCCACGTCCGCCTCCCGAGGCACGCGACGCTGGTCGCGTCGCCGGGGTGTCGCCGGTGTCTTCAGCTCTCTCGCGGTCGTCGGATTCGCCGCCGCGATGGTCGCTCCGACCGGCGTCGCCCTCGCGCAGCCGGTCGCCACGGAAGCTCCGGACTCCGTGTACGCGGCGGCTCTCGCGGACACGCAGAACCTCACCGTCACCGTGGAAGGCGCAGCGATCACCCCCGTCGAGCGCGGGTCCTTCGAGGTGTACGTCAAGCCGAAGCCCAAGCCCAAGCCGAAGCCGGCGGCTCCCGCGAGCACGCCGTCGTCCGGTTCGCAGGGCGGGTCCTCCGGCGGGGGTCTCCCGCCGTACAGCGGCGGCGGTGCGCCGGCGGAGTGGATGGCCGCGGCCGGCATCGCTCAGGGCGACTGGCAGTACGTCGACTACATCGTGTCGCGGGAGAGCGGGTGGAATCCGAACGCCACCAACTCCTCCTCCGGTGCCTGCGGGCTCGTCCAGGCTCTTCCCTGCAGCAAGGTGCCCGGCAACGGCTACAACCCGGTGGACAACCTGCGCTGGGCCACCGGCTACGCCACCGGTCGGTACGGCAGCTGGGCCGGCGCGTACAACTTCTGGGTCACCAACCACTGGTGGTGAGCCGGCACCATGCCCCGCTCACGTCGTCGTCCTTCCGCGCGCCCTGAGGGCGAGGACTCGTTCGATCGCCTCCTCGCCGGGTGGAAGCGCACCGAGGTGCGTCGTGGCGTGGAGTGGACGGTCCAGCCGGTCTCCGCCGTCCAGGCGCAGAAGGCCTACGTCTGCCCAGGCTGCGGCCGGTCCGTCGACCCCGGGACGGCGCATCTCGTCGCCTGGCGGGCGGATGGCATCCTCGGCGAGGCGGCGGCGCTGGCCGACCGCAGACACTGGCACACCCCCTGTTGGAGGATCGCATGACCATGGAGATCCGCGGACCGCTCGAGCTCCCCGCGACGCGTGAGGACATCGAGCTGTACACCGCAGACGGGCTCACGCTGGTGGGCGAGCTGGCGGTGCCCGAGACGGCCGCCCCGGTGGCCACGCTGGTGACGCTGCATCCGCTGCCGACGGCGGGCGGCTTCATGGACTCGCACATCAGCCGCAAGGAGTCCTCACGACTGCCTGCCCTGGCCGATCTCGCCGTCCTGCGGTTCAACACGCGCGGCACGACGTCGCCGCGCGGCACGAGCGAGGGCGCATTCGACGGTGGGGCTGCGGAGCAGTTCGACGTCGCCGCCGCCATGGACTTCGTGCGTGACCGCGGACTGCCTCGCCCCTGGCTCGTCGGCTGGTCGTTCGGAACGGAACTCGCGCTGAAGTACGGCGCCGACCACGACATCGAGGGCATCATCCTGCTCTCGCCGCCGCTGCACCGCGCGACGGCGGAGGAAGTCGCCGCTTGGG
>NZ_NCTV01000035.1:0-335246 GCF_002114135.1 Microbacterium sp. LEMMJ01
GTCGTGGGCACGCACGGCGGTGCGCGACTAGCGTTCGCCGTCGCGGTTCCTTGCGGCGATTGGCACGCCGGCGCGCGACACAATCATTCTGCGCGAAACCGCCCCGAACGCCACGCGATCCCTCCGTCCGCGCTGACCCTGGCGATGCGCGCCGTATCGGCCCCGCGCAGGAGATGCGCGGCGACGGCCCCGGCGGCGGCCACCCTGGCGAGCGTGAGGCGTCCGGGGTCGCGGCCGACGAGCTGACCGTGCAGGAGCGGCCAGGCCGGATCGCGAGCGGTGTCCTCGGCGTCCCGGCAGCTCAGACACGGCGTGACCCCGGGGATCACGAGCGGCCCCACGGTGATGCGCGCGGGCTCGACCGCGACGGGCAGGTGCGGGTGGTCGGCGCGCAGCATCGGGGCGAACTGCACGGCGGCCGCCGCGCCGGGGACGAGGACGACGGCGACCGCCGTCGACCCCCGCTCCTCGGCCGTCGCGAGCGGCACGCCCTCGTCCTCGAGCGTCTCGCACAGCCGCCCCTCCGCGCGCGTGTCGGTGAGGCCGAGCGCGGAGACGCGGGCGGCGCGCGGCGGAGAGGGCTCGTCCTGCAGCGCGGGTTCGACGACGGCCAGCAGCCGTCGCGCCTCGGACCACGGTGCACCCGCGCGGTGCGCGATGACGTCGAACGCGCTGCGCCGGAATCCTCGGCGCATGCGGCTGAGGACCCGTTCGACCCACGGTGCGGAGGCCGGGACCCGGATGCCGGGGTCGTCGCCGATCTGGAGGGTCGTCCCATCGCGCCAGAGCAGCGGGAACGCGGGATCGAGACGGGTCAGGGTCGTCGGGGTGAGCGGCACCCCTCGATTCTGCGGAGCCGCGCGAGGCCGCAGGCCGGTTCGAGGGATCGGTGGAGAAATCGGCGGGCTCTGCCCGGTCGGGGAGGGAGAGTGCTCAGTCGTCCTCGATGACCCGGGCTCAGACCGGGCGTTCGCCCTCCGGAGCGTCGTCGTCGTCCTCGCCTCTGCCCTCGGCCGGCGTCTCCCCGGAGAAGTCGTCGCCGTCCAGCAGGCGCGCGAGCGCCTCGTCGAACTCGTCCGCCTCGGGCTGCTCCCCGCGCTCGGCGGCCTGCAGACGTGCGATCAGCGCCGTCGGGTCGTCGATGTCCTCAGCGGTGGGCATGAGGTCGGGGTAGTCCCACAGGGAATCCCGCGCGGCGACGCCGACGGCATCCGTGACCGCGCGCCACATGGCGGACGCCTCGCGGATGCGCCGCGGGCGGAGCTTGAGCCCGACGAGCGCGCCGAGGGCGTCCTCCGCTGGGCCGCCGACCGCGCGACGGCGGCGGGCCGCCTCGGCGATCCTGCCGCCGTCGGGCAGCCGGGTGGTGGCCTCCGCCGTGACCACGTCGACCCAGCCGTCGATGGTCGCGATGAGGTTCTCCAGGCGGGCGAGGGCCTCGCGCTGCGCCTCGGTCTGCGTGGGCAGGAGGGCGCCGCCCTCGATCGCCGCGCGCAGCTCCTCGGGGTTCGAGGGATCGAGGCGGCTCGCCACGTCCTCCAGGGCGTCGACGTCCACCGTCACGCCGCGGGCGAAATCGGTGATCTGCGCCATCACGTGCAGATGCAGCCACTTGGCGTGACGGTACAGGCGGGCGTAGGCGAGCTCGCGGGTGGCGATGTAGAGCGCGATCTGGTCCTCGGGGATCTCGAGTCCCTCACCGAAAGCCGTCAGGTTCTGCGGGATCACGGCGGCCGTGCCCGCCGGCAGCACGGGGATGCCCACGTCGCCGCCGGAGACGACCTCGAGCGAGAGGTTGCCGAGCACCTGCCCGAACTGGGCGGCGAAGACGGAGCCGCCCAGGCCCCGCATCAGGCGTCCCGCACCCTGCACGACACCGCGCATCTCCTCGGGGACCTGGGTGTCGAGCGCGGCCGTCAGGGCGTCGGCGATGCTCGTCGAGACGGGGCCGGCGATCTCCTTCCACACCGGCAGCGTCTTCTCGACCCACTCGCCGCGGGTCATCGCCACCGGGGGAGCGGCGAGTTCGGAGATGGTGGTCACCTCGCCCAGCCACAGGTTCGCCAGAGCGAAGGAGTCGGCGAGGGAGGATCGTGAGCCGTCGGCGATGCCCTGGCCCTCGCGGTTGGCGATGTGCAGGGCCTGCCGGAGCGAGTTCTCCCACGGATCGCCGCCGAAGGCACCTTGGAGCTGCGCCATGATCGTCTGCATCATCGCCGGGTCGAACGTGAAGCCGTCCATCCCCTGGAAGGCGCCGCGGAGCGCCTCGGGGTCGATGTCGCCGCCGCCCTGGTTCGAGAGCATCCGTCGCAGGAACTCCTGGAAGTCCTCCGGGTTCGGTTCGTTGTCTGCCATGTCGCTCGCCCTCTCAGCACGTCTGAAGCCGTGGCATCTACGCTAGTCACAGGTTTCAGTGCGCGACCCCGAAGCGGGCAGATCGCTGTACGCCGCTCGCGAACGACGGAGGATTGCTGTGGAACGACCGCGCGCAGGGAAGCTCGGACTCGGGGTCTGGGCGCTGGTGGTCGCGCTCGCGGCGCTCGCCGTCCTCACGTTCCTGCCCTCGCCGTACGTCATCCAGCGCCCTGGTCCCGTGTACGACACCCTCGGCACCGCGAAGAACGCGGACGGCGAGCAGGTCCCGCTCATCAGCGTGGAGGGGACGGAGACCTACGAGACGGGCGGAACGCTCGACCTCACCACCGTCCAGGTCGTCGGCAACCGGGAGCGCACGCCGAGCTGGTTCGAGCTCGCCCTCGCCTGGATGGACGCGTCGCGGGCCGTCGTGCCGCTGGACGCGGTCTTCCCCGAGGGCGTCACCACCGAGCAGCGGGACGAGCGCAACGCGATGCTCATGGTCGACTCGCAGCACGAGGCGACGGCCGCCGCGCTGAACGAGCTCGGCTACGACACGGGAGCCGAGGTCGTCGTGGTCGATGCGGTCGAAGGGTCGCCGGCCGACGGTCTGCTCCAGGCGGACGACGTGATCACCGCGATCGACGGCACGCCCGTGACCTCGGCCACCGCGCTGCGCGAGGCCATCCAGGAGGCGGGCGGCGATCCGGTCGCGCTCACGGTGCGCCGCGACGGCGACGAGCAGACCGTGGAGATCACGCCAGAGGAGCAGACCCAGGACGGCACGACGACGTGGCTGATCGGCATCACGCTGCGCACGGACTACGACTTCGAGGTCGACGTCACGATCCAGCTCGACAACGTCGGCGGCCCCAGCGCGGGGATGATGTTCGCTCTCGGGATCATCGACACCCTGACGCCGGGCGAGCTGAACGGCGGCAAGGAGGTCGCGGGTACGGGGACGATCGACGCCGAGGGGACCGTCGGGCCGATCGGAGGCATCCGCCAGAAGCTCTACGGCGCCCGCGACGCCGGTGCGGACTACTTCCTCGCCCCGGAGGCGAACTGCGACGAGGTCGTGGGGCACGTTCCGGACGGCCTGCAGGTCATCCGCACCGCGACCCTCGACGAATCGCTCGCGGCGCTGGAGGTCATCGCCGAGGACGGCGACGTCGACGCGCTGCCGACCTGCGACGTCCCGGCCACCTGAACCGGCGCGGGTCGTGACCCCGCCGTGACCGGTGTGACAGCCCGCCCACAGCGAGCGGTGCCTAGGATGGAAGGGTGACCTCGACCCCAGCCCAGCCCCCGGCCACGCCTCGAACCTCCCGACGCATCCTCGGAATCTCCCTGGTGATCATCGCCGCGCTCATCGCGGCGTTCTTCGTCTTCGCGTCGCTCTACACCGAATTCCTCTGGTTCGACCAGGTCGGGTTCACCGGCGTGCTCACCACGCAGTGGATCGCGACGGCGGTGATGTTCGTCGTCGGCTTCCTCGGCATGGCCGTGCCGCTGTTCGTCGTCATCCAGCTCGCGTACCGGCTCCGCCCGGTCTACGTCCGGCTGAGCTCGCAGCTCGACCGCTACCAGGAGGTCATCGAGCCGCTGCGGCGCCTGGCGATGTGGGGCATGCCCATCTTCTTCGGCCTCTTCGCGGGGTTCGCGGCAGCGGGCAACTGGAAGACCGTGTGGCTGTGGGCCAACGGCGTCGCCACCGGTGAGGTCGACCCGCAGTTCAAGGTCGACACCGGCTTCTACATGTTCGCGATGCCGTTCTACTCGATCCTCCTCGCGTTCGTCTCGGCGGTCCTGCTGCTCAGCCTCCTCGTCACCGCACTCGTGTCCTACCTCTACGGCTCGGTGCGCGTCGGCCAGGGCGAGCTGCGCATCTCCAAGCCGGCCCGCATCCAGCTCGCGGTCATCGCGGGTCTCTACCTGCTCGTGCAGGCGGCGAGCCTGTGGCTGGACCGCTACAAGACCCTCGTCGAGCCGGACGACCGCATCACGGGTGCCGCCTACACCGGCGCCAACGCGACCATCCCCGGCCTCGGCATCCTCGCGATCATCGCCGCCGTCGTCGCCATCCTCTTCTTCGTCACGGCCGTCATCGGCCGCTGGCGCTTCCCGCTCGCGGCGACCGCGCTGCTGATCGTGGCCTCGCTCGTCATCGGCATCGGCTACCCGTGGGTGGTCACCACCTTCCAGGTCAAGCCGAACCAGAACGCCTACCAGGCCGAGTACTACCAGCGGAACATCGACGGCACGAAGGAGGCCTACGGCGTCGCCGACCTGGAGACCACGGCCTTCGAGGCCGAGACCGACGCCGAGGCGGGGCAGCTCCGCGCCGACGCCGAGACCACCGCGTCGATCCGCATCATGGACCCGAAGGTCATCCCGCCGACGGTCCGTCAGCTTGAGCAGTACCGCGGCTACTACCAGTTCCAGACGACCATGGACGTCGACCGCTACGAGATCGACGGCGTGAAGCAGGACACCGTCGTCTCCGTCCGTGACCTCGACATGTCGGGCCTCGGCGACGGCGACAACTGGAACAACCGCGTCGCGGTCTACACGCACGGCTACGGCCTCGTCGCCGCGGCGGGCAACCAGCGCACGACCGACGGCGAGCCCGTCTTCCTCGAGCGCGGCATCCCGACCTCGGGCTTCCTGTCCGAGCAGGGCGACTTCGAGCCGCGGGTCTACTTCGGCGAGAACTCCCCGGAGTACTCCATCGTGGGCGCCCCCGAGGGGGCCGACCCGGTCGAGATCGACTACCCGCGGGGTAAGGACGGCTCGAGCGAGACGAAGACGACGTTCTCCGGGAACGGCGGGCCGAAGATCGGCGACAGCTTCACCAAGCTGCTCTACGCGCTCAAGTTCCAGTCGGAGCAGATCCTGTTCTCGAACCTCGTCAACGAGGACTCCCAGATCCTCTACGACCGCGACCCGAAGACCCGCGTGCAGAAGGTCGCGCCGTACCTCGAGCTCGACAGCGACCCGTACCCGAGCGTCGTGGACGGCCGCATCGTCTGGATCGTGGACGGCTACACGACGAGCTCGACCTACCCGTACTCGACGAGCGTGAGCCTGTCCGACGCGATCGCCGACTCGAACGTGCCGACGCCGTCGCTCGCGATCGACGACATCAACTACATCCGCAACTCGGTCAAGGCCACGGTCGACGCCTACGACGGCTCGGTCACGCTGTACGCCTGGGACGAGGAGGACCCGGTCCTGAAGACCTGGCAGAAGGTCTACCCGTCCACCCTCAAGCCGATCAGCGAGATGTCCGGCGAGCTCATGAGCCACGTCCGGTACCCGACCGATCTGTTCAAGGTGCAGCGCGACATCCTCGGCATCTACCACGTCGACAAGGCCGGCTCGTTCGCCCAGCAGGACAACCGCTGGCAGACGCCGAACGACCCGCGCAGCGACGCGATGCTGCAGCCGCCGTACTACCTGACCATGCAGATGCCGGGTCAGGACGAACCGCGGTTCTCGATGTTCTCCACGTTCATCCCGGCCTCCCAGGGCGCGGGTGGCAGCCGTGACGTGCTGATGGGCTACCTCGCCGTCGACTCCGATGCCGGCGCCGAGAAGGGCGTGAAGGCCGAGGGGTACGGGCAGCTGCGCATGCTCGAGATCGACACCGACACCACGGTGCCCGGTCCCGGTCAGGTGCAGAACACCTACAACTCCGACACCGCGGTGGTCCCGCAGCTCAACCTGCTCCAGCAGGGGGAGTCCGAGGTCATCTACGGCAACCTGCTGACCCTGCCCGTCGGTGGCGGTCTGCTCTACGTCCAGCCGGTCTACGTGCAGTCGTCCGAGGGGACGCAGCTGCCGCGTCTGCAGAAGGTGCTCGTCGCCTTCGGTGACCGGGTGGCCTTCGAGAACACGCTCACCGAGGCGCTGGACACGCTGTTCGGCGGCGACTCCGGCGCGACCGGTGGTGACGACGAGGTCGAACCCACCGATCCGGGCACGACCGATCCCGACACCGGGGAGACGCCGACCACGCCGACGCCGACGGACGAGCAGGCCGATGCCCTGGCGAAGGCGCAGCAGGCGCTGCTCGACCGCCAGGCGGCTCTCGCCGAGGGCGACCTGGAGAAGTTCGGCGAGGCGGACAAGCGCCTCACCGCGGCCGTCGAGAAGCTCCTGGAGCTGGAGGCCGCCGCGGGAGAGTGATGCTCCCACGCACACGAAAGGGCACCCCCACGGGGTGCCCTTTCGCATTCCCGGAACTCGCGGTGCGCCGGAAGCCGGTCCGCCGCACCAGGCGCTCGAGCGAGATCAGGCGACAGCCTGCACGCGAGCCTGATTCCGCGCGGGTGCCTGGTTGCGCGCGTGGCGCGGCGGGACAGGCGTTCTCGCGGCAGCAGGCGGGCGCGCGAGGTCAGGCGCCCTCTGGGCAGGAAGCCTGAACGGGCGCGAGTGCCTGAGCCGGCGGAGGGTTTTGTCCGGGACGGACCGTCGCGCGGGGAGGGGGTGGCATGGGAGGGTGGAGGGGAACAGGGAGGGTGCCGTGGCTGAGCGCATCGTTGTGGGAGTGGTGGACACGTCGGCGGGACGACGAGCACTGGAATGGGCCGCGCATCGCGCCCGGTCGCGGAAGGCCTCGCTGCTCCTCGCGAGCGTCGTCGGGGGAGCGGTCGGTGCCGTCGGGGAAGGCCCCGTGGTGGACGCCGCGATCGCGGCGGCGCGGAGTCTGCTGGAGGAGCACGCGGAGACGCTGAAGGCCCAGGGGCTGGACGTCGACATCGTCGTGCTCCGCGGCGACCCTGTCCGTCAGCTCGTCTCGACCACCGCGGGCGCGAACCTCCTCGTGATCGGCAGCGACTTCCGTCCCGATGACGCGGACAGCCCGCGGCGCGGGGCCCACGGGCTGCGCATCGTCGCCGACTCCTCCTGCCCCGTCGTGGTGATCCCCGACATCGAGACGAGCGACCGTCGCGGTGTCGTCGTCGGGGTGGACGGGTCTCCGATCTCGGAAGCCGCCGTCGCGTTCGCCGCTGCCGAGGCCGACCGTCTCGGCGAGCCCCTCGTCGCGGTGACGGTATGGACTCCCGTCCCCCTCCCGCGCGGAGCGAGGGCGTACCCCGAGCAGTATCTCTCCTCCATGCAGGAGCTGTCCGAGGAGACCCTCGCCGTCGCTCTCGGCGGATTGCGCTCGACCTATCCGGATCTCGAGATCCAGCCCCGGGTCGAACGCGGATACCCGTCCGAGGTCATCAACCGCGCCGCTGCCACCGCGAGCCTCGCCGTGGTCGGCTCGCACGGACGGGGGGCGGTCGCCCGCTTCCTGCTGGGCTCCATCAGCCACGAGGTGCTCGCGGCACTCGTGGCGCCCACCGCCGTCGTGCGCTGACCGGGGGCCGCAGGCCTAGAGCGGGCTGGTCAGCACCTTGTGGAGCACGCGTCGGCTGTCGTCGCCGCCCGGCCCTGACCCGTCGGAGAGAGTCACCTGGGCCTTCCAGAGTGCCCAGCCGCGAGCCCGTCGCCAGGTCGCGGCATCGAGGTCGACGGCGTCGCGGAACGTATCGCGCGCGTCCCCGTCGAAGTACGTCCATGCCATGACGAGGTCGCACGCCGGATCGCCGACGCCGCAGGTGCCGAAGTCGATCATGGCCGACAGGCGGCCGTCGCTGACGAGCAGGTTGCCGACGGCGACGTCGCCGTGGAACCAGACCGGCGAGGACTCCCACGCGCTGCTCGTCGCGTCGAGCCAGACGCTCCGGCAGAGTTCCGCGTCCAGGGTGCCGTCCAGCCGCTGGAGCGCGACGTGGACCTCATCGCTGTAGACGCTCGGATGCGAACCGCGAAAGAACGAGTGCCGACCGGCCGCCCAGCCCGCGTCCACGGGCAGGGATCTCACGGTGCGGAGAACAGCCCCGAGATCGACGGCGAGGCGAACGCGATCGAGACCCGCGGCGCGCTCGACGGTGTCGCCGTCGAGCCACCGGCGGATCGACCACGGAAACGGGTAGCCCGGGCCTGGCGCCCCCAGCGCCACGACGGAGGGAACGGCGACGGGAAGCCTTCCGTCGAGGAAGTCGAGCGCTCCGCTCTCCTTCGGCACGGCCGCGGCGTAGGCCTCGGCACGAGGAAGTCGCACCGACAACTCGTCGCCGAGACGGAACGTCCTGTTGTCCCACCCCTGACGCGCCACGGCGCGGACGGGCAGGTGCGCCCAGCGGGGGAACTGCTCCGCGATGAGGTCGGCGACGAGCCGCTCATCGATGTCGACCGGTCGGTTCACCCCTCGATACTCGCAGAGGTCGGCTCCCTCCGCGGGCGACCGGTGGTCCGTCTCCCTCGTGGCGCTGGTGGCACCCGTCGGGTCACGCCGCCGTCGAAGTGCGATCCGGGTGCAGCACGACCTTCGTCCAGCCGTCGTCCCGATTGTCGAAGTGCTCGTACGCCTGCGGTGCCTCTTCGAGAGGCAGATCGTGGCTGACCACGCGGGAGGGCGTCGCCTTGCCGCCGGCGATCAGGTCGCGCAGTCGTCGGTTGTACTTCTTCACCGGACATTGACCGCTTCCGAGCTTCTGGCCGCGGAACCAGAACTCCCCGAAGTCGAAGGCGAGCTTGCCCTGCTTCGCCAGCTCATCCGTGGCGCCCGGGTCCTGCGGGATGAACACTCCCACGACGCCGATCTCGCCCGTGAACCGGACCGACCTCACGAGCCGGTTCAGGGTGAGGGTCGGGTCCTCGGTGCCGCTCGGATCGTGCGCCTGATAGCCGACGCATTCGCAGCCGTTATCGGCGCCCAGGCCCATCGTCATCTCGTTGACCGCCTCGACGGGGTCCACCGCGGAGTCGTCGATGGCGATCGCGCCGAGCTCCTCGATCGTGCGCAGGCGGTCGGGATGCCGGTCCACGACCATGACCTTTCCGGCCCCCTTGAGGATCGCGGAGTAGGCGGCCATGTAGCCGACGGGGCCCGCGCCGTAGATCACGGTCTGGTCCCCGGGCTTCACGTGGGCGAGCTCCGTGGCGTGATAGCCGGTGGGGAAGATGTCCGCGAGCATCACGTAGTCGTTCTGCTTCTCCTCGGCGTCCTCTCCCAGGCGGAGACAGTTGAAGTCGCCCCACGGCACCCGGAGGAGCTCGGCCTGACCGCCGGCCCACGGCCCCATGTCGGCGAAGCCGTAGGCGGCTCCCGCCCACTCCGGGACGGGCTGCGCGGTGAGACAGTAGTTGGTGAACCCGCGCTCGCAGTTCTTGCAGTGCCCGCAGGCGACGTTGAAGGGCAGCGCGACGTAGTCGCCGACCTTCACCTTGTCGACGCCCTCGCCGACCTCGATGACCTCGCCGAGGTTCTCATGGCCGAACCATCGGCCGGTCTCGAAACTCGTCCGGCCCTCGTACATGTGCAGGTCCGAACCGCAGATGTTCGTCGTGGTGATGCGCACGAGCACGTCGGTGGGGCGTTCGATACGGGCATCCGGTACATCGGTGACGCTCACCGTATGCGGGCCTTCGTACACTACTGCTCTCATGTCCTCTTCCTTTCCGTCCCGGGCAGGCCATCACGATTCGGCTCTGCCGCTGAGCCGGGCCATCGTGGCTCCGCGGCGGTGCGTGACGGAGGGCCTTCCCAGATCCGGGGCGGGGGAGGAGAATGCGGGAAGCGCGCGGCGAGAGTGCCGACCCGCGGTGACGCCGGACATGCGAAAGGCCCTCCGGCCTGGGATTTCTCCCGGCCAGAGGGCCTTTCATTTGTTGCGGGGACAGGATTTGAACCTGCGACCTCCGGGTTATGAGCCCGGCGAGCTACCGAACTGCTCCACCCCGCGGCACAAGAGATAACTTATCACGGATCCGGGGAGGCGTCGAATCGAGCGCGACGCCGGAGGGTGCGAGAGGATGGCGTCATGTCTGAGAACACCGCCGTGCCCGTCGCCGTGTGCCAGTTCGCCCCCACGGATTCCCGCGAGGCCAACCGGGAACGGATCGCGGAGCTGGCGACGGAGGCCGCGCGCCTCGGGGCGAAGCTAATCGTGTTCCCCGAGTACTCGAGCTACTTCGTCGACCCGATGGACGAACGCCTCGCGGCGAATGCGGAGGGTCTCGACGGCGAGTTCGTGACCGGGCTGATCGGTCTGGCCGCGGAGCTCGCCGTCGTCATCGTCGCGGGCGTCACGGAGAGGGCCTCGGACGAGGGGCGCGTGCGCAACAGCGTCGTCGCCGTGCGCGGCGACGGCATCCTCGCGGTCTACCGCAAGCAGCACCTCTACAACGCGTTCGGGCAGACCGAGTCGGACTGGGTGGAGCCGGGGGAGATCGGCGAGCCCGCGGTGTTCGAGGTCGGCGGACTGCGCTTCGGGCTGATGACCTGCTACGACCTGCGGTTCCCCGAGCTGTCGCGGCTTCTCGCGGTCGCCGGTGCCGATGCGCTCGTGGTGCCCGCGGAGTGGGTGCGCGGACCGCTCAAGGAGCAGCACTGGACCACCCTGCTCGCCGCGCGGGCCATCGAGAACACGGTGTTCGTGATCGCCGCCGACCACCCGGCGCCGATCGGCGTGGGCCACTCGCGCATCGTCGACCCGCAGGGCGTCGTCCGCGCCGGCATCGGCTCCGAGCCCGGAGTGGCCCTCGGCGTGGTCGACGGCGCGGCGATCGCGCGCGTCCGTGCGACCAATCCCTCGCTGCGGGCCCGCCGCTACGCTGTGGTGCCGCGCTGACCGGACCCGCTCACGGGTTCAGGCCGGCGAGGCGCGCCGCCGCCTCCTCGAGGACATCGATGCGCTTGCACGCCGCGAAACGCACGAGCCCCGCGTACGCCGAGCGCTGCGCGGGGGACACGAAGGCAGTGAGCGGGATCGCGACGACGCCGGCCCGGTCAGGAAGCGTGCGGCAGAAGGCCGCCGCATCGGCGCCGCCGAGCGCCGTCGCATCGGCCACAGTGAAGTAGCCGCCCTGCGGTGCGTGGACCGTGAAGCCGGCGGCGCGGAGACCGTCGCCGAGGATCGCGTGCTTGCGGGCGAGCACGGCGGCCGCGTCCGTGAAGAACGCGTCGTCGAGGCGGAGCCCGACGGCGACGGCGGGCTGGAAGGGGGCGCCGTTGACGTAGGTGAGGTACTGCTTGACGGTCAGGACGGCCGTGATGAGTGCGGCGGGGCCGTGCATCCAGCCGATCTTCCACCCCGTGGTCGAGAAGGTCTTCCCCGCCGATGAGATGGTGAGCGTCCGCTCCGCGGCACCGGGCAGGGTGGCGATCGGGACGTGCGGGGCGTCGAAGGTGAGGTGCTCGTACACCTCGTCAGTGACGATCACGGCGTCGTGCCGCGCGGCCAGGCGCACCACCTCGCGGCGCACCTCCTCGTCGAAGACGGCTCCGGTGGGGTTGTGCGGGTCGTTGACGAGGATGATCCTGGTCCGGTCCGTGACGGCCTCCGCCAGCTGATCCAGGTCGGGCTGGAACCCGGGCGCCCGCAGGGGCACCGTCCGGAGCCGGGCACCCGCGAGCGCCACCGCGGCGGCGTACGAGTCGTAGTAGGGCTCGAAGACGACGACCTCGTCCTCCGACCCGTCGATCAGGGCGAGCAGGGTCGCGGTGAGGGCCTCGGTGGCGCCGGCCGTCACGATGACCTCGGTGCCCGGGTCCACCTCGAGTCCGTAGAACCGCCGCTGGTGCTCTGCGATGGCCGTCAGGAGGTCGGGGAACCCGCGTCCCGGCGGGTACTGGTTGACCCCGTCGGCGATCGCGGCGCGTGCGGCGTCGAGCACCGCCTCCGGGCCGTCCTCGTCCGGGAAGCCCTGCCCCAGGTTGATGGCTCCGGTCCTGACCGCCGCGGCGGACATCTCTGCGAAGATGGTGGGCGCGACGGTTCCGTCCGCGTCGAGCAGACCGGCACCGGCCGCCGTGCGACGCCATGCGCCGGGGATGACACTCATGAAGAACAGGCTAAGGCCATAGCGGAAACTCACGCTGGGCATAAGGAACGCACAGGGATGCGGGGCATCCTGGAGGGGCGTTGAAGGAGCACACCATGAACCAGGACAACCCGCAGGACCGCCCGGCACCGGCGTCGGACGACGCCGTGTCGGCCGGACACACCCCCCAGACCCCTCAGACCCCCGAGGCCGCGCCGAGCGCGCCGTCTCCGGCCGCCGACGGCACCCCTGTGACGGGCGCTCCGGCCGCTTCCGCCCCGGTCGCCCCGCAGGGCCACCACATGCCGCCGACGTTCGCGTCGCACGCCGCCGGCACCCCGACCGTGGCACCCGTGCCGCACGGGCTGGCCGCGCCCGGTCCCGCCGCGGCGGGCGTCCCCGGCGCCGCATTCGGCGTCCCGGCGCAGGACACCCGGTCGCTCGACGGCACCGTGCCGCCGGCCGAGCAGGCCCCCGCGGCCACGAAGGAGAAGTCGCGCGGCGGCACCCGCGTGGCGGCGTTCATCGTCGCGGCCGCCCTCGTCGGCGGCGTCGCCGGATTCGGCGGCGGCGCCCTGCTCACCGGGCTGCAGGACTCCCCGTCCTCCGGCACCGCTCAGGGCCCGCAGACCGTCACCGTCAACAACCCCGGCTCGGTCAACGAGACCACTGCCGTCGCGACCGAGGCCCTGCCCTCCGTCGTCACCATCGAGGTGGCCGGATCGCAGGAGGCCGGCAGCGGCTCGGGCGTCATCATCAGCAAGGACGGCTACGTCCTCACCAACACCCACGTGGTCACCCTCGGTGGGGCGGCGGCCGATCCGACGATCCGCGTCACGACCTCCGACGGCCGTATCTACGACGCCACCGTGGTCGGCACGGACCCGATCTACGACCTCGCGGTGATCAAGCTCACCGACGCCGAGGGCCTCACGCCGATCGAGTTCGCGGACTCGTCGAAGCTCAACGTCGGCGACACCGCCGTCGCGCTCGGCGCCCCGCTGGGCCTGGCGAACTCCGTCACCACGGGCATCGTGAGCGCGCTGAACCGCAGCATCCAGATCGCCTCGTCCGCGCTTCCCGACTCCTCCTCCGAGGACGCCCCGCAGCAGCAGGCGCCGGAGGACGGGCAGAGCGAAGGGCCGTTCCAGTTCGATCTGCCCGGGAACAGCGGGCAGCAGGCCACCGAGTCGATCTCGATCGCCGTGATCCAGACGGATGCCGCGATCAACCACGGGAACTCGGGCGGCGCCCTCGTCAACAGCAAGGGCGAGCTGATCGGCATCAACGTCGCCATCGCGAGCTCGGGCAGCTCCGAGGAGTCGGGCTCGATCGGCATCGGCTTCGCCATCCCGTCCAACATCGCCAAGCGCGTCGCGGACGAGATCATCGCCGACGGCGCGGCCACCCACGGTCTGCTCGGCGCATCGGTCCGCGATGCCTCCGGCGTCGAGGGCGCGACCGAGGCCGGTGCGTACATCGCCGAGGTCACCGACGGGGGCGCGGCCGCGGCCGCCGGTCTCCAGGCCGGCGACGTCGTGACGAACTTCAACGGGGTGCCGATCACGAGCGCGACCGACCTGACCGCTCAGGTCCGCGCGGCGGCAGCCGACAGCACGGCCGACGTGACCTACGTCCGCAACGGCAAGCAGAGTCAGATCGAGGTGACGCTCGGCACGCTCGCCGGCTGATCGCCCCGTCAGAGAAGGACGCCACCCGCGCGATAGGCTCGCCGGGTGGCGTCCTTCTCTTTCGGCACCGGCAACGCGGCCAAGCTGCTCCGGATCCCGCTGTACGCCCTCGGTCGCCTGGGCACCCTCGTCGTGCCGCGCGGCCGGCGCTGGGTCTTCGGCTGCGGCGCCGGCGTCGGCGACGGCGCTCTCGCCCTGCACCGGCATGCGGCAGCGGAGGGACATGACACCCTCTGGCTGACCGGGTCGGCGCGCGAAGCGGCCGACGCCGAGGCCCTCGGCCTGCGGACCGTCCCGCGGGGCGGCCTCCGCGGCTGGTGGGCCACCGCCCGTGCCGGCGTGCTGGTCGTGACGCACGGCCTCGGCGACGTGAACCGCTACGGCAACGGCGGCGCCTTCGTCGTGCAGCTCTGGCACGGCATCCCGCTCAAGCGCATCGGACTCGACTCCCCGGCCACGACGCAGGTGCCTGCCGTCCCCGGTGCCCCGATCCTGCGGCGCCTCGTCGGGCTGCTGTACCGCGGCGCCGCGCAGCGGATCCGCGTGCTCCCCGCGGCGTCGCACCGGGCCAGGGCACGCCTCGAGTCCGCGTTCGGACTGAGCGACGACCGGGTCGTGGTCACGGGGGAGCCGCGCGTCGACGTGCTGTCGATCGGCGCACCCCAGGAACGCCGCGCCCACGCACGGGCTCTGCTCGCCGAGGCCGTGGGTGTGATCGGCGACGCCGACCGCGTCGTGCTCTATGCCCCGACGTGGCGGGACGGCGCCCCCGACCCGTCCGTGCCGACGGCCGAGGAATGGATGCGGATCATCCGGGTGCTGGAGGAGCACGACGCCGTCCTCCTCGTGCGTTCGCATCCGCTCGGTGATGGCAGCTACACGCCGCCGCTGCCGACGGAGCGAGTGCGCGCGCTGCCCAGCACCTCCGTCAGCGACGTCACTCCGGTGCTGGCCGCGGTCGACGTCCTCATCACCGACTACTCCTCGCTCGCCTACGACGTAGGACTCCTGGACATGCCGGTCGTCTTCCTCGCACCCGATGTGAGCGAGTACGCCCGCACCCGCGGGTTCTACGGGCGCTTCGAGGACGTCGCCGCTTCAGGCGTCGCGACGGGATGGGAAGCGGCGCTCGTCCGGCTCGCGTTGCTGCTCGGCGACCCCGCCGCGTTCGACGAGGCTTCCCGGCGTTCCGCTACGCTCAGCGCGGAGATGCACGCGTTCCGTGACGGTCAGAACACTCGTCGGGTATACCGGACGATCCGCGCGCGGGGGATCCCCGCGCCGAAGGGAGCAGCATGACGACGGCCCGCATCGATGACACGGCACAGGCGCTGGTCATCGCAGGGACCGGGCAGCGTCCGGAGAGTGCCGAGCTCGCCGGACCGCGGGCGCGGGTGGAGGCCCGCGTCACCGGCGGGGGGAAGACCTGGAAGGCGACGTTCGCGCTCCGCGCATGCCGGTGGGGTGGCCCGGAGCTACCGCTGCCATCAGGCGAGTACGAGCTGCGCATCGGCGGCGCCGATCTGTCGGAGCTGCGTCTCGCGCCGGTCGTGCTCCCGGGAGTGCGGATCGCCGTCGAAGGTGCGGTCGTCCGCATCGCAGCACCCGTCGATCCCGTGTATGACACGGCAGAAGGGCGCTCGACGCTCGAGGAGCGCTATGTGGCGCAGACCGGCGGGACGGAGAACGCCGTGTTCTTCGAGAGCTTCTACGGCCGGAGCGTCGGGTGCAACCCCCGCGCCATCGATCGGGAGCTGGCGCGGCGTGCTCCGCAGGTGCGCCGGTACTGGAGTGTCGCCGATCTGTCGGTCGAGGTGCCGGACGGCGCGATAGCGGTCATCGAGGGCAGCCCGGAATGGTGGCGCGCCCGCGGTGCCGCACGACTGCTCATCGTGAACGACTGGCTGCGCCGTCGCTTCGCGCGCAAGCCCGGGCAGAAGGTGCTGCAGACCTGGCACGGCACGCCCCTCAAGCGTCTGGCGCTGCACCGCCCGGGGTTCGACCCCCGGCGGATTGCGGCGGTGGTCAAGGAGTCCCGGCGGTGGGACGTGCTGCTGGCGCAGAACACCTACTCCGCGCGCATTCTCCGCAAGGCCTACGCGTTCTTCGGGCGGCCGATCTGGGTCGACGGCTATCCGCGCAATGATGCGCTGCGCACCGGGGATCCGGTCGCCGTGCGCGCGGCGCTCGGTGTCGGAGCCGACGAACGCGTGCTGCTCTATGCCCCGACGTGGCGTGACGACCGTGCGGAGATGGTCGACTTCGTCGATCCGGAACTCCTGGCGCGGCAGACGAACGCCGTCGTGCTCGTGCGCGGTCACTCGCGCACGCTGGGGGAGGGCAGGGACCGTGCCGGCGCGCGGGTGATCGACGTGACGGGGTACCCCGAGACGTCGCAGCTTTTGCTCGCCGCCGACGCCCTCGTCACGGACTACTCCTCGGTCATGTTCGACTTCTCGGTGACCGGCAAGCCGATGTACTTCCTCGTGCCCGACCTCGACCACTATCGCGGTCAGCTCCGCGGGTTCTACTTCGATCTCGCGGAACGGGCACCGGGCCCGCTGGTCCGTACGCAGGACGAGCTCGTGGCCGCGCTGGACGACCAGGGGCACCGGGAGCGCTACGCGGAACGCTATGCCGCGTGGCAGCGGCAGTTCAACGCGCTCGACGACGGCCGGGCGGCGCAGCGGGTGGTCGACCGGATCCTGGACCTCGGATTCGTCACCCCGTAGCCGTCGGCGTTCAGGGCAGGGGAGTGTTCCGCGTGCCGAGCCGCGATGCGTCCACCGTGTCGCCGGCTCCGCGCAGCACGCCGCCGAGGAAGCCCAGGCCCCAGGAGAGGTGCATGGTGGGCAGCACGAGGAGCGTCCACAGGCGTTGCCGCACGCCGCCCCCGCCCGGCGCGAGAGCCACGCCGACCACGAGCAGGACGTAGAGCGCGAGCGGGACGTAGACCAGACCCGAGGCGATGAGCGAGGCGGTGCCGGACACCGCGCCGGTGAGCTGCAGGATGCCGAGGACGACGGCGAGCACGACGAACAGCAGGAGCACCGGCGGGGCGAAGTAGCGCAGACCGTTGCGGCGGCCGAAGCGGCGCACCAGCTCTCCTCGCCAGGCACCGGTCGCGCGGAACTGTCTGGCCAGTCGCAGCCAGCTCTCCCGCGGCCAGTAGGTCACCGACAGCTCGGGATCGAACCACACCCGGTGGCCGGCCTGACGGATGCGCAGGTTCAGCTCCCAGTCCTCGCCGCGGCGGATCGTCTCGTCGAACAAGCCGACCTCATCGAGCACCTCTCGCCGCATCACGCCGAGGTAGGCGGATTCCGCCTCGCCCTCGACGCGGCCGCCGTGATACGCGCCGCCGCCCAGGCCGACGGGGGAGTTGTACAACCGGGCGACGGCCTTCTGGAAGGGAGTCCGACCCTCGGCGTGCATCACGCCGCCGACGTTGGCCGCTCCCGTGCGCTGCAGCGTCTGCAGGGCACGGGCCGCGTAGCCGGGGGCGAGCTCGGAGTGCGCATCGACCCGGATGACGGTGGCGTAGCGGCTGGCCCGGATCGCGGCGTTGAGTCCGACCGGGATGTGTGCGGCGGGGTTGTCCACGAGGCGTATCCGGTCGTCGGCAGCGGCCAGTCGGCGGGCGAGGGCCGTGGTGCCGTCCGACGACGGTCCCAGCGCGAGGACGAGCTCGGCCGGAACACCGACCTCCTGAGCGAGCACGGACGCGACCGCGTGCTCCAGGTAGGCGCGTTCGTTGAGCACCGGCATCACGAAGGACACCCCGGTGACGGGGGCGGGGGATCCGTTGGCTGGCACATGTCGATCATGTCACGCCGCTCCTGCCCCGCTCTCCCAGGCAGAGCGCGGTCGTCGCGGCTCAGCGGGGCCCGCGAGCGGACGAACTATCCTGGAGGGATGGGTGCACTGTCTGACGCGAAGAAGGCCTACCGTCTCCTGCGACGGGCGCTCGCTTCGCGCTCCGCGGTGCAGCGTGTCCGTCGCCGGCTGGCGGATCAGGTGCCGTACCCGGCAGATCACTTCCGGGTCGCCGTGTACTTCGCCGACGGTGCGGTCAACATGTACCAGATGCGGCAGTGGTACCGCCCGCTCGCCGCGCTCGCCGAGCGGTGGCCCGTGGTGGTGCTGGCGCGCCAGGCGACCGGCGCGGAGAAGCTGCTGGAGGAGGACGGCCCGCCCGTCGCGTTCGTGCCGAAGGTGCGCGACCTCGAGCGATTCCTCGCCACACAGGACATCCGGCTGGTCCTCTACGTGAATCAGAACACCCGCAACTTCCAGATGTTCCGGTACGGCCGTCGCTGGCATGTGTTCATCAACCACGGCGAGTCCGACAAGATGTACATGACCACGAACCAGTACAAGGCCTACGACTACGCCTTCGTCGCCGGTCAGGCGGCCAGGGATCGGCTGTCGCGGACGCTGTGGGACTACGACGTGGAGAGCCGGACGATCGAGATCGGACGCCCCCAGGCGGACCACTACTCCGGCTCGCTCCCGTATACGCCGGACGACCGTCTCGTCGTCCTCTACGCCCCGACGTGGGAAGGCGATCGGCCCAGCGCGCATTACGGCTCCATCGCCTCGCACGGCGAGCGCCTGGTGGCGCGACTGCTCGCGACGGGCGAGCACCGGGTCATCTACCGCCCGCACCCGCGCAGCGGTGTCGTCGATGAGGCCTACGGGGCGGCGCATCGCCGCATCGTCGCGGCCATCGCCGCCGCGAACGCCGCCGACCCGACCGCGCAGCACGTGTACGACGACGGCCCCGAGCTCGGCTGGCAGCTCGCCGCCGCCGACGTCGCCGTCGTGGACATCTCGGCCATGGTGTACGACCGCCTCGCGGCGGGAAAGCCGCTCATGATCACGCGCCCTGTCGACGAAGAGGCCGCCGTCGACACCACCGGCTACCTCTCCGACTGCGAATGGCTGTCCGCGGAGGCGGCGGACGACATCGTCGCCGAGGTCGAGCGCGTACGGGAGGACGAAGCGGCCGTCGCGCGCCTGCAGATGTGGGTGCGCCACTACTTCGGCGCCACGACCCCCGGCGTGGCGACGCAGAAGTTCCACGCCGCCGTCGACCGGCTCATGGGGGAGTGGGAGCGGTGGCGCGACCGGGAGATCGGTGCCGTCCGCGGTGATGCGGACGATGACGACGATGAGGCGGACGACGAGGACGCATGAGCAGCGACTTCCCGCGCTCCGCTGCACTCGTACCGCGTCTCGAGGTCGTCGACGCGACCGGATCGACGAACGCCGACCTCCGGAGAAACGCGGACGACGCCGACGCCTGGCCGCACCTCTCGGTCCTCCTGACCCGGAACCAGACGGCCGGACGGGGGCGGCTGGATCGCCAGTGGATGGCCCCGGCGGGTTCGGCGCTCGCGGTGAGCGTCCTCCTGCGCGATCTGCCTGCCGAGCCGGCAGCGAGAGGCTGGATCCCGCTCGCCGCCGGGGCGGCCATGGCCGAGGCCGTCGCCGCACAGCTTCCTGAGGCCACCGTCGTCCTCAAGTGGCCGAACGACGTCCTCGTCGACGGCCGGAAGATCTGCGGCATCCTCGCCGAGGCGACGGCGACGGCCGTGATCGTCGGGGCGGGCGTCAACACCGCCATGACCGCGACCCAGCTTCCGGTTCCCACGGCCACCTCCTTCGCCGTACAGGGGGTCGCCGTCAACGAGGACGAGCTGCTCCGTTCTTACGTGTCGGCGCTCGACGGCCACCTCTGGGCGCTCGCCGCGGCGGACGACGCGACCGCGACCGGTCTGCATGCGGCGGTGACCGCGCGGTGCGCGACGGTCGGACAAGCCGTGCGCGTCTCGCTCCCCGGCGGCTCCCTGCTCGAGGGCGTGGCCGTCGGCATCGACGACGAGGGGCGTCTGCTCGTCGCGGCGGAGGGGACGGTGCACGCGGTCTCCGCGGGTGACGTCGTGCACGTCCGGCCCGCGTGACGCGGTGACACGCCGTCCCGCGGACGGTGTTGTCGGCGATCGCGGGCACAATGGGGGTGTGACCCAGCCCGTGACGCTCGGCGGACGCCCGCTGATGCCGCCGCCCGGCACTCCCGCCGAGGAGCTGCTCATCGCGCGCTTCCGCGGCCACGCTCGCCGGCTCTTCTGGTCGGCGCTCGTGCTCATCGCCACCTTCGGGGCCACCGCCTACTTCTACGGCAACCTTCCGGCCGGCTTCGAGGACTGGATGCTGCTCGCCGCCGCCGGAGTCGTCGTCCTCGTCGCCGTCGTGATCCCCTTCGTCGTCTGGTACTCGCGGACGACGACGATCACCACCCGTCGCGTCATCGCAGCCCAGGGCCTGGGCGCGCGCAACCGCCGAGAGATGTCGCACGCCCGCGGCTACACGATCGGTGTCCGCCGGGGTCCGCTGCAGCGGATGTGGGGCTGCGGCACCATCACGCTCTCGAACGGCGTGGACGCACCTCTCCGTCTCGTGAACGTCCCGAACGTGACCCTCGTGCACGAGACCCTCGCGGATCAGATCGAGGTCGGCCAGATCCTCGCCCATCGCGACGCCCAGGCGAGCGGCGACGAGTTCGCCTGAGCGTGAACTCGCGGCCGCCTCGCGGACCGTTCGCTCCGCCGTTCCCCGGACCAGCGAGCGTGCGGAAGAATGGGCATGACGAATGGAGGCGGCACATGGCGCTGCGTGTGGGCGTGATCGGCGGAGGACAGCTGGCACGGATGATGATCGCTCCGGCGGTCGAGCTCGGTCTCGAACTGCGGGTGCTCGCCGAGGAGGAGGGCATGGCCGCGGGCCTGGCCGCCACAGCGGTCGGCGACTACCGGGACCTCGACACCGTGCGCGCCTTCGCCGCCGACCTCGACGTCCTCACCTTCGACCACGAGCATGTGCCGCAGGAGGTACTCCGCGCCCTCGTCGCCGAGGGGATCGCGGTGCATCCCGGACCAGATGCCCTCCAGATCGCCCAGGACAAGCTCGTCATGCGCGCCCGCTTGGCGGAGCTCGGCGTGCCGCAGCCGGACTGGGCACCGGTCCGTTCCGCCGATGACCTGCAGCGCTTCCTCGACGAGCACGACGGTGCCGCAGTGGTCAAGACGCCGCGGGGCGGGTACGACGGCAAGGGCGTGCGGGTCGTGCGTTCCGGTGCCGAGGCGCAGGACTGGCTCGATGCGCTCGAGGGCTCCGACGCCCTGCTCGCCGAGGAGCTCGTCCCCTTCGTCCGCGAGCTCGCCCAGCAGGTCGCGCGCCGACCCGGAGGAGAGATGATCCCCTATCCGGTCGTCGAGACCGTGCAACGCGATGGCGTCTGCGCCGAGGTGATCGCCCCGGCGCCCGCGGCGACCGAGCGTCTCGCCGAGGTCGCCGAGGACATCGGTCGTCGCATCGCGGAGGGCCTCGGCGTGACCGGGATGCTCGCGGTCGAGCTCTTCGAGACGGACGACGAGCGCATCCTCGTGAACGAACTCGCGATGCGTCCGCACAACAGCGGGCACTGGAGCCAGGACGGCGCCGTCACCGGCCAGTTCGAGCAGCACCTGCGTGCCGTGGCGGACCTGCCGCTGGGGGACACTCGACCTCGTGCGGCCTGGGCGGTCATGGTGAACATCCTCGGAGGGCCCACGGAGGGCACGCTGGGGGACCGTTTCGAGGCGGCGATGGCCGCGCACCCGGACGCCAAGATCCACACGTACGGCAAGGCGCCGCGCCCCGGTCGGAAGGTGGGCCACGTCAACGTCGCTGGGGACGACCTCGACGACGCGGTGTACGTGGCCAGGGCTGCCGCAGCCGCTTTCGTCTGAGGATTCCCGCGGCGGCGCACGGGAAAAGACGTGTGCCGCTCGGGTGTTCTCCCAGCGCGAGACCGTAGCCTGATCTGGTGACCGAGCCACTGCACTCCTCCGCCGTCCCTCTGGTCGGCGTCGTCATGGGATCCGACTCCGACTGGCGCGTCATGAGCGACGCGTCCCAGGCGCTCACCGACTTCGGGATCCCGCATGAGGTCGAGGTCGTCTCGGCCCACCGCACGCCGGACAAGCTCATGTCCTATGCGCGGGAAGCCCGGGCTCGCGGCCTGCGTGTCATCATCGCCGGCGCCGGCGGTGCCGCCCACCTTCCGGGCATGCTCGCGTCGATGACGGCACTTCCCGTCGTCGGGGTCCCCGTGCCGCTCGCGTACCTGGACGGCATGGATTCGCTGCTGTCGATCGTCCAGATGCCCGCGGGCATCCCGGTCGCGACGGTGTCGATCGGCGGCGCGCGCAACGCGGGTCTGCTCGCGGCCCGGATCCTCGGTGCCGCGGACGACGAGCTGGCCGACCGTGTCGAGGCTTACGCCGCCGACCTCGAGGCCCAGGTCGAGGAGAAGAACGATCGGCTGAAGGGCTTGCTGTGACCCTTGCGGCCCCGCGCGCGACGCGACGTCCGCTCATCGAGACGCGGCCGCTGCGACACCCGGATGCGGCCGATGCCGAACTCATGTCGAAACGCGCCTGGTGGCTCGTCGGTCTCAACTTCCTGCTGCCGGGGTCCGCGCAGGTCCTGGCGGGCAACCGACGCCTGGGAAGATTCGGACTCGGCGTCACCCTGACGACGTGGTTCCTGGCCCTCGTAGCCGTCGGGCTCGTGCTGTTCGCCCGCCCCGTCTTCCTCTGGCTCACGATCGGTGGCGGCTTCGTATCGGCGGCGCTGCTCACACTCGTGCAGGTGCTGCTCGTGGGAGTCGTGGTCCTCTGGATCGTCCTCACCTTCGACACGCTCCGTCTCGTCCGTCTGGTCAAGGTCCCCGCGCCGTCGCGGTTCCTCGTGCCGGTCGTCGCGCTCGTCCTGCTGGGGCTCGTCGGAGGCGTCATGGGCTACTCGGCCACCGCGGTGGGCTCCGTGCGCGGCAGTGTCGGGGCGATCTTCGGGCAGAGCGGCCCCAGCCTCCCGCCCAGCGACGGCTACTACAACATCCTCCTGCTCGGCGCGGACAGCGGGGACGGCCGCGACTCGATGCGTTTCGACAGCATCTCCGTCGTCTCGGTCAACGCAGAGACCGGAGCAGTGACCATCACCGGAATCCCGCGTGAGCTCCCGCATGCGCCGTTCAGCGACGGCAGCCCGATGCAAGAGCTCTATCCCGACGGCTTCCAGGGCCACGGGTCGTCCACCTGCGGCTGGAACGGGTGGATGAACCACGTCCGCAACGCCGCGGAGGTATGCCGGGAGGACAAGGGGACCGGGCTCTATCCGGACGCGGAGGCCACGGGCTCGGCGCCGGGTATCGAGGCGACCAAGGATGCGGCTGAGGGCGTGCTCGGCATCGAGATCCCGTACTACGTCTTCGTCGACATGCACGGGTTCGCCGACCTCGTGGATGCCCTCGGCGGCGTCGACATCACCGTCACGGAGCGCCTGCCCAAGGGCGGCCCGCCGGAGGGCTGGTCCGGCACGGACGTGAATGAATGGGCGATCGGCTGGATCGAGCCCGGGCAGCAGCACATGGACGGCGACACGGCCCAGTGGTACGCCCGCTCGCGGTACACGACCAGCGACTGGGACCGCATGAAGCGGCAGCGCGAACTGCAGGAGGCGATCCTCGCCCAGTTCACTCCGCAGACCGTCCTCACCCGCTTCAACGAGGTGGCCGCTGCGGGCACGGCACTCATCAGCACCGATCTTCCGCAGGGCAAGCTGCCGGAGTTCTTCGACCTCATGTTGAAGGCCAAGGAGCAGCCCGTCCAGACCGTCGAACTGACACCGGAGAACGGCGTCGACGAGTTCGAGCCGAACTACGACTTCATCCACGAGCTGCTGCAGCAGAAGCTGCACCCGCCGACGGAGACCCCCGTTCCCGCTCCCTGAGTCCGCAGGGAACGACGCAGCCCACGGGCGATGTTCCCGGGAACATCGCCCGTGGGCCGTCCGGTGCATGACCGGATTCGCCAGACGACGGTGATCGGAGGGGGAGGGATCACCGTCGTCCAGCCGGCCACCGCGCAAGGCGGCGACCTGGCTCAGGCGCGCGTGCGGCGCGCGACTCAGGCGCGCTTGCGGCGCGCGGCTCCGACGGCGACGAGGCCACCACCGGCGACCAGAGCGACGGCCCCGCCGCCGATGATCCAGGGCGAAACCGATCCACCGGTGAGGGCGAGTTCCGTGCCGCCGGTGAGCGGAAGCTCGGTCCCGGCGGGCGCGGCGGTGCCGGGATCGTGGTCGCAGCTCGAGGCAGCGGCGTTCCCGTGCGACACCGTCACCGTGGCGGTGTAGGCCCGGGAACCGGCGAAGTCGAGGGCGTAGGAGCCCTGGCCGTCGGAGGGCGGGCGGAACGTGACCGTCAGGCTGCCGTCGGATGCGGCGGTGTTGCCCGAGATGGCGGCGGCGCCGGCGTTCTGCCCCGAGACGGACACGCCGACGGTTTCGGACGGCTCGAAGTACCCGGCGCCGAAGGCGACGGTCGAGACCTCACAGGTGTCGATGATCGCGTCGCCCACCTTCGCGCCCGGAGGCGAGGGATAGGAGTCGCTCGGCGCCGCAGAGGCGACGGTCGGCGCAGCCAGGATGAGCGCGCCAGCGGTAAGGCTGATGGCAGCCAGTTTCTTCAGCATGATTTCTCCCCAGAATTTCACGCGGAATCGCCTCCGGACACACCCCTGCGTCCGACTGCGCGAGGCCCTCTGCCCCCACGGCAGATTCACAGACCCCGGTTATTCCCCAGTGAGATGACAGTACCTCATCCGTCGGCGATTGTCACGAGCCGCACTGCAGGGTGTCGCGGGTCAGCTTCGGGCCGACGATCAACGGGGTGTGCTGCACCTCGGTGAGGCGCGCTCCGGCGCCGTCGCCCTGGAACTCCACGGTGATCGTGGTGGAGGCGCCGGGGGCGAGGATCACCTCGTGCTGCACGACGGAGCGATCGCCGATGGTCGTCGTCTGCACGCCCTCCTCGGTGCCGTCCCGGTCGATATGCGACGGCAGGGCACCTTCCGGACCGTAGACGGCGATCAGGGTGCGCACGCTGCCGGCCGGCACGCCGTAGATGCCGTCGCCGGTGACGTACGGAGGCAGAGAAGTGGCGGCGTCGACGGGGGCTGTGTTCGACCAGGTGACGCGCACCTGGGTCGTCGGCACCCCCGCGCAGGTCCCCACCGCCGTCGCGATCGAGGCGCGGGTGTAGTAGTCCATCTTCCCGCCGGTCCCGTCGTTGATCAGGACGCCGACCACCGCGGCGTCCTCGTCGTCCTGCGGCATGGCGCCGCCGAGCGCGCTGGCGGCGAGGAGCGACTCCTCCGGCTCGTGCGCGCTCCAGATCCGGATGCGGCCTTCGCCGGCGGCGTCGGCGAGAGCACGGACGAGGGCCTGCGGCTCCGCGTGGGACAGAGCGGCCGAGAACAGTCCGCCGGCAGCCTGGGCGAAGATCGCGTCCTGAGCTGCGGGATCGGGGATCGCCGCGTAGATCTCCGAGAGGAGCAGGTCGGTCACGGTGTCCGCAGTCGCCGTGAAGGGCCCGAAGGAGAGATCCCCGGTGGCTCGCATGAGGTGTGCGGCGACCACGGCGTCCACCGCGATCACCCCGTCGACCTTCCCCCCGTAGCGTCCCTCCCATCGGGCGGCGATGGTCTGGCCTGCTTCGCGGAAGTCGGGGATGCTGGTGATGTTCTGCAGATAGCGGCCAGGGCGGTCCTCGAAGAGCGCGACGGTGCTGTCGCTGAGCGGCAGCGCCGTGTCCAGCGGGGGGAAGTCGCGCGTCGACGCCTGCCGCTGCAGCGTGACCTTCCCGTTCTCCGCGCGCAGGAGCGCGATCGAGCCGATGATGCCGCCCGATGAACGCAGCTCTGCGTTGTTCTGCATCGCGAGGACGTAGGTGCGTGGGCCCTCGCCGCCGAGCATGGTCGGCAGCAGGACGGAGGCGCCGTGCAGCGCACCGACCGCCGTGGCGGCCTGGGTGACGGCGCCGCGCATCTCCCGCACCGCGTCAGCGAGGGGCGGAAGGGTGGCGTCGGCGTCGATGCGGCGAGCCCGGTCCTCCGCCACGGTCAACGCCGCGCTCGCGGTGCCGAGCGGCTTCTCGACGGCGGCGAAAGGAGCGAGGTCGATCGCCCCGCCTGCGAAGCCGAGGCTCGTGAGGTCGACGTCCTCGGCGACGTCGAGCAGCGGACCGAGGGCGTCCGTGGAGACGTCGTCGGCGATCTCGGCGACCTCGCTCACCGCGCGGAAGTTCGGGCCGATCCAGGGCAGCACAGCGAACGCCTGCCAGATCGGGTCTCCCGTCAGCGATCGGGCCGACTCCGCGTTGCGGGAGATGCGGGCGGCGACCGGGGCTGCCCCATCGAGATCGCCCTCGGCGATGGACTGCTTGAGCTGACTGCTCGCTTTCGAGATCTGCTGGAGGTTGTCGACCGCGCCGATGCCGCGCACCGTGACCCAGCCCAGTGCGAGGACGAGGAACACGAGGACGAGGCCGACGGTCCACCCGACCCATCGGCGGCGGACGGGAAGGCGACCATCGCTCACCCTGGCATTCAAGCACGGCGAAGCTGCCGGGCGCTCTCCCGATGCTGTGGGAACGCTGAGTAGCGGTGCGGACAGGTGATGCGCTCCCGGGGTCGTCGGCATCCCGCGGTTAGCCTGATCGCATGGGTGCTCGACTGCGTGTTGTTCTGGATCAGCTCGTGCACGTCGTCGACCCCGATCAGGCGGCGGCGTCGCGAGATCTTGCCGCAGGGCTCGTCCAGACGGCCCCACCGAACTGCACGGTCGACGCGATCGTGCCGTCGGGGGCGGACGTCGACCTGCGCGGCATCGGAGAGGTGCGCACCCTCGGGGTCGGACGCCGTGAGCTCGCCGCGTCCTGGCAGCTCGGTATCGCCCCTGGCGTCGGCGGCGGCCTCATCCACGCGCCCACACTGCTCGCTCCGCTGGTGCGTCATGACCGCGTGCACGACAACGACCAGACGACCGTCACGCTGTGGGATCTGCGGGCCTGGGAGGCGCCGTCCCAACTGTCCAGGGGCGCTGTCGCCTGGCAGCGAGGGATGCTCCGACGTGCCGTGAAGCACGCGGACGCCGTGGTCGTCCCCTCGCATTCCATGGCGCAGCGGCTGTCCGGGCTCGTGAAGCTCGGCGACCGCATCCGCGTCATCGCCGGCGCTCCGCCCCAGGGTCTCGTCCTCCCGGCGGACGCCACGTCGCGTCGCGACGCACTCGGCCTGCCGTCGGAGTACCTCGTCCTGTCCGGCCCGCAGGACACCCTGGCCGCCGGTTTCCGCGGGGCGGTCGCGGCCGGTCTCGACGCCGTGGTGATCGGGGCGGCGGAAGGCACGGAACCGCGTATCGCCGAGATCGCCGCCGCCGCCGGGCTGCCCGAGCGCCGTGCGCACGTCCGAGGGACGCTCGAGGTGCCGGACCGCGCCGCCGTCGTCGCCAGGGCACGCGTCTTCGTCTCCACCGACGCCGTCACCGGATGGCCCTGGCGCGCCGTGGAAGCGATGTCGCTGGGCGTCCCCGTCGTGGCCGTGGAGTCGGGGTGTCATCACGACGTCCTCGCCGACGGGGGAGCGGTGGTCGCCGAGGAGGCGCTGCCGGAGGCGATCGAGGACGCGGCGGGCGCGGGAAGGGAGCGCCTGCGCGTGCTCGCCGCCGACCGGTCGCGGGCCTTCTCCTGGGCGAGTGCCGCGGAGCGGGTGTGGACTCTGCACGCAGACCTCTGATCACCTGAACGCCAGCTTCGCATCCACGCGACACGCCGGGAGCTGATCGCGTTTCCGTGGCAACAGTGGCATCATCCCGCAACTTCCGTCACACTGGTCACATGTCTCGACGTGCCCCACGCTCTCGAAACACCACGAAGGTCACCCGCCTTCTCACCTGTTTCCTCGCTGCCTCCGCCCTGGTGATCGGCACGGTGGTCCCCGCCACCGCCGCCTCCGCCGCGACCTCCGTCGCACCGACCATCGCGCGCACCGCCGTCGATCCCGCGCAGACGGGGCTGGCCAAGACGTCCCTCGTCGGGTTCACCCCCGGCAACATCATCAGCGACGCCGTGTTCACCAACAAGAGCACGATGACCGAAGCGCAGATCCAGACCTTCTTCAACAGCAAGGTCTCGCGGTGCCTCGGCGGGCGCGATGAGAACAACGAGGCGATCGTGTGCCTCAAGGACTTCCGGATGAACACCGTCACCCGTCCCGGTGACCAGTACTGCAGCGGCTACTCGGGCGCGGCGAACGAGTCGGCGGCGCGCATCATCTATCGCGTGGCCCAGGCCTGCAACATCAATCCGCAGGTCCTCATCGTCATGCTCCAGAAGGAGCAGGGGCTGGTGACGCACACGTGGCCGAGCGCCTGGCGCTACCGGATCGCGCTCGGACAGGGCTGCCCGGACACCGCGCCGTGCGATCCGAACTACATCGGGTTCTTCCACCAGATCTACGGTGCGGCGCGCCAGATGCAGATCTACATGGAAGGCAAGTGGTTCCAGTGGTACGCGCCGGGGCGGACCTGGAACATCCTCTACAACCCCAACAGCGCCTGTGGATCCTCGCCGGTGTACATCGCGAACAAGGCCACGTCGGCGCTCTACTACTACACGCCGTACCAGCCGAACGCCGCCGCTCTCCGAGCAGGATACGGCTCGGGTGACGGCTGCTCCGCCTACGGCAACCGGAACTTCTACAACTACTTCACCGACTGGTTCGGATCCACCCAGGGCAAGCCGGCCGCGGCACCGCCCGTGATCTCGTCGGCGAACACGTCGAGCTTCGTCGTGGGCGTCGACACCGCAGGCACCGTGTGGGGCTATCCCTTCTCCAAGAAGACGTGGGGAAACCGCGTGCAGATGGCGACGGGCCTGAGCGGCGTCAGGTCGTTCTTCGGTGTCGGCGACCTCACCGGGGACGGCAACCGCGACTTCCTCTCCGTCGACGCGTCCGGGGTGCCGTCCGTGCTCTACGGCGACGGGACCACCACGCTCAGCGCTCCGACGCGACTGGGTGGCGACTGGACGGGTACCGTGCTGATCGTCCCCGCCGGCGATTTCAACGGGGACGGCGTTCCGGACGTCTTCACGACCGACGCTTCGGGCGGACTGTACCTGCGTGCCGGCGACGGTCGGGGCGGCTTCCTGGCGGCCACTCTCATCGGCAGCGGCTGGAGCACGATGAGCATGCTCGTGGGCGCCGTCGACATGAACGGCGACGGTCGATCGGACCTCATCGCGCGGGACGCCAGCGGCAGACTCTTCCTCTACCCGGGCAACGGCCGCGGCGGCTGGGGGACCCGGGCGCAGATCGGCAGCGGGTGGTCGGGGATGACGTCCATCTTCAGCCCCGGTGACTTCACCGGGAACGGGACGCCGGACCTGCTCGCGCACACTGCGAACGGCGTGCTCATGGCGTACGAAGGACGCTCGACCGCCTTCGTGGCCAGCGTCGGCAACGTGGGGTCCGGTTGGCAGAATCTGGCGACCAAGGAATCAGCCGGGCCGGCAGTGACGAAGCCGCGGGCGCTGCCCGCGGGATTCGGCAACGTGGACGGTGTCGGGGGCAACGACGTCGTCGCGCTCACGAAGTCCGGTGAACTCCGCCTCTACGGCGGAACGGGCTCGGGGGGCTGGCGTTCCTCGAGCACCCTCGCCACCGGATGGGGAGCCGACGACAGGATCTTCTCCCTCGGCGATTTCACCGGAGACGGACGGGCCGACCTCGCCCGCATCGACGGTACGGGAGTGCTCACGCTGCTGCCTGCGGCGGGCAACGCCTTCGGCCAGGCGACGCGCATCGGCCACGGCTGGTCGTCGTTCGTCCAGATCGTCGGCGGCATCGACTTCGACGGAGATCGCAAGCCGGATGTGATCGGCGTCCACGAGGACGGACGGATGATGCTGTACCGCGGCAACGGCAGCGGCGGCTTCCAGGGCGACGGGGTGCAGATCGGCAAGGGCTGGGGTGTGGTGGACATGGTCATCAACGCCGGCGACTTCACCGGCGACGGTCGCAGCGACCTCCTCGCCCGGACGACAGACGGCGCCCTCCGCCTCTATCCGACGACCGGCAAGAGCGGATTCGGCACCATGGTCCAGATCGGCAAGGGGTGGGGTGGGATGACGAAGATCGTCGGCCCTGGAGACTTCAACGGTGACGGGACGCCCGACATCCTCGCGATCCGTCAGGACGGCGCGATGATCCTCTATCCCGGCAACGGCAAGGGCGGCTGGGGGACCAGTGTGCAGATCGGGTCGGGGTGGCAGAACATCTCGAGTCTCGGGTGACCGCGGCCCTGCCTGAAAGGTCGTCCGCAGGCACCATGGGATACTGAGACGGCGACGGATGCCGTCGCGTCGTCGATTGAGTGGGCCTGTGACCGATACCCGAGATCTTTTCGCTGCCGTCCCGCGTTCCGCGTTCGACACCCCTGGCGAGAGCCGCGGGCTGATCGACGTGGTGCGCTGGCGCTATCTGCTGCACCTCCTCGTCCGTACCGGCGTCACGACCCGTTACCGCAACTCGGTCCTCGGTTGGACGTGGTCGTACGTCCGCCCGGCCGCCCAGTTCCTCGTCTTCTGGGTCGTCCTCGGGCTGTTCATGAACCTCGACAGGGGGATCCCGAACTACGCGATCTACCTGTTCTCGGGGATCGTCGTGATCAACCTCTTCTCCGAGGCGTTCAAGAACGCCACGACGTCGATCGTCGGAAACGCGCCGCTGGTCCGGAAGGTGTTCCTCCCGCGTCAGCTCTTCGCCGTCTCGGCGGTGATCGTCGCGTTCGTGCACTTCCTCCCGCAGGTGGGACTGCTGCTGGTGGTCTGTCTGCTGCTCGGATGGGTCACGCACATCTCGATCCTCTCGATCCTCGCCATCCTCGCGGGAATGGTCATCGTCATGACCTTCGCGCTGGGCCTCGGCCTCTTCTTCGGAGCGATCAACGTCCGCTTCCGCGACGCGGAGAACATCGTCGAGCTCCTGCTCCTCCTCGCGACCTGGGCCTCTCCGGTGCTGTACGCCTGGACCCAGGTGCAGGACGCCGTCGTCGACAAGCTCGGATGGCCGCAGTGGGTGGTCGAGGTGTACATGCTGAACCCCATCACGCAGGGGGTGGAGCTGTTCCACTACGCCTTCTGGCGTCCGGTGACCGACACCGCTTTCGCCCTTCCGGAGGGTCTCGCCTGGAACACCCTCTGGACCATGCTGATCTCCATCGGCACGCTGCTCCTCGGGCAGCTCGTCTTCCGCCGTCTCGAAGGAAGGTTCGCACAGGACCTATGAGTGCTCCCGCCACGCTCCGCCCGAGCATCGTCATCGACGGCGTCAAGAAGCGGTTCACGCTTAACCACGCCTTCTCGCTGAAGGACACGGTCGTGTCCTGGATCAAGCGCCGCAAACTGACCAGCGAGTTCGAAGCGCTGAAGGGCATCGACGTCGTCATCCGCGAGGGCGAGTCCGTCGCCGTGCTCGGCCTCAACGGCTCCGGCAAGTCGACTCTGCTCAAGCTCGTGTCCGGGGTGATGGAGCCGGACGAGGGACAGGTGCTCACGCGAGGCCGCGTCGCCGGTCTGATCGAGGTGGGAGCGGGATTCCATCCCGAGCTCTCCGGACGCGAGAACGTCTTCCTCAACGCCGCCATCCTCGGGATGAAGAAGCACGAGATCGAGGCGCGGTACGACGAGATCGTGGCGTTCAGTGAGATCGAGCAGTTCATCGATCAGGAGGTCAAGCACTACTCCTCGGGCATGTTCATGCGCCTTGCGTTCTCCGTGGCCATCCACGTCGAGCTCGACGTGCTTCTCGTCGACGAGATCCTGTCGGTGGGCGACGCGCCGTTCCGGGAGAAGTGCCGGTTGAAGTTCGAGGAGCTCATCGCCGAGGGCAAGACTCTCGTCGTGGTCAGCCACGACATGGAGATGGTGCGGGAGCTCTGCACCCGCGGGATCGTGATCGACAAGGGGCGCGTGATCTACGACGGCGAGGTCGAAGGCGCCATCGCGCTGGTGGACAAGTGAGCGCCTGGTTCGCACAGGCGCCGGCGCTGCTCGTCGCCCTCGCCGTGCTCGTGCTGCCGGGACTGCCCGTCGGGCTCTGCCTCCGGGGGGTGGGCGCCGTCGTCCGGCTCGGGGTGTCCATCGCCGTGTCGCTCGGGGTGGTGGCCGCGGCCTCGGTGGTGGCTCCGGTCATCGGTCTGCCCTGGGGGCCCCTGCCCGTGGTTCTCGTCGCCGCCGTGGTATCGGCGATCGGCATAGGTCTGCGCGTCGCCGGCCGGGGCGCCGGCGACGACCGGGCGCGCACCGACCCGCAGCCGTGGATCTGGATCTCCCTCGCCGCTGCGTTCCTGGGGTGGCTGGTCATCCTCGCGCTGGGCATGCGTGACCCGGGCAACCCCTCCCAGCTGTACGACGGCCTGTTCCACCTGAACGCCGTCGAATTCATCGCGTCGACCGGCGACGCCTCGCCGCTGCACATGACCATGGCCACGCCGAGTCAGGAGACGTCGTTCTACCCGACACTCTGGCACGCCCTGGTCAGCCTGATCGTTCCGGTCTCCGGAGGTGTTGTGACGGCGACGAACACCACCACCATGGCCGTCGTCGCCCTCGTCTGGCCGGTGGCGCTCGCCACGCTGACGGCCGTGGTCTTCCCGCAGCGCCCGCAGGCCGCACGGTGGGCGCCCGTGCTCGGGTTCGGCTTCAGCATCTTCCCGCTGGGCTTCCTGAACTGGGGCGTCCTCTACCCGAATCTCCTCGGCACGCTGCTCGTGCCGATCCTCATCGCGAGCGTGCTCCTGGCCTTCGCCGCCGACCTCGGCTGGGGGCGCCGCACCCTGCGCATCCTCGTCGCTCTCGCCGCGACCGCGGCCACGGCACTCGCCCATCCGTCCGCGCTCCTCGGTGCGATCGCCCTCCTCGTCCCCTTCCTGCTCTCGCGAGCCTGGCGTACCGCGGCGCGAGGCCGACGGGGCAGGCGCATCGCCGTGGGCGCGGGCGTCGTGCTCGGACTCGTCGCACTCATCGTCGTGTGGATCGAGGCGAACGTGACGACGCACGAATGGCTGCCCACGCAGACGGTCGCGCAATCGCTGGGCGAGGTGGCCTTCCTCAGCCCGGTGGATCGGAGCACCGGTTTCCTCCTCGGCCCGCTCGCTGCGATCGGGATCTGGCGGGTCGTGAAAGACCGGCGCTGGTGGATCCTCGGGGGATACGCGGTCAGCATCGCCCTCTACGTCATCGCCGCCTGGCTTCCTGTGCTGGCCGTCCGCAGCTTCTTCGTGGGTGTCTGGTACGACGACACGACCCGCGTCGCCGCGCTGCTCGCGATGTGGGGACTTCCGCTCGCGGCCCTCGGTGCGGCCTGGGTGTGGGACGCTCTCGAGGCGCTGGGCCGCTCCGGCCGTCGGCGCCTGTTGATCGGGATCGTCGTCGTCATCGCGGTGGCCGCGGCGACGCACATGCTCGCGCTCCGCAACGACCTGCGCTTCATGCGCGACGTGAGCTTCCGGTTCGATGACGCGTCGCAGGGCCTGTCACCCGACGAAGCGGCCCTGTTCGAGCGGATCGACGACGAGATCCCGGAGGATGCCGTCGTGGTCGGGGATCCGCTCACCGGTGCCGGTCTGCTCTTCGCCTACACCGGTCAGGATGTGGTCTTCCCTCACGTGACCGGCAACTACGGCGCGGACGCGGCGGTGCTCGCGCGTCAGCTCGCCGACGGCACACCGGCGGTGTGCGAGGCCGCGGAGCGCCTCGGCGTCACGCACGCCGTGGACTTCGGTGAGACCGTGCTCTTCCAGAACCACTACACGACCTACGACGGCCTGCACGATCTGGATCGCTCGCCGATCCTCACCGAGGTGGATCGGGTGGGAGACGCCACCCTCTACGAGATCACGGGTTGCGACTAGCGTCCTTCTCGTTCTCGGCCGCTTCGAGGAGCGCGATCTTCCGCGCGAGCAGCGTGAGCTGTCGCTGCAGGGCGATGTTCCGGCGGTACTGCGAGTACACGAACGCGAGGAACATCACGATGAGGCCGTAGAGGACGAGGTCGGTTCCTCGGCCGACACCGACGAGTCCGGCCAACCAGCTCAGCCACTGGGGGAAGAGCACGGAGAGGACCGCGACGACGACGAACAGTCCCATGAGTAGCCGTCGGATCGCCAGGTGACTGTCGGCGCCGGTACGACGCATCATGAAGACGGCGAGGACGATGATCGCCGCGATGAGCAGGAACTGGATCCACATGATCAGCGCACCACCAGGTCGACGAGGATGTTCACGGAGTTGAGCACGCTCTGGCCCTTCGCCTTCGAGTAGTCGGTGTAGAGCAGCTCCACGGGGTATTCCTTCCACGGCAGACGGGTCCGCCCCAACTCGAGCACGATCTCGGTGGCGTGCGCCATGCGGTCCTGTTTGAGCTCGATGCCCTGGGCGGCATCCCGGCGGATCACGCGCAACCCGTTGTGGGCGTCGGTCAGCTTCAGGCTCGTGGTGAGGTTCGTGACCCACACCGCGGTCTTCAGGATGACCTTCTTCATCCATCCGGGGTTGGTCCGGTCGTCGAGGAAGCGGGAGCCGAACACGATGGCGACATCCTCGTCCCTGGCGAGCTGGAGCATGCCGAGGGCGTCCTCCACGCGATGCTGGCCGTCCGCGTCGAAGGTCACGATGTAGTCGCACTCGGCGTGTGCCAGAGCGAAGTCGATCCCCGTCTGCAGGGCAGCCCCCTGGCCGAGATTGACCGGGTGCTGCACGAGGTGCGCCCCCGCCGCGGCGGCTTCGGCCGCCGAGCCGTCGCTGGATCCGTCGTCGACGCAGACGATGTGCGTGAAGTGGGGCTTGAGCCCCTCGATCACGCCACCGATCACGCTGGCTTCGTTATAGAGGGGGATGACGACCCAGGCGCGGGGACCGGCGGGGGAGGGCGCGGGGACGCTCGAGGACATGGTTCTATTGTGTCAGGTGTCGATTCGGGCACCGGTCCACCGAGCAGCAGGGACAGGATGTCGAGGAGACGACGCGCCGTCATCGCGACACGGCTCTACACGCCGGAGGTGACCGCCGCCAGCTTCCGGATGGAGGCGCTCGCCCACGCGCTGGCCGCCGACACGGATGTCACCGTACTGAGCACGAAGCCGCCGCGGGACACGGTGATCGCCGATACCCCTGGTGTGGTCGTGCGTCGCGCGCCGGTGCTCAGAGACCGCAGCGGAGCCATCCGCGGGTACGTCCCGTACCTGTCGTTCGACGTGCCCCTCTTCTTCCGGCTCCTGGTCCGGCGGAGTGACGTGATCGTCGCCGAGGCGCCGCCGACCACCGGGTTCGCGGCCGCGATCGCGGCCTTCCTCACCCGACGCCCGTTGGTCTACTACCCGGGCGACGTGTGGACCGATGCGGTCGCCTCGATGGACGCCCCCGGCCCGGTGGTGGCGGTCATGAGGTTCGTCGAGCGCTTCGTCCTGCGCCGCGCGGCACGGTCGCTGGCGGTGTCCACGGAGGTCGCCGATCGCCTCGCCGCGATCGGCGGGCGACCGGATCGTGTCATGACGGTGGGCAACGGGATCGACACCGCGGTCTTCCGTCCCGACGTCGTCCCGCACGAAGCGGAGCGGCCCTACTTCGTCTACACCGGCACGATGTCGGAGTGGCAGCAGCCCGACGTCTTCATCCGTGCGCTCGCTCTGCTCCCGGACGAGGACGTCGAGCTCCGGTTCTTCGGGCAGGGGGCCGTGGAGGCAGAGCTGAAGGAGCTCGCTGCACGGCTCGCACCGGGACGGGTGCACTTCGGGGGACTCGTCGGCCCCGCCACCTCGGCCTCGTGGATCCGCGGAGCCGTCGGGGCCCTGGTGAGCATCGTCCCCGGCATCGGCTACGACTTCGCCCGACCGACCAAGACGTATGCCGCCGCCGCGGTCGGGACCCCCGTGCTCTTCACCGGCGCCGAGACCGGCGGCGAGGTCGTGCGTGCGGGCGGACTCGGCGAAGCCGTCGGATTCGACCCGGAGGAGGTGGCCGCGGCCATGCGGCGGCTGCTCGGCGAGTGGACATCGGGGGAGACCGAGCGCATCCGGGCGGATCGTGCCGCGTGGGCTGTGGGCAACGCCTCGCTCGCCACCGTCGGCGCCCGCGCCGCAGACGTCGTTCGCGGCGCGCGTCGAGGTTCGCGGAGCAACGCCAAGTAGAATCTCGTCAGTGCTGCCTCATCGCGCAGCGTGCAAGGAGCCCCGTGACTGAAACCTCCCGCGTGCGGATCGTCGATTCCGCCGATGTGTCCGCCGACGCCGTCATCGGCGACGGATCCTCCATCTGGCATCTCGCCCAGGTCCGCGAACAGGCCCGCCTCGGCGAGAACTGCATCGTGGGCCGCGGTGCGTACATCGGTACCGGTGTGGAGATGGGCGACAACTGCAAGGTGCAGAACTACGCCCTCGTCTACGAGCCCGCCAAGCTCGGTGACGGTGTCTTCATCGGCCCCGCCGTCGTGCTCACCAACGACACCTACCCCCGCGCCATCAATGCCGACGGCAGCCTCAAGAGCGCCCACGACTGGGAGCCGGTCGGGGTCACCATCGAACGCGGCGCGTCGATCGGCGCCCGCGCGACCTGCGTCGCCCCGGTGACGATCGGCGCCTGGGCGACGGTCGCGGCCGGCGCCGTGGTCGTCAAGGACGTCCCGGCGCATGCCCTCGTCGCCGGCGTCCCGGCCCGGCGCATCGGCTGGGTCGGCGAGGCGGGTGTCCCGCTCACCCGCGGCGACGACGAGAACACCTGGGTGTGCCCCGCGACCGGGGCGCGCTTCATCGAGACCGACGGAACACTGACCAAGGAGACCGTGTGAGCGAGTTCATTCCCCCCGCCAAGCCCCTCATCGGCGACGAAGAGCGCGAGGCGGTCGATCGCGTCCTCCGCAGCGGCATGGTCGCGCAGGGCCCGGAGGTCGCCGCCTTCGAGCAGGAGTTCTCCGCGCACTTCGTGCCCGGCCGCCCGTCCGTGGCGGTCAACTCGGGCACCGCGGGCCTGCATCTCGGTCTGCTCGCCGCCGGCGTCGGTCCGGGCGACGAGGTCATCGTGCCGTCCTTCACGTTCGCCGCGACCGGCAACTCGGTCGCGCTCACCGGGGGCACCCCGGTCTTCGTCGACATCGAGCCGAACACGTTCTCTCTGGACCCGGAGGCCGTCGCCGCCGCGATCACCCCGAAGACCAAGGGCATCCTCCCTGTGCACCTCTACGGGCACCCCGCTCGCATGCGCGAGCTCGAGGCCCTGGCCGCCGAGCGCGGCGTCGCCCTGTACGAGGACGCGGCGCAGGCGCACGGCGCGTCGCTCGACGGTCGTCCGGTCGGCTCCTTCGGCGAGTTCGCGATGTTCAGCCTCTACCCGACCAAGAACATGACCAGCGGTGAGGGCGGCATGGTCACCACGGCGACCGAAGAGATCGCCCGTCAGGTGAAGCTGCTGCGCAACCAGGGCATGGAGCGCCAGTACGAGAACGAGATCGTGGGCTTCAACGCCCGGATGACCGACATCCACGCCGCGATCGGTCGCGTGCAGCTGACCAAGGTGGACGGCTGGACGAAGACGCGTCAGCAGAACGCGGCCTTCCTCGACGCGAACCTGCAGGGCGTCGTGGTCCCGCCGGTCGCCGAGGGCGCTGTGCACGTCTACCACCAGTACACGATCCGCGTCCCCGAGGACCGTGACGGCTTCGTCGCCGCGCTGAAGAACGAGCACAACGTCGGCGCCGGCGTGTACTACCCGATCCCGAACCACCGCCTCCCGTCGCTGACGCACTTCGCCCCGGGCCTCGACCTGCCGGAGACGGAGCGCGCCGCGCGCGAGGTCGCCTCGCTGCCCGTGCACCCGTCGCTCAGCCAGGACGACCTCGAGCGCATCGTCGCCGCGGTTAACACCGTCGCGAAGGCGGGTGCCTGATGGCAGACCTGCGCGCGGGTCTCCTCGGCGTGGGGATGATGGGCCGCCACCACGCCCGCGTGCTGCGCGAGCTGGACGGCGTCGAGCTCGTCGCCATCGCCGACCCGGGCGGCGACCCGCACGGCGTGGCCGGTGACCTGGAGATCCTGCCGGACATCGACGCGCTCATCGACGCCGGCATCGATATCGCCGTGGTCGCCGTTCCCACACGATTCCACGAGGACGCGGCGCTCAAGCTCGCGGCCGCCGGCGTGCACACCCTCGTCGAGAAGCCGATCGCGCACACGGTCGACGCCGGTCAGCGCATGGTCGACGCCTTCGCCGCCGCCGGACTGGTCGGAGCGGTCGGCCACATCGAGCGCTTCAACCCGGCGGTGCAGGAGCTGCGCCGTCGGATCGAGGCGGGCGAGCTCGGCGCCGTGTACCAGGTGGTCACGCGCCGGCAGGGCCCCTTTCCTTCCCGCATCGCGGACGTCGGGGTGGCGAAGGACCTCGCCTCCCACGACGTCGACCTCACCGCCTGGGTCGTGCAGAGCGACTACGAGCGCGTGTTCGCCCAGACCGCCTTCAAGAGCGGTCGCGAGCACGAGGACATGATCACCATCACCGGCCGCACGGCGAACGGCGTGATCGTCAACAACATCGTCAACTGGCTGAGCCCGATGAAGGAGCGCGTCACCGTGGTCACGGGGGAGAAGGGCGCGTTCGTCGCCGACACCTCCACCGGGGATCTCACCTTCTACGCCAACGGCACGATCCCTCTCGAATGGGAGTCCGTGTCCTCCTTCCGCGGGGTCTCCGAAGGAGACGTCACGCGCTACGCGTTCGCCAAGCGCGAGCCGCTGCGCGTCGAGCATGAGGCCTTCCGCGACGCCGTGCTCGGGCAGCAGACCGACGTCGTCACGATGGAGCAGGGACTGCGGACGCTGGCCGTGGTGGAGGCGGCTCTCGAGTCGTCGCGGACCGGGAACGCGCTTCCGCTTCTGGACGCCTGACGCGAGGACGGCCATGAGCGCGTTGGCGGGGCTCAAGCGAGCCGTGACGGATTCGATCCCTGAGCCCCTCGCCGAGCGCGTGCTCCCCTGGAAGCGCGCGGCGTTCCGGTCGGCGGGGGTGACTTCGAGCGCGCCCGCGGAGACACGGCTGCTCATCGCACCGGTGAACTCCGCCGGTCAGGGGTTCGCCTGGGCTCGTGCGGCGGAGCGGCTGCCGGGCGTGAGCGCGGCCAACTTCATGTACCGCGGAGCCGACGATGTGTTCGCGTACCCCGCCGACCACTCGGTCCCCACGGCCTACTTCGTGCAGAACAGGCGATGGCAGGCCGCCCAGCGACGAGCCGTCGCCCGGGGCTTCACCCACGTGTTGGTGGAGTCAGGACGACAGGTGCTGGGCAGCGGGTCGACGCCCGCCGACGACGTCGCGTGGCTGCGCAGCCGAGGTCTCCAGGTGGCGCTGCTGTGGCATGGCAGTGACATCCGTCGACCGGATCACCATGCCCGCCGTGAGCCGGATTCTCCTTTCCGTGACGGACAGTACGGTGAGCAGTCGCGCCTGCAGGAGATCACCGAAGCCAATCATCGCCTGCAGCGGCGGCTCGGGATCCCCGCCTTCGTCTCGACGCCGGATCTGCTCACGGACCTGCCGGGGGCGACGTGGCTTCCGGTGGTGGTCGACGTGGACCCGTGGGCGGCGACGGCTCCGGCCGCACCGCTGCGGCGGGACCGACCGATCGTCGTGCATGCCCCGAGCCGGGCCGGGCTCAAGGGGACGGCGGCCGTCACGCCGACGTTGCAGCGTCTCCACGACGACGGGGTCATCGAGTACCGGGAAGTCACCGGGGTCCCCGCCTCCCGTATGCCGCAGGTCTACGGCGAGGCGGACATCGTGCTCGACCAGTTCTCGCTCGGCATCTACGGCGTCGCCGCCTGCGAGGCCCTCGCGAGCGGACGCGTCGTCATCAGCCATGTGGCGGAGGAGGTGCGCGAGCGGGTGCGCGCCGGAACCGGCCGCGAGCTCCCGATCCTCCAGTCCCGCGCGGCGGATCTGGAGGGCGTTCTGCGTGGCGTCCTCGCCGACCGGGATCGTGCGTCCGCGTTCGCCGCGGACGGCCCCGATTTCGTACGAGCCGTGCACTCCCGACGGCGTGCCGCCGAGGCCCTCGCCGGCTTCCTCGGCGAACGTGAAGGCGGGGGCGGGTCCCGCATGGAAGACTGGACCGATGCCCGCTGATCGTTACCCGGAGGACTCCGCGTCATGAAGCTCGTTGCGAAGACCTACCGGGACCTCGTGACCTACCTCCCCGGAGACGCCCGTTCCTACCTGCTGCGCTATGTCGTGGTGTCCTGTCTGCTGAGTGTCCTGGATATCGGCGCGATCATGCTCCTGGCGCTCAGCCTGACGCCGATGATCGCGCGGACCACGATCACGCTCCCCGTCATCGGCGAGATCGGGGAGGAGGACTACATCTGGCTGATCGGCGGTGTGGCCATCCTCATCCTCGTGAAGTCCGCGCTCGCGCTGCTCCAGCAGTGGTTCGCCACCCGTCGCTTCGCCGCGTTCGAGCTCGAGATCGGCCGACAGCTCTTCGACAGCTACATCAAGGCGCCGTGGACCTATCGGCTCGGCCGCAACACGGCGCAGATCGTGCGGATCGCGGATGTCGGCATCGCCAACACGATCAGCGGCTTCCTGCTGCCGATCGTGCAGCTCCCATCGCTGATCGTGAGCTTCGTCCTCATCCTCGCGATCATCGTCGTCGCCCAGCCGCTGACAGCGCTCATCACGGTGGTGTACCTCGGCGGCATCATGGCCCTGCTCTACTGGGTGGTGTCCGGCCGCTCGGTCCAGGCGGGGCGGGTCTCCCGCGACTACTCGTTCAAGGTCGCGACGCTGATGACCGAGATGATGCAGGCGCTGAAGGAGATCACGCTGCGGAACAAGACCGGCGAGGTCGCCGGCATCGTCCAGTACAACCGCTCCTTCAGCACGAGGGCGCGCGCGAACATGAACTTCCTTGGCTCGGTCCCCGGCTTCGTGCTGAACTCCGCTCTCGTCGGAGGGTTCGTGCTCGTCGGTGGCATCGGCTACGCGCTCGGGGGCATGCAGGAGGCACTGGCATCGGTGGCGCTCTTCGCGGTCGCGGGCTTCCGCCTCGTCCCCTCCCTCACCGGTTTCCAGTCGATCGTCACGACCACGACCGCGAACGTCCCGCACGTGCAGGCGGTCATCTTCGACATCCAGGTGTCGGAGAAGTACATCGAGGTGGCGGAACGACTGGGACAGAAGCCGATCGAGGGGGAGCCGCGGATGCTCACCCTGACCGACGTGTCCTTCGGATACCCCAAGCATGAGGACACCCCCGCCGTCCACGACATCAACCTCCGCATCCCGATCGGCAGCTCGCTCGCCCTCGTCGGGTCGTCGGGAGCCGGGAAGTCGACTCTGGTGGACATCCTGCTCGGCCTGCTCGTGCCGCAGAAGGGCGAGATCCGTCTGGACGACGAGGACCTCAACGACGTGCTCGCCGCCTGGCGCTCCCGCGTGGGCTATGTGCCGCAGGACGTCTCCCTCTTCGACGGCACGGTCGCGCAGAACGTGGCGCTGGACTGGGACGACAAGGACATCGACTTCGATCGCGTCCGCGCCTCGCTGGAGCGCGCGCAGCTCTGGGAGACCATCGAGGCCCGCGAGGGGGGCATGCGGGGGCGCATCGGAGAGCGTGGTCTGTCGCTCTCCGGCGGACAGCGCCAGCGCCTCGGCATCGCGCGGGCCCTGTACAGCGACCCGTTGATCCTCGTCCTCGACGAGGCGACCAGCGCGCTCGACACCAAGACCGAGTCGAAGGTCACCGAGGCCATCCGCAGTCTCAAGGGAGAGGTCACGATCGTCTCCGTCGCGCATCGGCTCTCCACGATCCGGGACAGCGACCTGGTCTGCTTCATGCAGGACGGGACGATCGCGGACCAGGGCACGTTCGACGAGCTCGTCGCCCGCGTGCCCAACTTCGCCGAGCAGGCGCAGCTGGCTGGACTGACGTGACGACGCCGTTCGTCGACGTCGTGATCGCCTGCCACGACGAGCGGCGACCGATCGAGCGCGCCGTCGCGTCGCTCGTCCAGGACGCCGACGTCCGCGACGTCGTCCGTGTCACGGTCGTGGCGCACGGGCTCGACCCGGCGATCCTGGAGCAACGCCTCGCGGGGATCGACGGCGACATCCGGGTCCTGCCCTTCCGGGACGGGATCCGGAGCGCCGCCGGACCGTTCAACCATGGCCTCGCCGCGGTCGAGGCCGAGTACTGCGGGGTCATGGGCTCAGACGACTTCCTCGAGCCCGGCACCATGTCGCGATGGATCCGTCACGTGCGCGCGGAGCGCCCGGACGCGGCCATCGCGCAGATCCGGCTGCAGGGCCAGACGCTCATGCCGAACCCTCTCGTGCGGCTCGGTCGCCGCCGACGCCTGGACGCCGCCCGCGATCGGCTCTTCTACCGCACAGCGCCCCTCGGCCTGTTCCGCACCGCTCGGATGCGCGAGCTCGGCCTCCGCATGCTCGAGGGCGTACGCGTGGGCGAGGACTTCGAGTTCGGCATCCGTCTCTGGGCCCAGGGGGGACGGATCGATCTGCTCCGCGGAGCGGGCGCCTACGTCATCGGGGAGGACGCGGCGGAGCGGACGACGCTCGGGGTCATGACCGTCTCGGAGCGGCTCGAGCCGATCGTGCGTCTGTTCGATGACGGGGTCTTCGCCGATCTCTCACCCCGTGCTCGCACGGCCCTGGCCGTCAAGCTCATCCGGATCACCGTCCTGGGCAACGTGCAAGCGCTGGCGGAAGAGCTGGACGACGAGGGTGTCATCGCTTTCGCAGCACTGCTCCGGCGTCTGCTCGACGTCGCTCCGCGCGCTCTGCTGCCGTTCAACCGCCAGGACCGACGCATCCTCGACGGGCTGCTCACCGACTCTCACGCGTTGAGGCTCCGCACCGACGTCGCCGCTTCCCGCGGTGCGGGCCGTCGCGATCGCTGGTTGACCCCGGATCTCGTACACAGCTTCGCGCGTGAGTCGACCCTCCGCCGATACGTCCTCTACTTCTGCACGCGCGAGCGAAGGAGCAGCCGATGACCGCCCGCCCAACCATGCTCATCATGTCGTACTCGCCCCTGACGGGTGACGCGAGGGTGCTCAAGCAGATCGCACGGTTCACCAAGGACTTCGACGTGACGACGCTGGGATACGGCGACGCCCCGGAGGGTGTGGTGGAGCACCTCTCGCTGCCGCGGGAGATCCGTTACAACGATCTCGACGGCAAGCTCATCACCCTCAAGCGCTACCGGAAGGCGTACTGGCGCTTGTCGGCGGTGCGCTGGTCTCGGGAAGCGCTGAAGCGACGGAAGTTCGACGTCATCATCGCGAACGATGTCGAGGCCGTCCCTGTCGCCGTCAAGCTGCGTCCCCGGTACGGCGTCCTCGCCGATCTGCACGAGTACTCGCCGCGGCTGCACGACGACAACGAGCTGTGGTTCCAGCGCATCACGCCGTGGTTCGACTGGGTGGTCCGCACCTACGTCACGAAGGCGGCGGCGTGGACCACCGTGAGCGAGGGGCTCGCAGCAGAGTACGAGCGGAACTTCGGCTTCCACGCCGAGTTGGTCAGCAATGCGACGCCCTATCACGATCTCCGCCCCGGCGCGGTGTCCTCGCCGATCCGGCTCGTGCACAGCGGGGCCGGCCTCACCAACCGCCAGCTCCATCTGATGGCGGAGGCCGTGGCCACGGCGGACGCGGACGTCACCCTCGACTTCTACCTGACGGCGAATCACCCCGCATATCTCGAGGAGCTGAAGGAGTATGCCACGACGACCGACCGCGTGCGCGTCCTCGATCCGGTGCCGTATGCGGAGCTCGTGACGACGCTGAACTCCTACGACGTGGGGGTCTTCCTCCTCCCGCCCCTGACCTTCAACTACCGGCACGCCCTGCCGAACAAGCTCTTCGACTTCGTGCAGGCACGGCTCGGGATCGTCGTCGGCCCCTCGCCGGAGATGGCCGGGTACGTGGAGAGATACGGCCTGGGCGCCGTGGCATCGGACTTCACCGTGGAGGCCCTGCGTGAGGCGATCGAGAAGCTCACGCCGGAGTCGGTGGCGGCGTTCAAGCAGCACGCGCACGACAGTGCCCGCGAGCTCGAGGGCGAACGTCAGGTCGAGAAGTGGGACCGCATCATCCACGGTCTCGTGGCGAAGGGGCGTCGATGAGCGCCCCCCGCCTGCTGATCATCTCGTTCTCGACGATCCGCGCGGATGCGCGACTGCTGAAGCAGATCGCTCGGCTGCGCCGGGACTTCGCCGTGCACACGGTCGGGTACGGCGACGCCCCCGATGGCGTCAGCGGTCACCTGCAGATCCCGGACGAGTTCCCCATCTGGCGCTATGACCGCCTCGCGGTGCTGCTGCGCCGTTACCGGCACGCGTACTGGTCCAACCCGGCGATCGCGGCGGCGCTGTCCGGCCTGGCCGGCACGCAGTGGGACCTCGTCCTCGCGAACGACGTGGACGCGGTCGGCCTGGCGCTCGCGCAGCAGTCCGTGCACGGCGTGCATGCCGACCTCCACGAGTACGCTCCCCGGCAGAAGGAGGACGTGCGCAGGTGGCGCCTGTTCGTCGCACCGTTCATCCGCTGGATGTGCCGGACCTTCGTGGTGCGTGCCGACTCGGTCACCACCGTCGGTCAGGGCATCGCGCAGGAATACGAGCGTCGATACGGGATCCACGCCGGAGTGGTCACGAACGCAGCCCCGTACGCCGATCTCGAGCCGACGCCGGTGGCAGCTCCGATCCGTCTGGTGCACTCGGGCGCCGCCCTGCGCGACCGGAACATCGTCGCCATCATCGATGCCGCCGAGGCGACCTCCGCCGACGTCCGGCTCTCCCTCTACCTCACTCCGAACGACCCGGGGTTCCTGGAGGAGGTGCGCGCGAGAGCCGAGGCGTCCGCGCGCGTCGAGCTGCACGATCCCGTGCCGTATGTCGAGCTCTCGCGGACGTTGAACGCCCACGACGTCGGCGTCCACCTTCTGCCGCCGGTGAACTTCAACAACACCTGGGCGCTCCCGAACAAGTTCTTCGACTACGTGCAGGCGCGTCTCGGCGTGATCATCGGCCCGTCGCCGGAGATGGCCAGAGTCCTGGAGGAGGGCGGTTTCGGCGCGGTCGCCGACGGCTTCGATGCCCCGGCGCTCACCCGACTCCTCGACGGGCTCGACGCGGAGCGGGTGCGCGCATGGAAACAGGCCTCGGCAGCCTCCGCCCGCGATCTGTCCGGTGAGGAGCAGGCCGAGCGGTGGGCCGATGCGCTGGCCGCGCTCCTGGCTGCTCCTTCGAAGCGGACACGGCGATGAGCCGACTGATCCTCTTCACGAACGACTATCCCTACCGTGCGGGGGATGTCGTCTTCGTGGAGAAGGAGATCGAGGCGCTCGCTGAGCGGTTCGAGGATGTCGTCGTGTTCTGCCATGCACGGGACACGACGGGCGGCATGGTCGCTCTTCCGCCCGGAGTGCGCTTCGGCGGGAACCTCTTCGAGCCTGCCCCGGAGGATGCGCCGCGGAAGCTCATCGAGGCCGGGCCCCTCGCCCTGCTGCTGCAGGCGACGTGGCGTGAGCTCTGGAGCGGCCGCCTGCTGCGCAACGCGCGACTCTTCGCCATGGGCGCGAAGGTGGGGATGACGCAGGCTCATCGCTCTGCCGTGCGCGAGGCCATCGCCGGTGACCGGGACACGGTGGCTTACGCCTTCTGGGCGATGGGCGGGGGACTGGCCCTCCCGTGGCTCCGCGGGGTGTCCGCGCGCGTCGTCCGGGTCCATCGCTATGACCTCTACGAGGAGCGGGCCATCGGTGGCTATCTGCCGTTCCGTCCCTTCCTCTTCGCTCGCGCCGATCGGGTGCTGGCCATCTCCGACGATGCCGCGCAGTACCTCGACGAACGCTATCCGCAGGTCGGCGGGAAGGTGCGCGTGAGCAGGCTCGGCGCATACGGGCCGGATCAGGCACCCCGACGGCAGCGCGACGCCGTGCGGACGATCGTGTCGTGCTCGGCGGTGAGCGAAGTGAAGCGCGTCGATCGCATCCGGGACGCTGTCCTCGCACTGCACGCCCTGGACCCCTCGCGGCCGGTACGCTGGGTGCACTTCGGGGAAGGGCCGCTGTTCCCGCAACTACGGGAAAGCGTCCTCTCCCTCCCGCCCGGCATCGAGGTCGATCTGCGTGGCCAGGTCCCGAACGCCACGGTCTCGGCCTTCTACGAGACGGGGGCCGCGGATGCCTTCGTGAACCTCTCGGCGTCCGAGGGCGTGCCCGTCAGCATCATGGAGGCGATCGCCTTCGACATCCCGGTCGTGGCGACCGCTGTCGGAGGGACCCCGGAGATCGTGGGGCCCGAACTGCGGACGGGGGAGCTGGTCGACGCCGACGCGCATCCGGACGTGGTCGCGACGGCGCTCGCCGCGGTGCTCGACGCCCCGTCGGGGACATACGCGCCTCGCGAGCGTTGGGAAGCGGAGTACGACGCGCGACGCACGGGTGCGCGTGCGGCGGAGTTGGTGAGTTCCCTCGCGGATGGGCGCGGGCGTCGGCGCGGGCGAGCCTGATAGCGTCTTCTCGTGAAGGTTCTGGTCGTGACGCCCTGGCTTCCCACTGCGGGCCGACCGGAGACCGGTATCTTCGTGCAGCGCGACATCGAGATGCTGCGCGAGGATCACGACGTGGAGGTCATCCACCTCTCGGCAGACGGTGAGCTGGCGACCGTGGGCTTCCCCGTCACGACGGTGCGGATGTCCACGACAGACCCACGGAGCATCCGGCGCGCCGGGGCGATCATCGTCGAGCGTGCCGCTCGTGTCGACCTCGTGCATTCCATGGCGGCATCGGCACTGCTTCCCTTCCTGGGGCACCGCGTGGAGCGTCCGTGGGTGCACACCGAACACTGGTCGGCCCTTCTCGCGCCGGACACCGCACCGCGGGCCGCCCGGGCGTCTCTGCCTCTGGTGCGCGCGGCGCTCCGCCGTCCGGATGTGGTGGTGGCCGTGGGCAACGATCTGGCGCGAGCGGTGCAACGGACACGACGCGGCCCCACCGTCGTCATCCCCAACGCCGTGCAGCGGCCGACCATCGTGCATCCCCGTCCCCGGAGCGGGGGACTGACCCTGGTCGGTGTCGGGGGCCTGATCGAGCGGAAAGGCCCCGATATCGCGGTGCGCATGGTCGCCGAGCTCCGCGAGCGCGGAGAGGACGCCCGGCTGCTGTGGGCCGGAGACGGCCCGATGCGCGAAGCGCTGCTCTCGCTCGCGGCGGAGCTCGGGATCGCCGACCACGTGGAGCTGCGGGGGAGGGTCGCTCCAGCCCAGGTGGAGGCTCTCCTCGCCGAGGCCGATGTGTTCGTCCTTCCCACCCGCATGGAGACTTTCGGCGTGGCGATCGCCGAGGCCCTCGTGGCGGGACGCCCCGTGGTGGTGTCCGCATCAGGAGAGCAGCGGTCGTTCGTCTCCGAACCGGACGGCGTGCTCGTCGACGCGTGGTCGCCCCGCGCGTACGCCGATGCCGTGCAGCGCGTGCAGGAGCTCAATCGTGACCGATCGGCGCCCGAGATCGCGGCCGCCGCATCCGCCCTGTTCGATCCTGAGGAGAGGCGCACGGCGACACAGGCGGCCTACCGCACCGCCATCGGTCGCGGGGTCGCTCCGCTGCCGCGGGACGTCGATGTCGTCATCGCTGTGCACGATCCTCGGCGGGACATCGCGCGCGCTGTCTCGTCGGTCCTGACCTCGCGCAGCGTACGTGCCGTCCACGTCGTGTGCCACAACATCGCGGAAGCCGCGATCCGCGAGGCCGCGGGGACCGCGGCACAGGATGACCGCGTGCGGTTCCTGGAGCTGCGGGACGACGTGCGCAGTCCTGCGGGGCCTTTCAACCTCGGTATCGCGGAAGCGGCCGGTGCCTACGTGGCAGTCATGGGGTCGGACGACGAGCTGACGACCGGCGCGATCGATGCGTGGCGCCGGACGGCGCAGAGGGACGACGCCGATGTCGTGATCGCGCCCCTGCGTCATGCCGCAGGGCGGCGGGTGCCCACCCCTCCGACGCTCCGCCAGCGGCGTCTCCGAGGCCGTCGCGACCGCCTCGCATACCGCACGGCCCCGCTCGGCCTCATCGCGACGTCGCGCTTCGGCGGGCTCCGCTTCACCGAGGGGCTGGCGACCGGTGAAGACCTCGACTTCGGTGTGCGTCTCTGGTTCTCGGCAGCCGGGATCAGTGTGCACCGGGGGTCCGGCGAGTATCTGATCCACGACGGCGAACAGCGGGTCACCTTCGCCGCCCGACCGCTGGGCGAAGAGCTTCAGGCGGTCCGGCTGCTCCTCGAAGGGTCCTTCGCCCCGTCACTGGGACGGCGGGATCGCGAGGCTCTCGCGGTCAAGCTCTGGCGGGTCACCGTCTTCGGCGCCATCCACTACCGGGCGGGCGCCTGGGTGCCGGGCGATCGCGAAGCCCTGCGTGAGATCATCGAGGCTCTGCGATCGTTCTCACCCGGAGCAGTGCACGTGCTCTCGACCGCGGATCGGGACCTCATCGTCGCCGCCGAGGAGCCGGGAACGCCCGACGGCATGCTGGACGAACTGTCCCGGCGCCGCCGGCGCTTCGTCTCGGTGAAGGCTCTCCTGCCGGCGCGGCCTGCGCTGTTGTGGGCCCGCGAGGCGCCGCTGCGTTTCAGCGCTGCCACGTGGTGGGTGGGGCGGCGCTGACCGCTCGCGCCCCGGTTCCGTAGACTTGCGTGTTGTGAAGATCGTCAGCGTCGTCGGCGCCCGTCCCCAGTTCGTCAAGCTCGCTCCCATCCACAAGGCGTTCGTGGCCGCAGGAGTGGACCACGTCATCGTGCACACGGGCCAGCACTACGACCCGATGCTCTCGGACGTCTTCTTCGAAGACCTCGGCATCGGCACCCCGGATGTCCACCTCGGTGTGGGCTCCGGTTCCCACGGTGTGCAGACCGGGGCGATGCTGGCGGCGCTGGATGCGGTCTTCGACGAGCACCGACCGGACTGGGTGCTCGTCTACGGCGACACCAACTCCACGGTCGCTGCGGCTCTCAGCGCTGTGAAGATGCACATCCGCGTCGCGCATCTCGAAGCGGGGCTTCGGAGCTTCAACCGGCGGATGCCGGAGGAGCACAATCGCGTTCTCACCGATCATGCGGCCGATCTCCTCCTCGCGCCGACGCAGGTCGCGATCGACCACCTCGCGGCAGAAGGGCTCGCGGAGCGCACGGTGCTCGTGGGGGACGTGATGACCGATGTCCTCTTCACGGTTCGCGACGAGGTCTCGTCGCGCCCGTCGCCGCTCGTGGAAGACCTCGGCCTTGCGGCAGGCGGCCATTACATCGCGACGATCCATCGCGCGGAGAACACGGACGACCCTGCACGCCTCGCCGAGGTCGTGGCGGGACTCGGCGCGCTGGACCGGCCGGTCGTGCTCCTCGCGCACCCCCGCGTGGTCGCCAAGGCCGAGGCACACGGGATCTCGCTCTCGCAGGGCGCCGTCGTCGTCCACCCGCCGCTGGCCTACCCGGAGCTCGTCGCCGCCATGCTCTCTAGCGCCGGGGTGGTGACCGATTCCGGCGGACTGCAGAAGGAGGCGTTCCTGCTGGGCGTACCGTGCACGACGGTCCGCACCGAGACGGAATGGGTCGAGACCGTCGAGCTCGGATGGAACGTCCTCGCGCAGGACGCGGAAGAGATCGCGAGGGGCGTCGGGCGTCCGCGCCCCGAACCCACCGATGCGGCACCGTACGGCGACGGCCGGGCTGCCGAGCGCGTCGTGCAGGTGCTCCAGGACTGGTCGTGACTCCCGAATCACGACAGCCTGAGACCGACGACGGTCTCGATCGCACGCCACGCGAAGGGTCTGGCCGGGTCTGGTCGCTCGATGCCCTGCGGATCGTCTCGGTCCTCGGTGTCGTGGCCATCCACGTGTTCGCGGGGATGGTGGCCAATCCCGAGGTGCGCGGTACACCCGGGTGGTGGGGCGCCGTGATCGCCGACATCGGCTTCGTCTGGGTGGTTCCCGTCTTCGTGATGATCTCCGGCGTGTTCGTGCTTTCCCCGCGGCAGCATGTCAAGGGCCCGGCGGCGTTCTATCGGAAGAGGCTCCCGCGGCTCCTCATGGCGCTGGTGTTCTGGTCCCTGCTCTACTTCCTCCTCATCCGGACCCTGTTCTCCCAGCTCCAGCCGACCCGTGCCGACGTCGCCCGGTTCATCCTGGACGGCCAGCCGTACACGCACCTGTACTTCCTGTGGCTCATTGTCGGCCTCTACGTCGTCGCGCCCGTCCTCGCGGCGTTCCTCAGCGGCGGCAGTGAGCGCCGGGCCCTCGTCTTCGCCGCCGTGACACTCGGTGCGACGGTGATCACCGGGATGTCGTCGACCGTGCTGACGGCGCTGGGGGACGAGAGCCCGCTGACGCTGCTCGCCCTCACGCAATGGCTGCCCTATGCCGGGTACTTCCTCGCGGGGTGGGCGCTGCGGCACGTCCGGCTGTCCGGCGGGCGTCTCGCCCTCGTGATCGGCGGCACGATCGTCGCGGTCATCGCGTCGATCATCCAGTACGGTTCGCGTCCGCACCTGCCGGTCCTGGATGCGGTCCTTCCTCTCAGCTACTTCGGCCCCATCGTCGCAGCGGCCTCGCTCGGCGTGTTCGTCTGCACCAACAGCGCGCTCGCCGGATGGCGGCCGGGCTCCCGGACACAGCGCGTGATCCGAGAGCTCTCCGATTGCGCGTTCGGCGTGTTCCTCCTGCACTTCGCGATCATGCTCCTCGTGCGTGCCGTGCCCCCGTTCGACGCGGCGGCCGGGTCCTTCCCGCTCTCGGTGCTCGAGTGGGGGATCGTCGTCGCGACGTCCTTCCTCGTCGTCTTCCTCATGCGGAGGGTCCCCGGGCTGCGACGCGTCGTCTGACGACGCCCTTAGACTGGGGGTCATGCGTATCGCCGTCGTGGCCCTCGGAAAGATCGGGCTCCCTCTCGCCGTCCAGTTCGCCTCCTCCGGTCATGACGTGGTCGGTGTCGACGTCAACCAGAAGGCCGTCGACATGATCAACGCCGCGCGGGAGCCGTTCCCCGGCGAGGCGGAGCTGCAGGAGCGCCTGGAGGAGCTCATCCCCGCCGGCCGCCTCCGTGCCACGACCGACTACGCTGAGGCGATCCCCGGGGCCGACGCCGTGGTCCTGGTCGCTCCCGTCTTCGTGGACGACGAGACCTGGGAGCCCGACTTCCGCTACATGGACGCCGCCACGCGCTCGCTCGCCGAGCATCTGACACCCGGCACCCTCGTCTCGTACGAGACGACGCTTCCGGTCGGCACCACTCGGAACCGCTGGAAGCCGATGCTCGAAGAGGGATCCGGTCTCACGGAGGGCGAGGACTTCTTCCTCGCGTATTCTCCGGAGCGCGTCCTCACGGGGCGGGTGTTCGCCGACCTGCGCAAGTACCCGAAGCTCATCGGTGCGCTCTCCAGCGAGGGCAATCGGCGCGCACGCGAGTTCTACGAGGCCGTGCTGCAGTTCGACGAGCGTCCGGACCTCGCGCAGCCGAACGGCGTCTGGGAACTCGGCAGCACGGAGGCCTCCGAGATGGCGAAGCTGGCGGAGACGACCTATCGTGACGTCAACATCGGTCTCGCCAACCAGTTCGGTCTGTTCGCCGCCTCTCATGGCATCGACGTCTACAAGGTGATCGAGGCCTGCAACTCCCAGCCGTACAGCCACATCCATCGCCCGGGAATCGCGGTCGGCGGTCACTGCATCCCCGTCTATCCCCGGCTGTACCTGTCGACCGACCCGGACGCGGACATCGTCCGCGTGGCCCGTCAGCTCAACGCCTCGATGCCGGAGCGACTGGTCGCACAGGCCGAGGGCATCCTCGGCGACCTCAGCGGCCAGCGGGCCGTGGTCCTCGGTGCGGCATACCGCGGAGGGGTGAAGGAGACCGCGTTCTCCGGAGTCTTCCCCACGGTCAAGGCGCTCCAGGACCGCGGGGCCGATGTCGTCGTGCACGATCCGCTGTACAGCGACGACGAGCTGCGCCGCCTCGGGTTCGAACCGTACGCGATGGGCGAGGAGGTCGACCTCGCGATCCTGCAGACCGACCATGCGGACTATCGCGAGCTGAGTCCTGCGCAGCTTCCCGGCATCAAACTGATCGTCGACGGGCGAGCGGCCACCGATGCCGCGCTCTGGGCAGGCACACCGCGCATCGTCGTCGGCACCGCGGCCTGATGCGGAAACCGCTCCCGGGTGCCGGTCAGGCGTCAGGGAGCGGTTCCGTCAGCGCACCGCAGCGGCGATCTGCGTGGCGACGCGCTCGCTGACGACGCTCGTCCCTCCCAGGATCACGACCCTCTCCGCGGCGAGGCGGCGGATCTCCGCGAGAACCGCCGCGGGAGCCTCCTCCGGAGGGGTCAGGAGCACGGGGCCGCCGATACTGCCTCCGGCAGCGGCGCCGGCAAGCGCATCGGCGAAGTCCTCGCCGCTCGCGACGTAGACCACAGGGACACCCGGGTCGGCGAACGTGCCCTGCGACACGGACACGGCGGTGTCGTAGCGGGTCGCCCCGCCACGACGCTCGGCCGTCGCGCCGTCGCCGGCCGCCCGTCGCGCGCTCTCCAGCACGGCGTCGCTGATCGAGCCGGTGCCGCCCAGCGCGATCACCCTGGACGGTGCCAGACGCCCGAGGGCCGCGACGGTCTCGGCCGGAAGCCTGTCCGGCGCGGCGAGCAGGACGGGAACGTCCAGGTGTCCTCCGGCGGCTGCACCCGAGAGCGCGTCCGGATAGTCGGCACCGCTGGCGAGGAAGACCACATCGGGGAACTCGAGCATCCACCACGGCAGCAGGGCTGCGGCCGTCGCGTATCGGTCGGCGCCGCCGAAACGGAAGGCGCCCCCCGTCAGCGATTCCAGTTGATGGAGAACGCCGTCGCTGACGGCCCCGGGTCCGCCGGTCACGAAGACGCTGTCAACCGACAGCGCGGTGATCTCCCGGGCGCTCGCCGCCGGCAGGTACCCCGGCTTGGTGAGCAGCACGGGGCCGTCCATCGAACCGGCCACGGCGGCGCTCGCGAGCGCGTCGGGGAAGTCGACGCCGCTGGCGACGAGCGCGGTGATCACGCCGGTACGGGGAAACGCGTCCGCGGAGACCGCCGCCGCAGTCTCGTATCGATCCGCGCCGAAGATGCGCTCGACCGTCGTCTGTGGCCGGGGGGCCGCCGAAGCAGGGGGAGGGGCGGGGGAGGCGAGCAGGGTGACGACGGCGACCGCCAGGGCGATCGAGGTCACGGCGACGCGAGAACGGGTGCGGGAGGGCACAAGCTGCCTTTCGGGGGCGGGGCGGTCGCGACGTCGAGGCGTCACGACCGCCCCGTCAGTCAGTCGATCGCGTTCGCGATGCGGTTCTGGACAGCGTCGCTGACGACGGCGGGACCACCGAGCACGACGACCCGTACCGGGTCCAGTCGCTTGATCTCCGCAATCGTCGCGTCGCTGATCTCCGTCGGTGCGGTGAGGAGCACGGGGCCGCCCAGCGCGCCGGCCGCGGCTGCGCCGGCGAGGGCGTCCGCGAAGCTCTGCCCGCTCGCGACGTACACGACCGGGACCCGCGGAGTCGTGAACGTCCGCCGGGAGATGTCGACGGCTGTGTCGTACCGGCTGTCGCCGAACAGGCGTTGGACCGAGACGATCGAGCCTTGCGTGGCCGCCTGCGCGCGATCGACGACGGCCTGGCTGACGGCGCCGGTTCCCCCCAGGACGACGAGCTTCGACGGTCGCAGATACCGGAGGTACGCGGCGGTCTCGGCGGGAAGCGTGTTCTGCTTGGTGAGCAGGACCGGCGCGCGTTCGTGACCGGCGGCCGCCGCACCGGCCAGCGCATCCGGGAAGTTCATGCCGTTCGCGAGGTAGACGGTACCCGTCGCCTCCCACAGCGTGGAGATGATGCCGGCGGTCTCGTATCGCGAGGCGCCGGCGGCACGTTCCGTGCCCACGGTCGCCGACGGCCGGAGAGTGTTCAGGACCGCATCGCTCACGACGGCCTTCCCCCCGGCGGCGATGAGGAACTCCGGCTTCAGCGCCGCGACCTCGTCGATCGTCGCCGTGCTCACACTGCCCGGGCGGGTGAGGAGCACCGGGCCGCCGAAGGTGCCGGCAGCCGCTGCCGCCGCGAGCGCGTCGGGGAAGTTCATCCCGTTGGCGATGAACGTCACGGGCACGCCCTCGTACGGGAAGGCGCTCTCGGAGACGCGTACGGCGGTCTCGAAGCGGTCGGCGCCGAACTGGCGCTCCACCGAGGAGTGCGTCGTCGTGAAGCTCTGCGCGGGGGAGGACGGACCGGTCCCGACCGCGTTGACCGCTGCCACCTGGAAGCCGTAGGTCGTGTCCGGTGCGAGGTCGGTGAGCGTCACGCCGAGAGTCGGCACGTCGGTGACGATCTCGTCGATCACATTCCCACCGATGAGGAGCTGCAGGTGATATCCGATGATCGCCGACCCGTTGTCCGCGGGCGCCGACCATGTGGCACGGGCGCGCGTGGAGGTCACCTCGGTGACTGTCGGCGCATCGACCGCGGACGGTGCGGCGGCCGCCACCGATGCTCGGGCTTCCGGGGACCTCAGGGCCGACGCGGACGACTCGTCGAGGCGGAAGTGCCCTCCGGCATTCGGCGCAGCGGCGTCGACCTGATCGAGCTGAGGGAGCCCCGGATCATCGGCGGCTGCCGCGGCGAGCGGACCGGACAGAGCGAGGGCGAGTGCAGTCGCGGCGACAACGACGCGACGGTGCGAACGTGTTTTCAAGGAGTCTTCGATTCTCTTCGTGGCGTCCGGAGAGCCCGGCGGCCGTGGCGCGATCCTATCGTGGGGCCACCGACGCTCCGGAAGAGGTGCCCCCGACGGTCCTCACAGCTTGGAGCGCCGGTAGCCGGCGCTCTGCGCGGCCGCCTCCGTGCGGAAGCACTCCTCCGGATTGGTCGCGGAATAGTAGCGACCGCCCGGCAGATGGTAGATCTTCTCCTTCTCGCCGATGTTGCCCTTGATGGGCGCCCAGCTCGGGCAGTTCCAGCTGTCGATGGGCGTCGTGCGAGGCGGATAGGAGACCGCGGCGGTCCGGCCCGAAAGCACCGATGCCGTCACGTAGCCGGACAGACTTCCGGTCACCCGGACGGAGATCTGCTTGCCGGCGTGCGCCGCGGTCAGGGTGAGCGTCCGGCCGGTGGCGCCCGAGAGCGGGCTGCCGTTCGCGAGCCACTGGTACTGGAAGGATGTCCCGGAAGTCCATGTGCCGACGTTCGCCGTCAGCGACCCGGTGACGCGCGCCGTTCCGGAGATGGTCGGTACTCCAGCCGTGAGGCAACCCATGTTCGCGGCCGCCTGAGCGCTCACGACGGCTGCCCCGCCGAGCGCTACGGTGCTGGGTGCTCCGAGCCGCTGCAGTGACCGGTGCGCGGATTCCGGGACGCATCCGGCGTTCGTGACGTAGACCGGGCTCTTGGTGCGTCCGGCCAACGCTGCGCCGGCCAGCGCGTCGGGGAAGTTCTGGCCGGTGGCGAGGAAGGCGGCCGCTGCCGAACCCGGGGCGAAGAAGGAGTCGTTGATGAGCGCTGCGGTGTCGAACCGACCGGCTCCGCCGAGACGCTGCACGTCGTACGTGTTCGCGAGCTCGGCGGCGATGCCCGCCGATACGGCGCCCGTGCCACCCACGACCGTGACTGCCGAGACGCCGAGGGCGGTAAGCAGGTCCCGGGTCTGCGCGGGCAGAGCGTTCAGGTTGCCGTCGACGAGGATGACAGGTGCCGAGGAGGCGCCGGCGGCGCCGGTAGCTGCCAGTGCGTCGGGAAACGTCCGTCCGGTGGCGATGAAGGCGTGGGTAGCCGCAGGGAAGGCTCGCCGGACGAGAGCGTCGCCCGTCTCGTAACGGGAGGCGCCGCCGAGACGCTCCACGGGGGCGATGGTCGCGAGGGCACGCTCGACGGCGGCGCTCACCGCGCCCTCCGATCCCGCGATGAAGATGGTGGCCGGGTTCAGGCGTGCGATCTCCGTGCGCACTGCGGCGGGCAAGGCCGATCCGGGGGTGAGCAGCAGAGGTGCGCCCAGGCGCGCAGCGGCCGCGGCGGCCGACAGGGCATCGGGGAAGTTCGCCCCGGTCGCCACGAAGACGGCGTCGGTGCCGGAGGCGTACTTCTTCGCGACGGCGATCGCGGTCTCGTACCGGTCGATGCCCGAGAGTCGGGAGACTCCCGCCGGGAACGTGATGTCCGCCAGCGCTCCGGTCGCCGCGGGCCGTACCGTGTCGGCCGAGGCGCTCGTCGTGGTGAGCAGGGAGAGAGCGAGGACGACGGCCGCGAGGGCAGCGGGCACCGCACGTCGGAACATGGGAACTCCATCTGAAGGAAGGGGCTGCGGTCACCCCGCATCTCGCTCAGCGTAGCGGCCGCGTGGGGATCGACGACAGCGATGTGCGATGGGGCGATGCGATCCTCCGTGGCACGGGCTCCCAGGCGGGCGCCGATACGATGGGAGCATGGATCTTCTCGTCGTCGGGTCGGGTTTCTTCGGCCTCACCATCGCCGAGCGCGCCGCGGAAGCGGGCCGCAAGGTGACCGTCATCGACCGCCGCTCCCACATCGGCGGCAACGCCTACAGCGAGGCGGAGCCCGAGACCGGGATCGAGGTGCACCGGTACGGCGCGCACCTGTTCCACACGTCGAACGCGACGGTGTGGGAGTACGTCAACCGCTTCACGTCGTTCACGAACTACGTGCACCGTGTCTACACGACCCACAAGGGGGTCGTGTTCCCGATGCCGGTGAACCTCGGGACGATCAACCAGTTCTTCCAGGCCGCGTACACGCCGGACCAGGCCCGTGCGCTCGTCAAGGAGCAGGCGGGCGAGTTCGATGCGAAGTCCGCGACGAACTTCGAGGAGAAGGGCATCGCCCTCGTCGGGCGCCCGCTGTTCGAGGCGTTCTTCCGCGACTACACCGCCAAGCAGTGGCAGACCGACCCGCAGAAGCTCTCCGGCGACATCATCAGCCGGCTCCCGGTGCGCTACACCTACGACAACCGCTACTTCAACGACACGTGGGAGGGGTTGCCCACCGACGGCTACACCGCGTGGCTCGAGCGCATGGCCGACCATCCCAACATCGAGGTGAAGCTGGACGTCGACTACTTCGACGAGTCCCAGCCGCTGAACAAGAAGGCCACCGTCGGTCAGGTCCCGGTGGTCTACACCGGTCCCGTCGACCGCTACTTCGACTATGCCGAGGGCGCGCTGAGCTGGCGTACGCTCGACTTCGAGCAGGAGGTGCTGGACGTCCGCGACTTCCAGGGCACCAGCGTCATGAACTATCCGGACATGGATGTGCCGTACACCCGCATCCACGAGTTCAAGCACTTCCATCCGGAGCGCAAGGACGTCTACGAGTCCGAGAAGACCGTCATCATGCGGGAGTTCTCCCGCTTCGCCGAGCGCACCGATGAGCCCTATTACCCGGTGAACACCCCGACCGACCGCGAGGGCCTGCTGGCCTACCGCGAGCTCGCGAAGGGGGAGAAGGACGTCCACTTCGGCGGACGCCTGGGCACGTACCAGTACCTCGACATGCACATGGCCATCGGGTCGGCGCTGTCGCTCTGGAACAACACTCTCTCCTAGACTCGGAATCGTGAGTCACGCTGCTGTCGGGGCGCCCGGGACGCCCCGGCGCTATCTGCATTCGCTGTGGCTGCTGTCGGCCCGTGACCTCAAGGTCCGGTATGCGACGAGCTTCCTCGGCTACGTGTGGTCTGTTCTCGACCCGCTGGTGATGAGCGCGATCTACTGGTTCGTGTTCACCCAGGTGTTCCGTCGTGACGTCGGTGAGCAGCCGTACATCATCTTCCTCATCAGCGCGTTGCTGCCGTGGGTGTGGTTCAACAGCTCGGTGTCGGACTTCACGCGGGCGTTCAAGAAGGACGCCCGTCTCGTCCGCTCGACGTCGATCCCGCGCTCCATCTGGGTGAACCGCATCGTGCTCAGCAAGGGCATGGAGTTCCTGTTCTCGCTCCCGGTGCTTGTGCTGTTCATCGTGGTCAACCTCCTGTTCGAGAGCCATCCGGACCAGGTGGTGCAGATCGGCTGGGGCGTGCTCTGGGTGCCGGTGGCGATCCTCATGCAGACGGTGCTGCTTGTCGGCCTCGGCCTCCTGGTCGCGCCGCTGTGCGTGCTCTACACGGACCTCGAGCGCACCACGGCGCTCATCCTCCGCGCGATGTTCTACGCCACCCCGATCATCTACAACGTCACGGACCTGCCCGGTGTCTTCCAGACGCTCGGCGCCTTCAACCCCCTCGCCGGGATCTTCATGCTGTATCGCATGCCGTTCTTCCCCGACCAGTGGAACCCGTTCACGCTCACGGTCAGCGCCGTGATGTGCCTGCTCATCCTCGCGCTCGGCGTCTGGGCGTTCCGACGCCTCGAGCGCCCCGTGCTGAAGGAGCTGTGATGGACGCCGCGATCGACGTGCAGGGCCTCGGTGTGCGCTTCCGCCGCAACCGTCGTGGACAGCGCAGCTTCAAGGACCTGTTCGCCGGAGCGTCCCGACGCTCGCGGCCCGGAGAGTTCTGGGCGCTCCGCGACGTCTCGTTCACCGTGCAACCGGGCGAATCGATCGGCGTGGTCGGGCGGAACGGTCAGGGCAAGTCGACGCTGCTCCGCCTCGTGGCGGGCGTGCTGCTGCCCGATGAGGGCTCTGTCAGCGTCAACGGCGGGGTCGCGCCGCTCATCGAGATCACCGGCGGATTCGTCGGCGATCTGACGGTCCGGGAGAACGTCCGGCTGACGGCCGGGCTGCACGGCATGTCGAAGGACGAGGTCGCCCGCCGATACGACGACATCATCGCGTTCGCCGAGCTCGCCGGATTCGAGGAGACGCCGTACAAGCACCTCTCCAACGGAATGAAGGTGCGTCTCGCGTTCTCCGTCGTCTCTCAGCTCGACGAGCCCATCCTGCTCGTCGACGAGGTCCTCGCGGTGGGCGACAAGGCCTTCCGTGAGAAGTGCTACAAGCGCATCGACGAGCTGCTCTCCGACGGTCGCACGCTGTTCTTCGTCAGCCACAACGAGCGCGACCTGCGCCGCTTCTGCACCAGGGGACTCTATCTGGACCGCGGCACGCTCGCCCTGGATGCCCCGATCAACGAGGTGCTCGACCGCTACAACGCGGACTACTCCGTCTGAATCGTGCTCGGACCCCGGGGCGTCAGAGCCCCACGAGGCTGCGCAGGTCTGCCGCCGCAGCGCGCGCGCTGTCGATGACCCCTGGCACGCCGGAGCCGCCCTCGATCGCCGCGCGCAGTGCCGTGAGCCGCTGGGCGTAGGTCTCCACGCCGGAGCGCCAGGAGTCCTGGATGGAGGACGGCGGCAGGGCGTCGCCCAGGCGCTGGGCGTCCTCCTGGAGCGAGTCCACGACGGGAAGCGCATCCTGACCGCTCGCCCCGGCGACGATGTCGAGACCCCGATCGGCGGAGTTCAGCCACCCGGACACCTTGTCGCGGAACACCTCGACTGTCGGATCGCCGATCGGGGGCGCCGTCGTGATCGGAGTCGGCTCCGGGGTCGCGGACGGGGTCGTCGTCGGAGCGGGAGTGGCGGCGGCCGTCTCCGAGGGGGTGGCGGTCGGAGTCGGACTCGTGCTGTCGACGGGCTCGGGGTCACCGTCGCGCGGAAGCAGGAAGAACAGCAGGAGTCCGACGATCGCGAGCGCCGCGACGCTCAGCCCGACGATCAGCCACACCCGGCCGGTGCGCTTCGGCGCGGGGGGAAGCGGGGCCCACCGTACCTCGGGCTGCGGCTCGTCCATCTCAGGCCTCCAGAGGGCTCATCGGCTCCCAGGTCCGGTCGCGACCGATGCGGCCACCGTCCCTGAGCCCGCGGAACAGGTTGCTCGTGCCGCGGACGGTGCGCTCGACGAAGACGAGCCGGATCAGTTCCTTGAAGAACGTCGCGGTCGTCCCGAGGCCGAACAGCACGGGGTTGTAGACACCGTGCGCGCGGTAGTACTGCTTGATGAACGCCCGGTTGCGCATGATGTAGTACCGGTACGCGTTGCTCGACGCGTTCATGTGCCGGATTCCCATGTCCCACTGTCGGATCTCGCGGGTGCGGCGCAGCACGAACTCGTCGACGATGACCGCGGTGGTCAGGCGCGAGGCCAGCCAGCCGTACATCTGGTCGTCCCAGTAGATGAAGAAGCGGGGGTCGGGGAGTCCGATCTGCTTCACGATCGAGCGGTGGATGAACATGCCCTCGAAGCAGCCGCTGTTCATCTCCTTGTATCCCGAGGAATCGAATCCCGCAGGAGCGAAGGGGATCGGGATGCCCATGCGTTCCGCGATCCGGTACTGCCAGTAGAACTCGCTGCCGTCGTAGTCGTAGCGCCGTCCCTGGATGCTCTTGAAGCGCGGCGCCCACGCCCCCATCCGGCCGAGGCCGTCCGGGAGCACCTCGACGTCGTCGTCCATCATCCAGATCCACTCGGCGCCGAGGTCGTACGCCGTGCGCATGCCCTCACTGAAACCCCCCGAGCCGCCCGTGTTGACGTCGAGGCGACGGTAGACGAGCTCGGTGCCGATGTCCTCACGGAAGGACTCGACGACGTCGGTCGTATCGTCCGAGGAAGCGTTGTCGATCACGATCACGCGGCCCGGCTTCGGGTCCATCGCGGTGATGCTGGTGAGCAGGCCCGTCAGCAGGTGCGAACGGTTGAAGGTGACGATGACGATCGCGGCCGACGCCGGATCGAAGGGTGAGGCCTCGGTGGTCATGCCTTCTCCTCGAAGATCTGCTGCCAGGATTCGGGCGAGACCAGGTCTGGAAGGGCATCGCGGTACTGCCGCTGGAGCTCCGGCCATCGCCGCCGCAGTTCGGCATGCAGCCGGACGGACTCCCGCAGCATGCGGCGGTACTTGGCACGGTCGCGCGTGTAGATGTTCTTCCCTGAGCCGTCGGCAGCGCTGACGAGCGCGCTGTCGTATGGCGGGACGCGCCACCAGTGCGCGTCTTCCTTGCCGAACTCGACCTCCGGCTGCGCGATGTTCGCGGGGTCGGGGCGGTGCAGCCAGTGCGAGACGAGTGTCTTCAGGGTGAAGATGCGCAGCCGCAGACCCGTCGGGCTGTCGAACTCGTTCTTCGGCAGCCGCTTGAACACCTGACGGCCGCGGCGCGAGTGCAGCACCCTGGCCGGATCGCGGTGAATCACGGTCTCGGGATACTCGGCTGCGAGGGCGCGCGCGGCGGGCATCGCCGTCGCGAGGTTCCTGCGCATGTGCGCGGGGCCGGAGAGCACGTCCCGGAGCGCGCGAGCCCGCAGCGCCACGGGGTAGTACTGCATCATCATGAGGTGTTTGAGATCCACGCGCCGACTGTGCACGATGAGGCGCCCGCCGCGCGGCGCCGTGGAGTGCAGCAGCCCGGCGACGATGCGGTTCCGGGCGTGGAAGTAGGCCTGCCAGTCGATCGAGTCGTCCTTGTTCACCCAGGACACATGCCACAGCGCGACCCCGGGCATCGCCACGGTGGGGAAACCGGCCTCACCGGCGCGGAGACAGAACTCCGCGTCGTCCCACTTGATGAACGCGGGAAGGGAGAGTCCGACCTCGCGGACCGCATCGAGCGGGATGAGACACATCCACCAGCCGTTGTAGTCGGAGTCCATGCGCATGTGCAGCAGCGGCGACTGGCGCAGGTTGGAAGCACCGAAGTCGTGCGGCATCTTCTCCTGGTAGAGGTTGCGCCACATGAACGGACCCTCGTCGACGACCTCCGCCCAGCCGTGCAGCTTGGGGCGATCGAGGAGATCGAACATGTGCCCGCCGACGAGCACGGGTGTCGTGGCGAACTGGCCGAAGACGATGGAACGGCGCAGGGACTCCGGCTCGATGCGGACGTCGTCGTCGAGGAGCTGCACGAAGTCGCTCTCCGGGCGCTGCAGGGACTCGTGCATCGCCCGGGCGAAGCCGCCCGAGCCGCCGAGGTTGCCCTGGCGGATCACCTGCAGGGTCTCCCCGAGACGCTCGGCGACCTCCGCGTAGCCGTCCTGGTCAGCCACGAGCTGCGTGCCCTGGTCCACCAGGAAGATGCGGTCGACGAACTCCAGGGCATCGGGGGAGGCGGCGAGTGCCCGGAGGGTCTCGACGCAGTAGTCGGGCTTGTTGTAGGTCGTGATGCCGAGCGAGGCCTTGCCGGCGCGGGCAGGTTCGTGCTCGGTGGTCCACTCCGCGCCCTCGAGCACGGCGGGCTTCTCGTCGGCGACGATGTCGAACCAGATCCAGCCTCCGTCGCTGTACTGCGTGAGGTCGAGGTCGAAGGAGGTCGTCGCCTCGCCGGTGACCTCACGCGTCGCCACGCGCTGACGCACCCCGGAGCCGTTGGAACGATAGACGAGGATCGTGGCCGGCCCTGTGGTCCTGACGGTGAGCTGCACCTCGCGGACGCTGGTCCAGTGCTGCCAGTACGACGCGGGGAACGCGTTGAAGTAGGTGCCGAGCGAGACGCGCCGTCCTGCGACGATGCGTGCGCGGTGCCGACCGAGGATGTTGCCCAGGTGTGCGCGGCTGGAGACCCGGACCGGTTCTTCCTCGATCACGGACCACGTCTCGGGGTCCGCGTACAGCGGGAGCAGGTCGGGGTCGCGATCGAGCGGGAAGACGACGTTCTGAAGGACATGGGCCACAGGGAGGTTCTCCGTTGTTGGTGCCGCGGCCGCTGCCGGAGGGCAGCGCGGGACTCGACGAGCAGTGAGTAGCCTACCGGTGGTCGCCTTCGGATCTGCGGAGAGCCGACCCCTGGCGCTCGGCGCGGCTGGTTAGACTGACCGCGATGAAGGTACTGATCACCGGCGGGGCCGGCTACATCGGATCGACCGTGGCGACGGCATGCATCGAAGCCGGGATCGAGGTCGTGGTCCTCGACGACCTGTCCACCGGGCTGGCGGCTTTCGGCGAGGGGCGCAACCTCTACGTCGGCGACATCGCCGACGCCGCCGTCCTCGACCGGCTGCTGGCGGAGCACCCCGACATCGATGCCGTCGTGCACTGTGCCGCCCGGATCGTCGTGCCGGAGTCCGTCGCCGATCCGCTCGGCTACTACGACAGCAATGTCGGCAAGACGATCACTCTGCTCCGACGCCTGCGCGACGCCGGTATCGCGCGAATCGTCTTCAGCTCGTCGGCGTCGATCTACGCGGGGGAGACCGGCGACGGGGTGGATGAGAGCGGCCGCCTCGCCCCTTCGAGCCCCTACGCGGCGACGAAGGCCATGGTCGAGCAGATCCTCGCGGATGCGGCCGCCGCAGGCGACTTCCGCGCCATCGCGCTCCGCTACTTCAACCCGATCGGCGCCGACCCGCAGCTGCGGACCGGACTGCAGAACCCGACTCCGTCGCACGCGCTCGGCAAGATCATGCAGGCGCGGGCGGCGGGGGAGCCGTTCACGATCACCGGCACCGACTGGGCGACCCGCGACGGATCGGGCCTGCGGGACTACATCCACGTCTGGGACCTCGCGCTCGCGCACGTCGCGGCGGTGACCCGGTTCGAAGATGTCGCGACGCCGGAGCAGCCGTATCAGGTGATCAACCTGGGCACCGGCGACGGTGTCACGGTCCGCGAGCTGGTACGGGCCTTCGAGAGGGTGACCGGGGACCCGCTGCCCGTCGTCGAGACCGATCGCCGGCCCGGGGACCAGGCCGGCGCCTTCGCGATCGTGGAGCGGGCGCGCGAGATGCTGGGGTGGCGTGCGGAGCGCTCCGTCGAAGACGGCGTCCGCGATGCCCTCGCCTGGGCGCAGAAGCTCCCCACCGTCCGCTGACGGCACGCCGTCACTCCTGCGGGCGCAGTGTGGGGATGGCGCCGGTATGCGCGGCGTCGATGTTCTCGCGCCACGACCGGGACTGTCCGGCCCGCAGGGCGCACAGCACGAGCATGAACCAGCCGGCGTCCACGAGCGTGAAGCTCTCGAACATCGAGTCGACCGCCAGGGTGACCAGCGTGATCGGCGTCCACGCGTAGACGACCGAGCGGCGCACGCTCGCGACCAGCCACGAGCGGATCAGTGCGATGCCGCCGAGCAGGAGGAAGAGCACCAGACCCGCGGCGCCGAGCTGCAGCAGCACGTCGAAGAACGCGTTCAGCGCGCTCTGGTGGCGGTCGTCGAGCTGGAAGTTGATGAACGTGAACGGGTACTCCCCGCGTGCCCAGTCGCCGAACCACCCCCACCCGGTGATCGGCTTGACCGCGACGAAGTCCAGGATCATGTTCCACAGCTCCGCGCGCATGGAGAAGTCCGACCCGGCGTCGAGGAGGGCGATGATCTGGTGGCGCAACGCGAACGCCACCGTGAGGGCGAGCGCGACGAGCACCCCCAGCGCCCACTGCACGACGTTGCGACGCGCCGGCGGGGTATGGCGGACGATGGTGAGGGCGACCGTGACCACCCCGACCGCGCCGGCGAGCACCAGCACGGTGGGCGACGCGGACAGGAACGCGAGGCCGCCGGCGAGGGCGACAGAGCCGACGGCGAGGGGCGGGTCGACCGACTGCGTGCGCCATTCGATCACGAACGTGATGAGGGCGAGCACGGCGATGAAGCCGAGCATGTTGCGACTGCCGAACAGGCCCTGGATGGGTCCGCCGTCCGCGAGGTTGCCCTGGATGCCGAGGAACGCGAAGGGGAGGTCGAGGAGGATCCCGGACAGGATCTCGACCCCGAGCGAGATGCCGAGGAGCACGCGGAGGGTGTCGCCCAGCGCCCGCACGGTCTGCAGGGTGTCGCGGACGTGCCCGATGGTGATGGCGAGGAAGGCGTAGCCGAAGAGCGACAGCCAGCCCAGGATCGTGTCGGAGCGGTCGGTCGTCCACAGCAGGCTCACGAGGGCCCACGCCAGGAACGCCAGCAGCGAGGACGGCGCGATCCGCAGCGCGGACAGCTCCTCCCGCCGCACCCACAGGATCGCCGCGCCGAGCAGGCAGAGCGCGGTGATGACGGTGGCGAGCGTGACCGCCGACGTCATCCGCTCGATCGCGAACGAGCCGAACACCGCCAGCAGCGCCGCGAGCGTGAACGCCCTGGCCATCTCCGCCGAGCCGAGGAGGCGGGCGAGGCGATGCCCCGTCGTCACGGCACCCGCCGCGGCGTCGCGCCGCGCTCGAAGACGAGGTCCCGTTCGCCGACGCCGACCAGCGGCACCGACTTGAGCTTGAAGGACAGGAGCACCAGGAGCAGCCAGCCCCACAGCATGATCGGGGTGGACTCCGTGAGCCCCTGCACCAGCAGCACCACGGTGAACAGGCTGGGCAGCAGCGTCAGCGGAGAGTAGGGACGATGCGCGTCGAGATCCCATCGCGGCCGGTCGACGGCGAAGAACCAGGAGCGCCAGAGCAGACTGCCGTACGCGACGGCCATCAGCACGAGGCCGACGATGCCGAGCTGCAGCAGCACGTCCAACCACATGTTGTGGGCGTGGAAGACGGTGATGCCGTGGTCGACGATCCAGCCGTCGAAGGCCGGGTCGGTGGGCACCCAGGGACTCGAGAACCCGTTGCCGATCACGGGGTGCTCCGCGACGCGCTCCAGGACCTTCTCCCAGATCTTGCTCGACCGGCCGGTCAGATCCGCGCTGCGGCCGAGCAGGCCGAGCAGCGGTTCGCGCAGCAGCCAGAGCACGAGGGCGCCCGCGGCGGACGCCCCGATCGCGATGACGTAGATCCGGGTGCGCGCCCCCGGTGAGGCGGCGCGCCGCATGAGCAGGGCGACGAGGAGCACGACGGCGGCGGCCCCGGCGCACGCGAGGGCCGTGGCCGACGCGGTGCGGAACAGGAAGTACGCGGCCAGCAGCATCCACAGCGCGAGCGTCGTGCGCCAGCGCGACCTCGCCGCGAACAGCACGCCGAAGGTGATGAGGGCGAAGAGCGACACGATGCCGAGCAGGTTCGCGTTGCCGAGGATGCCCTGGATGCGCCCTCCGTCGAAGAGGTTGTCGCGGACCCAGTACCACTGCGGGTCGATCTTCCCCGGCGGGAGGTCGACGAAGTTCGGCAGCAGCGGGCCGTGCAGGACGAGCGAGACCCAGAGTTCGAGGGCGAGGGACAGCCCCAGGATCCACTTGAACGCGGAGGACAGCGCGCGGACGATCTCGTGCCACGTGAGCACGTGCGCGATGAAGAGGCCGTTCACGGTGACCGCGGCGAACAGGACGCCCGTCGCCACGGTCGGCACACGCCACTGCGACCAGACGACGGAGAGGAGGGCGAGGGTCGCGTAGCCGAGGGCCGCCCACGGCAGCCGGCGCCAGCGGAACGGCTGCGGACGGTTCCGGGCGAGCATCGGGATCCCGATCGCCAGCGTGGCCGCGGTGAAGAGTGCGAGCGTGATCGCCGCGCCGACCTCTCCCAGCAGGTTGTAGACCGCGGAGTGGGCGAACGCCACGAAGAGGACGGCGATGACGTACCCGCGCAGCAGGAGGTGCCCCGTGGATTCGCGCTCGGGCGCGGTGGGCGGGGCGGCCACCGGGTGCTTGGTGTACTGGGCCATCGCGACTCAGGCTACCTCGACGGGCCCGGATCCGACCCGTCCGTCGCCCCGGGCTCTACGCTGGGGGCATGCTGCGCAGCCTCACGAACGTGCCCCGCGACTACGCCTGGGGGTCGCCGTCGCTCCTCGCCGAACTCGAAGGGCGCGTGCCGTCCGGGGCGCCCGAGGCCGAGGTGTGGTTCGGCGACCACCCGGGCGACCCCGCCGACCTCGACGGCGGAGGGACGCTGGACGAGGTGACGGGTGGCACGCTGCCCTACCTGCTGAAGCTGCTCGCGGCCGCGCGGCCGCTGTCGATCCAGGTGCACCCGACGAAGGAGCAGGCGAGGGCCGGCTGGGCGCGGGAGAGCGCCCTGCCGCTCGACGACCCGCGACGCAACTACCGCGACGACAACCACAAGCCGGAGCTCCTCGTCGCCCTCAGCGAGCGCTTCGAATCGCTCAGCGGTCTGCGTCCGGTCGCCGACACCCTGCGTCTCCTCGACGCCCTCGACGACGTCCCGGGGGTGCGGTCCCTGCGCGAGCGGCTCACGGGCGCGGCGGACCCGCTCGGAGACGCGATCGGGTGGCTGCTCGGGGGAGAGGCGCAGACCGCGGTGGACGAGGTCATCGCCGCCGTCCGCCGTGCCGCGGACGGACCCGCCGGTCAGGAGCACCCGTCGCTGCGCGCCGTCGCCGCCATCGCCGAGACCTCGCCCGGAGATCCGGGGGTCGTGGTCGCTCTGCTCATGAACCATCTCGTGCTGCGTCGCGGCGAGGGCGTCTTCCTGCGGGCGGGCCTGCTGCACGCGTACCTCTCCGGTCTCGGCGTGGAGATCATGGCGGCCAGCGACAACGTGCTCCGCGGCGGCCTGACGCCCAAGCGCATCGACGTGCCGGAGCTGCTCGCGATCCTGGACACCACGCCCGGCGAGGTGCCGGTGCTGCGGCCGGAGGGCGACGAGGCCGTGACGACGTACTCCGTGCCGGTGCCGGACTTCGCCCTCCGCCGGGTGCGCCTCGACGGCGAGCCGATCGCCGTGGAGGTGGACGGCCCGACGATGGTGCTGGCCACCGGCGGTGCGGTCCGCGTGGCCACGGAGTCGGGAGCGGACATCGCGCTCCGGGTCGGTGCGGTCGCCTTCGCCGATGCCGAGGAGCGCCGCCTGACGCTCTCGGGCACGGGGGAGGCCTTCGTGGCCACCCCCGGGCACTGATCCGCGCGGGCGCGACACGCCGAGAGACGTCCATGAACCTTCAAGAATCGCTTGAGGGTTTACGATCCGCGACTTGACCGCAGCGAATGACACGGGTGTAATTAGGTGAGCACGGCCCGCCAGGGGGGCGGTTTTTGAAGGGTTGGAGGTCGAGATGACGGGATACCGTTCCGATGTGCCGGAGAACTGGTTCGTCGATCCGGTCAACCTCGGTGTCCCCGGGGTCCGCCGGTCCGACCCGGACGACGACAACGCCCTCGCGTGGCAGAGCGACGCCCTGTGCTCGCAGACCGACCCCGAGGCCTTCTTCCCGGAGAAGGGCGGCTCCACGCGCGACGCCAAGCGCATCTGCACCTCGTGCGACGTGCGTGGCGAGTGCCTCGAGTACGCGCTGGCCAACGACGAGCGCTTCGGCATCTGGGGCGGCCTCTCCGAGCGCGAGCGTCGCAAGCTCAAGCGCCGCGCCAGCTGACGCCTCTCCGCCGCGCGGCTTCGTGGGCGCGCCGGGAGCGGTGCGCTACCCGGCGTGACAGCGCGCATAGGCTGACCACGTCATGCCAGCCCGAGTTCATGCCCTCATCGTCGCGCGCCCCGGCCCTTCCGCACGCGCCCAGCTCCTCCGCACGCTCGACGCCGTGCGCGCCCAGACCGTCCCGCCCGCGGCCGTCACGCTGATCATGTGCGGCGACGCCGCCACCGCTCGGGAGAGCGAAGCGGTCGCCGCCACGGTCGAGGGCATCATCGAGGCGCGGCCCTCGACGTCCTTCGCCGAGGCCATCGACCTGGCGCGCCCCCGCATCCTCGACGGCTCCGCGATCTGGATCCTCGCGCAGGACACCGCGCCGCACCCGCGCGCCCTGGAGCGCCTCACCGGCATGCTGGAGCGCTCGCCGTCCGCCGCGATCGTCGCGCCGAAGCTCGTCGCCACCGACAACGACCGCGAGATCGTGTCCCTGGGTGTGAGCATGACCACCTTCGGCCGCGCGGTGGAGCTCGCGGCGGGGGAGCTGGATCAGGGCCAGCACGATCGGATGGACGACGCTCTCGGCGCCGACATCCGCGGCCTGCTCATCCGCGGCGAGGTGCGCGAGACCCTGCGCCCCGATCCCGCCCTGGCCGGCGCGGACGAGGGTCTCGATCTCGGCGTGCGCGCTCGGCTCGGAGGCGGTCGGGTCGTGCTCGCCCCGGCGGCGCGGGTCTCCGCCGCTCCGGACGGTCCGGCGGCACTGCCGACAGGACGATCCCGCCGTGCCTTCGTCACCCGTCTCGCGCAACTGCATCGGCGTCTCGCTTACGCCCCGGCGGCCGCAGTCCCCCTGCACTGGCTGACCTTCCTGCCCCTCGCGCTCTGGCGCTCCCTCGCCCATCTCGTCGGCAAGCGGCCGGAGGCGGTGTTCCCGGAGTGGGGAGCCGCCCTCACCGCCATGCTCCGGTTCGGGGCCGTCGCCCGATCGCGGGCTCGGATCCGGTCCTTCCGCTCCTCCACCTGGGCGAGCATCGCCCCGCTGCGGGTCACGCCGTCGCAGTTGCGACGCCGGCTCGACGACGGGCACGGCAGCGAGCACGGAGCCGTCAGCGAGCTCCGCTTCTTCTCCGGCGGCGGGGCGTGGGCGGTCCTGGCCGCTCTCGTGGTGAGCATCGCCTCCTTCACCAGCCTCCTCGCCTGGCCGGCGCTGGGCGGGGGCGGCCTGCTTCCGCTGCGGGAGACCGTCGGCGCGCTGTGGCGGGACGCGGCCTGGGGGATGCGCGGGGTCGGTCTCGACGTCGGCGGCCCCGCCGATCCGTTCGCCGCCGTCGTCGCCCTGCTCGGCTCGCTGTGGCCCGGTGCGCCCTCCTTCGCGGTGGTCCTGCTGTGGATCCTCGCGCTTCCCCTCGCCGTCCTCGGCGGGTGGTTCGCCGCCACCCGGGTCACCGATCGTGCCGGTCTGCGCATCTTCGCCGGTATCGCGTGGGCCCTCGCGCCGACCTTCCTCACCGCGCTCGTCGACGGCCGACCGGCCGCGGTCCTCGTGCATCTGCTGCTGCCGTGGCTGTTCCACTCCGCGGTCGTCGCACACCGCTCCTGGGGCGCCGCCGGCAGCGCGTCCCTGCTCCTCGCCGCCGTCGTGGCGTGCGCACCGGTCCTCGCGCCGGCGCTCGCCGTGCTGTGGGTCGTGGCGCTCGGGATCGTGCTCGGCACCGCGCAGTTCCGCGGCGCCGGCCGCCTTCTCTGGCTGCCCCTGCCCACGGCTGCCCTGTTCGCGCCGCTGGTCTTCTGGCAGCTCGCCCACGGCACCCCCCTGGGCCTGTTCGCGGACCCCGGCCTGACCTGGCTCGGGCCGCAGGCCGCGGCCGATGCCGCCGGGCGTCTCGCCCTCGCCACCGGGTTCCCGACCGAGGATCTCGCCGGCTGGGCGACGGTCGTCCCCGGCACCTGGGCGGCACTGCTGTGCGCTCCGCTCGCGCTGCTCGCCCTCGGGTCCGCCGTGTCCCCGCGGTGGCGCGCCGGCATCACTCTCCTGGTCGTCGCCCTGACCGGCCTGGCGACCGCGTTCCTCGCCGTGGGCGTCAGCGTCGCCTTCACGCAGGGCACCGCCGTCCCGATCTGGCCGGGCACCGGATTGAGCCTCGCGTGGATCGGCGTGGTCGGCGCCGCGACGGTCACCCTGGACACGGCCTTCCCGCTGCCTCGGCTCCGCGTCGCCGCGACGGGTGTGGCGGCTCTCGCACTCGTCGCCTGCGCCGTACCTGCCCTCACCGCGCTCCACACCGATCGATCCGCGCTGACCAACGGTCCCGAATCGACGCTTCCGGCGTACGTGCGCGCACAGGCGGCCGGAGACCAGCCCGTCGCGACCCTCATCCTCACGCCGCAGAACGACGGCGGGCTCGCCGTCGAGGTCGTCCACGGCGCCAGTGAGACCCTGGGCGCACAGACGACGATGCTCTCGACCGCGGTCGAGCCCCAGGGCGACGACGTCTCCACCCTCGCGGTGGACCTCATCTCGGCCCGCGACTTCGACGCGCCCTCGGAACTGCTCGACCGGGGGATCAGCTACGTGCTCCTCGCGGCGGTGGACGATGAGGGGGATCGGGCCCGGTCGCTGCGGACCGCGTCCGTGGCGGCCATCGACCAGCGCGCCGGTCTCATGCAGGCCGGGTCCACCGACCGCGGCGTCCTGTGGCGTCTCGAGGGGAAGCCCGCCGCGCCCGCCGAGCTGAGCGGGAGCGCGGAGGGCACGGCGCGCCTCGTCGTGACCGTCCAGCTGCTGGTCGTCCTCGCCGCCCTGCTGCTGTCCATCCCGACCCGTGCGTCGCGGCGCGCCGCGCGGGCGCGGTCCCGCATCGTCGGCCGAGCGCCCGAGGAGCCGCTGGTGCTCCCGCGGCACGCCGAGGATCGCGAGCCGGAGACCGTGGACGAGCCCCCGGTGGGTGCCGTGGAGGACCCGCAGGACGAACCGGCTCTCCGCGACGAGGCCCTTGCCCCGATCGCGGACGCCGAACCAGGGGACGACGGCGCGGATCCGCCGCAGGCGGCGGATGAGGACGACACCACGGGTGCTCCCGACGCGCACGGCGGCCCGGTCGCCGCACGCCAGGACGACGCCCGCACGGCGGAGGAGGACCGATGACCGGCACGCGCGCATTCCGAGTCGTCGCCACGAGCGCGCGCCTCGCCACCGGCGTCGTGGTCGCGGCGGCGTGCGTCGTCGGGGTGGTCGCGGCGGTGCACGCCCCGTGGCCCACCGTGACCCATGAGCCCGCACAGGAACAGGTGACGCCGCTTCCCGGGGACAGCGTCCTGCTGTGCTCCGGCGACTTCCGCGCCCTCGGTCGGAACACGGCGGCGCCGCTGGAGATGCGCGCCGCGGGCACGCCACGGGTGACCGCGGGAGGCACGTCGGGTGCACCGACGTCGTCGGGGCTCGCCGCCCCTGACCTCGTGGACGGCGACGACGTCCCCGTGCTCACCGGCGCGGTGGAGGGCCGGTCGGCGCCCCTGATCGCCGGAGCGGAGTCGGTGAGGCTCGCCGCCGACGACCTCGCGGGCCTCGCGGCCTCGCCCTGCGGCGTGCCGCGCCTGGAGTCGTGGTTGATCGGCGGGTCGGTCGGCACCGGTGCGGAGGACGTCGTCCTGCTCGCGAACGCCTCCGATGTCGCGGCGACCGTGACGCTCGCCGTCTACGGGACCGCTCGGGGCGGCCGCACAGTGATCGTGCCGCCGCGCACGCAGACCGCCCTTCCGCTGACCTCCGTCGCGGCGGGCAACGACGTGCCCGTCGTCAAGGTCAGCGCCGTCGGAGCCCCCGTGCGTGCTGTGCTGCAGTCCGCCCTGATGCGGGTGCTCGACCCCGTGGGCGCGGACCAGCAGGAGGCGGTCGCCGGCCCGCAGCAGCACCTCGTCCTCCCGGGGGTGCAGGCCTTCGAGACCGAGGGCGACCAGGGCGACATGACCGTCCTCCGCCTGCTCGCCCCCGGAGCGGACGCCACGGCGCGCGTGCGGGTCACGGGGCAGAGCGGTGCCGCCGGACTCGACGAGTTCGTCGTGCCGCTCACCGCGGACGAGCCGACGCAGGTGTCGCTGAGCGGACTGGAGCCCGGGACCTACACCGTGGAGATCGATGCGGACGCACCGGTCGTCGCCGGAGTCCGGCAGCAGGACGGCTTCGGGGCGGACTCCGACTTCGCCTGGGTGACGCCCGCACCGCAGATCGACACCGAGGTGGCCTTCGCGGTCCCCGCGGGGCCGAGCCCGAAGCTGCAGCTGGCCAACCCCGCGGACGAGGAGGTCACGGTCACCCTCCGCACGATCGAGGGAGACGCTCCGCAGGAGATCACCGTTCCGGCCGGCGGCACCCGCGCGGTCGAGGTCCGCGCCGATCGGTCCTACCTGCTCCAGCCCGCGGGGCCGGTGCACGCGGCGGTGACGCTGACGGGAGCCGGGGCGCTGGCCGTCCTGCCGGTCCCCGCGCCCGCCGGGGTGGAGAGCTCGATCACCGTCTATCCCTGAGCAGGGAGGGCGGCGCGTTCAGTGATCGTGCCCCAGGTCCCACGGCTCGCGGCCGACGTATTCGGCCGCGGCACGGAAGACGGCGCTCTCGATCGCCAGCCGGCGATGGGTGGCGTCGTCGTGGCCGGGGGGAAGGAGGCGCTCGATCGGGATGCGGAAGAGCACGATCCTCCGCCGGTCCCGGTCCAGGTGCCAGCGGGGCACCTCGCCGTCGGCCTCGGCGCTCGGCAGCGCACCGATCTCGAAGCGGACGTCCTGGAGCTCCGGCCACGTGCCGCGGAGGAACTCGACGGCGGTCCCGACGGTGAGGTCGAAGCGGTCGATGCGCCCGTCCAGCGGGGCGAGCGGGGGCTTCACGACCTCGCTGCGGCCGAGCCGTCCGTGCCGGCCGTGTCGCGCGCCGCGACGGACACCGGAGACGGAGGCGGATCGACGACGGGGCATGCCGAAAGTCTAGGCGCTGCGTACCCGCCCGGCGCGGCACCGCCGCCCGCGCGGCCGGGAGCCGTACGCTGACGGTGATGGACGGACGACTGTGCTCGAAGGTCGGCTGCGCGCGAGAGGCCGTGGCCACCCTCACATATGACTACGGCGACCAGATGGCCGCGCTCGGCCCGCTCGGCGCGGCCAACGACCCGCAGGCGCACGATCTGTGCGCGCCGCATGCCGATCGGCTGTCGGTTCCCGCGGGCTGGCTGGTCGTGCGTCACGAGGCCCTCCGCGCCTGACCGAAGACCGCCGCTCGAGGAGAACCACGGGTGCGGGCCGCCCTCAGACGCCCAGGCGCCGCCCGGTGAGCTTCTCCGCCCGACGGTCGGCGTTCTCCAGCGCCCGCCGCTCCCGCTCCCGCCGCAGCACGGTGACGCCGACCAGGACGAGCTCCGCGGGCGCGGCCGGCACGGGGGAGACGTACGGTGTCGCCTCGGCCAGCAGATCGGCCGCCACGCGCTCGCGCGCCGCCGGGAGCATGCGCGGGGCGCTCACGAGGAACTGCGAGATGCGGCGGGCGAGGCGGTCGGGGAGACGGGCCACGTCGGCGACCTGCGCCCACCCTGCCAGCGCGGGAGGCAGGACGGGAGCCGGGGTGAACAGCTTCGGCGTGCGCACCCGCTGGCTGTAGGTCCCGGCGACGAGGTCGCCCAGCCGCTGGGATCGCGCCGTGAAGGCGCCGACCAGGACCGCGAGGCCGCCGAAGGTGAGGTAGATCTCCAGCACACCGAGCAGGGCGCGGATGAACGCATGCCGGAACCCCGCCGCGCCGCCGTCCATCCGCACGATCCGCCCGCCGACCGCGAGCTTGCCGAGGCTGCGGCCCTTGAGGGCCACCTCCATCGTGATCGGCAGGACGACGAAGCTGACGACGAGGGAGGCCACGAGGGCGATGCGATCCGTGGCCGGGTCGAGCACGCCGATGTCGAGGAGCCAGAGGCGCAGGAAGATCGATCCGACGAAGACGGCGTAGCCCAGCAGCATGTCGATCACGGCCCCCGCCGCCCGGAGGAGGAACCCCACGGGCTGCACGTCGATCGCGACCGCCTCTCCGGAGAGCACCTCGTCGGAGACGTCGATCTGCGCGGACATGAGTACAGTAAATCAGGTGGATGCCGATGCCCTCGCCGATGCGCGCCGGTCCGAATGGGAGCGGTTGGACGCCCTGAGCCGGGCTCGTCTCGACGGCGCCGGCGTCGACGAGCTCATCGTGCGCTATCGCGCCGCCTCGGCCGACCTCGCGGAGCTGAAGACCTCCATCGGCGAGTCGCCGCAGGGCGCCTACCTCTCCACGATCCTCGTGCGCGCGCGACTCCGTCTCACCGGCGCCGCGGACAGCATCCTCACCCAGACGGCGCGCTTCTTCCGGCTGCAGCTGCCGGCGGCGCTGTACCGGCTGCGATGGACGACCCTCGTCATCGCTCTCGCCTTCGTGGCCGTCGCCGTCGGGACCGCCGCCTGGATCGCGAGCGATCCCGCCCTCGTCGCCACCCTCGGGCCGCCCGACGCCCTCCAGCAGTATGCCGACGAGAGCTTCACCGGGTACTACACGGAGAACCCCGCCGCGGTGTTCATGGGCATGGTCTGGACGAACAACGCCTGGATCGCGATGCAATGCGTGCTGTTCGGCGTGACCGGGATCTGGCCCGTCTACATGCTCGTGCAGAACGCCCTGGGCCTCGGCACGTCCGGGGCCGTGATGGCGATCCACGACAAGGCCGACCTCATGGTCCTCTACATCCTGCCGCACGGCATGCTGGAGATGACGTGCATCTTCGTCGCCGCGGCCGCCGGCCTGCACATGTTCTGGGCGTGGGTGGTGCCCGGCCCCCGCACGCGCGGTGAAGCGCTCGCCGCGGAGGGCAGGGCGCTGGCCACGGTCGCCCTCGGACTCGTGTTCGCGCTCTTCCTCTCCGGACTCGTGGAGGGCTTCGTCACCGGCTGGGCGCTGCCCTGGCCGGTCAAGATCGGCATCGGTGCGGCGGCGCTCGCGGTGTTCCTCATCTACATGCTCGTCGTCGGCCGCCGGGCGCACCTGCGGGGCGAGACCGGCGATCTGGTGGAGTACGAGTCGGGCACGCCACGGCTCGTCGCGGGCTGACGCCTCCGCGGACCGCGGTCAGAGCCGTCCCGCCGCCTTGAGCTCGAGGTAGCGGTCGGCGATCCGGGGCGGCAGATCCTCCGGGTCGGCGGCGATGGCCTCCCCGCCCGCCCGGCGGATCGCGTCCGCGACGTTCTCGGCGTCGCGAAGCGTGCGCTCGGCGGCGGCGGCGAGGTAGACCTCCTCGCGGGACCCCCGGGCACGGGCGAGCGCGGCGATGCCGTCATCGGTCACCGACCCGACGAGCACCGTGGTGGCCCGGGAGGCGTCGGGGAAGGCCCCGAGGAAGCCCCGGGCGGACTCGGCCGCGTCCTGAGCGGTGAGCACGACGATGAGGGAGGGGCGGGTCGTCAGGGTGCGCACCGCCGCGAAGGCCGCGTGCCAGTCCGTGTCGACGAGACGGGCGTGCACCGGGGCCATGGCGTCGGTCAGCGCGGGCAGGAGCCCGGTGCCGTCCACGCCGGTGACCCGCGCCCGGGTGACACGGTCGTGCATGAGCAGGTGCACGTGATCACCGGCGCGGGAGGCGAGCGCGGAGAGCAGCAGGGCCGCCTCCAGCGCGGCGTCGAGTCTCGTGCCGTCGCCCACGCGTGCGGCCGCCGTCCGTCCGGTGTCGACGATGAGGACGACGTGCCGATCGCGCTCCGGGCGCCAGGTGCGGAGCATCGTGGTGCCCGCGCGTGCCGTCGCCCGCCAGTCGATCGAGCGCACATCGTCGCCGCGCACGTACTCGCGCAGAGAGTCGAACTCCGTGCCCTGGCCGCGTACCTGGATGCTCGTGTTCCCGTCGAGCTCGCGCAGGCGCGCGAGCCGCGACGGCAGGTGCTTGCGCGAGGAGAACGCCGGCAGCACGCGGATCGCGCCGCGGACGGGGTGCCGCGCCTGGCGGCCGGCGAGGCCCAGCGGGCCGCGGGAGCGGAGCACGACGAAGGCGCTGACCAGCTCGCCGCGGCGTCGCGGACGGAGCGGGATGTCCACGCGCCGGCGCTCGCCAGGCGGGATGCGCAGGTGCTGTCGCGACTCCGGCGCGCCGGCGGTGGGCTGCCAGGCGTCGCGGAGGAGGACGTCGAGCAGTCGGGCCCCGCGGTTCTCCACCGCCACGCTGACCGGGATCTGCTCGCCGAGACGCGCACGCGCCGGGACGCGCCGGGTGACGGTCGCCGCGCGGGGGTCACCCGCGAAGACGAGATCGACCACGACGAGGAGCACGCAGAGCCCGATCCATCCGCCCAGCATGGCGTACGGCGGGTACCCCGCCAGTCCCGCGAGGACCAGCGGCACGATGCCGACGGCGAGGGCGACGGCGAGGCGGCCCGTGACGAACACCTAGATCGGCACCCGGGTCTGCTGGACCACCGACGTCAGCACGGCGTCGGCGGACACGCCCTCCATCTGGGCGTCGGGGCGGAGCTGCAGGCGATGCCGCCACACCGGGACGAGCATCGTCTGGACGTGGTCCGGGGTCACGGCGGTGGAGGCGTTGAGCCACGCCCATGCCTTCGCCGCGGCGAGCAGGCCGGTCGAGGCCCGGGGACTGGCGCCGAGCTCGACGGAGGGGGACTGCCGGGTCGCGCGGGCGAGGTCGACCACGTAGCCCAGGACATCGTCCGTCACGTCGACCCGCGCAGCCGCCTGCTGCGCGGCACGGATCTCGTCGGCGCCGATCACCGCCTCGACGCCGGTGAGCTCCCGCGGGGAGAAGCCCTGGGCGTGGCGTCGCAGCACGGACACCTCCGCGTCCCGCTCCGGCATGCCCACGACGAGCTTCATCAGGAAGCGGTCGAGCTGCGCCTCCGGCAGCGAGTACGTCCCCTCGTGCTCGATGGGGTTCTGCGTCGCCGCGACGAGGAAGGGATCGGGCAGCGCGCGGCTGACGCCGTCCGCGGAGACCTGGCGTTCCTCCATCGCCTCCAGGAGCGCCGCCTGGGTCTTGGGAGGCGTGCGGTTGATCTCGTCCGCGAGCAGGATGTGCGTGAACACCGGTCCGGCGCGGAAGTCGAACTCCCCGGTCCTGGCGTCGTACACGAGGGATCCCGTGACGTCGCCCGGCATCAGGTCGGGGGTGAACTGGACCCTCTTGGTGTCGAGCCCCAGAGCCCGCGCGAACGAGCGCACCACGAGGGTCTTCGCCACTCCGGGCACCCCCTCGAGCAGGACGTGGCCGCGGGCCAGGAGCGAGACGAGCAGGCCGGTGACCGTACCGGCCTGGCCGACCACCGCCTTGTCGACCTCGGTGCGGACGCGGTGCATGGCCTGGCGCAGCGCGGCGTCGTCGGCGGGACTGTTCTCGTCGGTCACGGGGTCTCCTCGGCTTCGGTCGGGAAAAGGATGCGGGGTGGGCAGGTGCTCATGCGTCGCTCCGTGGGGTCTGCGCGCTCGTCTCCACGGCGGTCTCCAGCTCGTCGAGGCGTCGGGCGAGGGTGACCAGTGCCGCGTCGTCGGTGGGCGGCGGTCCCGCCAGCAGGCTCTGCAGCGTGCCGCGCGGGATCCGCAGCCGGTCGGCGGCGGCGTCCGCCACCTCGTCCGCACTCGCGTGCACGGCCAGGCCCAGCCGCCGCGCCAACCGCCGACGGGTTCCCTCTCGGAGCGCCTCGGTCGCGTGCGGGGCGTCGGCCGCCCTCGCCGTCAGACGGGCGCGTCCGTGCATCGTCTCCGAGGCGCGCACGGTGACCGGCAGGGTCTCGGCGACGAGCGGACCGAATCGTCGGCCCCGGGCCACGGCCACGGCCAGGCCCGCGGTGAGCAGCAGCAGGATCGCCGGGGTGACCCAGTCCGGGGTGAGGGTGCCGAGCGTATCGGGGGTCGCGCCCTGGATGTCGGTGTCCTCGTAGGACGGCACGTACCAGACCACGCGCGCGGTCTGTCCGAGCAGGGCGAGACCGAGCGCGGCGTTGCCGTCCTCGGCGAGGGTCGCATTGCTGAAGAGCTTGACGCCCTCGACGACGGCTCGGTGTCCGTCACGGTCGTCCACCAGCACGGCGGCCGCATCGCCGTCGGCGAAGCAGCCGGTGACACCGTCGGCGGGGGCGAAGAGTCGATCGGGACGGATGTCGCCGACCTCGGCGAACGCGGGCACGGCGCACGCGGCCGGCCGGGGGGCCGCCGAGCCGGAGGCATTCTCGCCGATCGCCAGCTCGGAGAGGAGGTGCGTGCCGGTGGAGAGGAAGACCACACGGTCGGCCGGCGCGAGCAGATCCGCCAGAGCCTCGTCGGAGAGCGTGTAGGGGTTGGTCAGGGCGAGCGTGCTGTCCTCGTCGAGGGCGGCCGCGGCTGCCGCCCGGGAGCGGACGACCTCGACCTCGACGCCCTGATCCCGGAGGAGCTCGGCGAGCGCCAGGGCGCCGGTGTCGGACCGGCTCTCCGGGTCGAGCGCGCCCCGCGCACCGGGACCGGTCGCGGCGAGCTGCGAAGCCGCGAGGGCCACGGCGATCACGAGCACCGCGACGAGGACCCATCCCCACAGGGACGCGGTGCGACGCTTCGGCCGCTCCGCGGTGGTGTCGACGGCCTCGTCGGGAGGGGCGGTCGTCGTCATGCCGGCACCGCCTCTGGGCGGTGGGCGCGGAGCCGCTCGTCGGTCGCGGCGAGGTGGCGGTAGTCGTCTTCGGCGGCGGGATGGCGCAGGTACCGCACATCGTCGAAGGACGCGGCGGCGCGGCGCAGGGACTCGGCCTCCTCGGCGAACACCGCGCTCGCGGACCGGGCGATCGACTGCGCGGTCGCGCCGGGTGCCGGATCGATGAGATCGCGCTCGAGCAGGCTGCGGGCGATGGCCCGATAGCGCAGCACGACAGCCGTGTCCCAGTCGTTCTGCCGTGCGCTGCGCTCGGCATCGGCGCGGAGCTGCGCGGCGCTGCGATCGTCGGCGGCGCCGAGCAGGTCGCCCTGGGGGCGGCGGATCGCTCGCGACCGTCGGGGACGTCCCCAGACGAGCAGAGCGGTGACCAGGGCCGCCGCGATGAGCACCGTGACGACGATGAGCGCGGTGGGGCCGACGTTCGCGCCGTTGTCCCCGCTGAAGAGGTCGCCGAGGAAGCGCATCACGTCGCGCGCGAACAGATCGAACCAGGTGGGCTTCGCGTCCGCGTACCGCGGGTTGGACAGCTCCTCCTCGGCCCAGCGTCGTGCCTCCTCCCCGTCCGGGACGAAGACGTCGTCGAAGCGCCGCATCATGGCTGCGGGGAGCTGCCCGGAGCCGTCCATCCGCCTCCCGCATCGGCATCGGCGGGGGGCGAGGCCGGGGGTGCCGGCGCGGGTGGGGGCGGCGGGGCGAAGGAGGGAGGCGCCGTCTGCGCACCCGGCGCCGGATATCCGGGAGCCCCGTATCCGGGAGCCCCGTATCCGGGAGCCCCGTATCCGGGCGCGCCGTACCCGGGGGCGCCGTATCCGGGGGCGCCGTACGCCTGCGTCATCATGACGTGCTCCGGCACCTGACGCGGCGGGGGAGCGCTGGTGACGGCCCGCGAGGGATCGACCGCGAAGGGATCGCCGAGCTGATCCTCGGGGACGCCGAGGTCGCGGCGCTCGACATGGGAGAGGAGGGCCTGGTCGAGACCCTCATAGCGCATCCGGCAGTCGAGGTAGACGAGCACGCCGCCGGTGCTCTGCACGACGATGGCGATCGCCTGCAGGATCAGCAGGAGAACCTGCGGGGCGAGGAGGGCGAAGACGTACCCGACCACCGCGCTCGGCTCACTGGCGCCGGTGGGCGCGATGACGGTGCCGAGGAACGAGGAGAGCATGGCGGTCGGGAAACTGACCACCTGCATCGCCAGGCCCATGATCAGGCTGATGAGGAAGGTCACGCCGAATGCGACCCAGAAGCGGCCGCGGGTCAGGCGCCAGGACCGCACGAACGCCTCGCGGAACCGGGCGCGCTCCAGCACGAGGATCGACGGGACGAGCAGCAGCTTGGTCGACAGCCACACCGTGAGCGGGATCGCGGCCAGGCCCAGGAGGACCACGACGAGCACGACGATGCCGATCATCTCCGGGGTGCCGCCGAGGCCGCCGGCGATGAGCGCGCCGATGACGCCCGCGACGATGGCGAGGCCGCCGAAGAGGGCGAGCACCGAGAGGGAGGCGAATCCCGCGAGCCGCCAGAATGCCGGGGCCATCCGGCGCCACAGCATGCGCAGCGTGGCCTTGACGCCGACCGTGGCGTAGCCGACCTCGGCGGCCACGACGCCCTGCATGATCGCGGTGAACGCGATGGACGCGAGCCCGACGAGGAGCCCGGCGAGGAGGTTGATGGCGATCGTGCCGGCGAACACGGCCTCGAAGTCGGGGGAGGAGGGGGAGACCGTCTCCAACCGGGAGAACGTCGTGAACAGGACGACGCCCATCACCCCGGCCGTGGCGATGACCACGATGAGCTGGATGACGACGGCGAACCCGAACAGGACCTTGGGGTTGTGCCGCAGCGCCGCGAAGGCCTTGCCCAGCAGCATGCCGAAGGTCAGCGGGTGAAGGGGGATGATGCCCTTCCGGGGAGCTGGGGTCCACGTCTGGCCGCTCACGGGCCTCCCTCCGTCGTGCGCTCCCATCGTGTCATATCCTCGCGCTGAGGCGCAGACCTGCGGAGGGCGGGACTCGGTGCCATAAGGTAACAGTTATGACCTCACGCATCCTTGTGGTCGACGACGACACCGCGCTCGCCGAGATGATCGGCATCGTGCTGCGCACGGAGGGATTCGAGCCGGTGTTCTGCGCGGACGGCGCGCGCGCCGTCGACGAGTGGCGCGCGCAGCGTCCCGACCTGGTGCTCCTCGACCTGATGCTCCCCGGTATGGACGGCATCGAGATCTGCACGCGGATCCGCGCCGAGTCGGGGGTGCCGATCATCATGCTGACGGCACGCAGCGACACGGCCGACGTGGTGCGCGGTCTCGAGGTCGGCGCCGACGACTACATGGTCAAGCCGTTCAATCCCAAGGAGCTCGTGGCCCGCATCCGCACCCGGCTGCGGCCGACACCGCAGGCCTCCAGCGAGCAGCTGCGGATCGGCGACCTCACCGTCGACGTGGACGCGCACGAGGTGCGCCGCGGGACGACGCCGATCGCCCTCACGCCGCTGGAGTTCCAGCTCCTCGTGGCCCTCGCCTCCAAGCCGCAGCAGGTGTTCTCCCGCGAGATGCTCCTCGAGCAGGTCTGGGGCTACCACTACAAGGCCGACACGCGGCTCGTGAACGTGCACGTGCAGCGCCTGCGGGCGAAGGTCGAGCTCGACCCGGACAACCCCAAGATCGTCATGACGGTCCGCGGCGTGGGCTACCGCGCCGGCAGCGTCACCTAGAGACCCCATGGCCGCGACGACAGCGACCACGGCCGTCGCCGTCCTCCGCGACTGGCGCGGCTGGCCGGACGTGCTGGCGGCGCTGTGGCGACGGTCGCTCCGGTTCCGCACCCTCGCGATCACCCTGGTCGCCACGTCGCTGGCGATCTTCATCACGTGCGTCACGATGGCGCTCGTCATCCAGAACGACCTCTTCGTGTCGCGGAAGAACGTCGCGCTGGAGGATGCCCGCCGGGCGGTGGACCAGGCGCAGTCGCTCCTGGACGTGGCGGAGGTGGGCGACGACCCCGCGGCGCTGACCGATCTCTGGAACGGCATCCCGGACACCCTCTCGCGCACGTCGAGTGCCGACCAGCTCGCCGGCTTCAAGATCCAGGACGGTTCAGGGACGGTACGGCTCAACGGCTTCACCGCCGGGCTGACGCCGGATCTGCTGAGCCCCGAGCTGCAGGCCCGGGTCCGCGAGTTCGACGACCGGCAGGCCTGGCAGTCCGTCGCCCTGCTCACCGAGGATGGCGGCGTCGTGCCGGGCATCGTCGTGGGGCAGCAGCTCCAGGTGCCGCAGGCCGGATCCTTCGAGATCTACTTCGCCTACGACCTCGCCGACGCCGACCAGACCCTCGTCTTCGTGCAGAGGACCCTGTGGATCGCCGGCATCGGGCTGGTCGCCATCGTCGCGGCCATCTCCTGGATCGTGCTGCGGACCGTGTCGACCCCGATCGTCCAGGCGGCGGAGACGAGCGCGCGGCTCGCGGCGGGCGATCTCGGTGTGCGGCTGGAGGTGCACGGCGAGGACGAGCTCGCGACCCTCGGCCGCTCCTTCAATGCGATGGCCGACAGCATCGAGGCGCAGATCAAGGAGCTCGGCGAGCTGTCCATGGTGCAGCAGCGCTTCGTGTCCGACGTCTCGCACGAGCTCAGGACCCCGCTGACGACGATCCGCCTCGCCGCCGACATGCTCAACGACCAGCGTGACGAGTTCGATCCCACGACCGCACGCACCGCCGAGCTCCTGCACGCGCAGGTGCAGCGGTTCGACACGCTGCTGGCCGACCTGCTGGAGATCAGTCGCTACGACGCGGGGTCCGTGCAGCTCGAGCTGGAGGCCACGAGTCTCGCGCAGCTCGCGGAGGACGTGATCGAGCAGATGCGGCCGCTCGCGGAAGGGCACGGCACGGAGATCCGTCTCGTGGCACCCGGCGGCTACTCGCCGGTCGACATGGACCCGCGCCGCGTGCGGCGGGTGCTGCGCAACCTCATCGGCAACGCGATCGAGCACGGCGAGGGACGCCCGGTCGTCGTCACGGTGGACAGCAACCAGCACGCGGTGGCGGCCGGCGTCCGGGACTTCGGGCTGGGCATGGACCCCGGAGACGCGGAGCGGGTGTTCGACAGATTCTGGCGGGCGGACCCGTCGCGTCAGCGCACGATCGGCGGCACCGGGCTCGGGCTGTCGATCGCCCTCGGCGACGCCACCCTCCACGGCGGGACCCTGGCGGTCTGGTCCGAGCTCGGCGTCGGCTCCCACTTCGTCCTCACCGTGCCCCGCCACGACCGGGTGCTCGACGGACCCAGTCCGATCCCGGTGGAGCCGCAGGAGCCCCTCGCCGAGCTCGGTGATGCCACGCAGCCGATCTCCATCGCCGAGACGTACTCTGATCTCCTCGACGGGAAGGACCAGTCATGACCACGCGCGCGTCACGTCGCCTCCTCCGCGCCGCTGCCGTGGCGGTCGTGGCCCTGCTGCTGCCGGCCTGCGCGGGGCTGCCGACGAGCGGAGACGTGGCGGTCGGCCTCGAGCTCGGGGAGTCGCCGGACGACGTCGACGTCCTCCCCGTCGCCTCCGGACCGATCGCGGGTGCGGGGCCGGAGGAGATCGTGGAGGGCTTCCTCGAGGCGGGCATCACGACCTCGGACAACTGGGCCACGGCGCGCGAGTTCCTGGCGCCGTCGCTGCAGCGGAGCTGGCGCCCGTCGGCGGGCGTCTCCATCGACGCCGGAGCGGAGGCGCGGACCCTGACCTCGAACGTCGCCGATGACCAGGTCGAGGACGCCGACGAGGCCGAGGTGCAGGTACTGCTCGAGCTGGTCGCGAGCGTGGACGACTCCGGGGCGTACAGCGGTGCCCCCGGCGATTCGAGCATCCCGTTCGCCCTGGCCCGGGGCGAGGACGGCGAGTGGCGCATCACCCAGGCGCCGGACGGCGTCGTGATCGACGAGGCGCGGTTCCCCAACGTCTTCGAGGGGTACTCGCTGCAGTGGTTCGATGCAGGCTGGTCGCGGCTGGTCCCGGACATACGGTGGTTCCCCCGCCGTCAGAGCCCGGCGACCACGGTGACCCAGGCGCTCGTCGCCGGAACCCCGGCGGAGTGGCTCGATCCGGCGGTCCAGACGGCCTTCCCCGCCGACGTGCAGCTGGCGCAGGACGCGGTGCTGATCACGGCGCAGGTCGCCGAGGTGTCGCTGACCCGTCCCGCGGCTGGTCTCGACCGGACGACCCTGGCGCGCATGCGCACCCAGCTGCAGGCCACGTTGAGGGCCGCCGGCGTGAACGTCACCCAGGTGCGCTTCAGTGTCGACGGGAGGGCTCTCGACGCGGGGGTCGTCGAGCTCGCCGACTCCACGCCGGAACCGGGGACGCTGGTGCTGAAGGACGGCGTGTTCGGGCGCATCGTCGGCGACGAGATCGCGTCGATCCCCGCCATCAGCCCGCAGATCCAGTCCGTGTCGCAGCCGATCGAGGCGATCGACGTCGCCGCGGACGATGCGAGTGCCGCGCTCCAGCTCGACGACGGCCATGTGTACCTCGTGGGCAAGAGCTCGCGCGACGAGCTGGATGCTCGTCCGGGCCTGGTGCATCCGTCCCTCGACCCCTACGGCTACGTGTGGTCGGTCCCCGCGGGCGCGCCGCAGACCGTGCAGGCCGTCGGTCCGGACGTGGTCCCCCACAAGGTCGCCGGTGCCTGGCCGAGCGCCTCCTCCATCTCCGACCTGCGGGTGGCGGCGGACGGCGCCCGCGTGGCGGCGGTGATCGTGGTCGGCGGCCAGCGCTGGCTCGCGGTCGCGTCGGTGGTGCGGGACGGGTCCGGTGTGCCGACGGACCTCGGCGAGATGCGCCCGCTGCTCCAGCTCACCGAGGCGTCGACGGGACTCGCCTGGCTGGGTCCGGATCGCCTGGCCGTCCTGACCGATTCGTCCACCCCGCGGCTCCTGGTGCAGCCGGTCGGCGGTCCCGGGTCGGCGGAGACCGCACCCAGCGACGCCGCCTCGGTCGCCGGCGCCCGCACTCCCGCGGGCGTGCGCATCCTCGATGCCGATGGTCAGCTGTTCGCTCACGCCGGCTCGGCGTGGCGTGAGGTCACGGAGGGCGTCGCGATCCTCGCCACCCGCGCCGGGGAGTGACCACTCCTGCACAGCGGCGGATGACGTCCGTCCGCCCCCACCTCGTCCCCTTCGTGGCCCGCGCGGCGGCTCCGGGCGACAGGATGCCCGCATGGGGATCACGACACGGACGCACGCGCTCCTCGCCGAGATCGGCGCCCTGCTGCTCGCCGCGCGGTGCGCCGGGTGCGAGCGTCCGGGGACGCTGCTCTGCGACGACTGCCGGAACGCGCTCGATCCGTCGCCGCGCGAGGTGCGCACGCCGGCGGGCCTGCGGGTCCGAGCCGCGCTCGCTCTGGAGGGTCCCGCAGCGTCCTGCATCCGGCGGATGAAGGGGGAGGGCGACACGCTCCTGGCCCGGCCGCTCGGCGCCGCGCTCGCCGCTGTCCTGACGCCCGTCCTCGTCCCCGGGGTCTGGGTGGTCCCGGTGCCGACCTCGCGCGCCGCGTTCCGTCGTCGGGGTACCCGCGTTCCGGAGCTCCTCGTCCGGCGCGCCGGAGCCGATCCGCAGCGCGTCCTGACCCTCACGCGCCGGGTGCGCGACCAGCGCGAGCTGGCTGCCCCGGACCGCGCCGCGAACGTCCGCGGGGCGATGATCTCGCGGCGCCGGGGGCTCGGGGCCCCGGCGGTGGTCGTGGACGACGTGGTCACGACGGGAGCCACGCTCGACGAGGCGGTCCGGGCGCTCGTCGCCGCCGGGTTCGTGGTCGTCGGGGCCGTCGCGCTCGCCGCCACGCCGAAGTCGCCGGAATCCGGATGAGGTTCATCGAAGACTCACCGGAGACACAGGGTCGAGGGCCGTGACATCCGCCGCGCGTCGGACTACGGTGGGGTGTCACAAGGCGACCACGGTCCGCCCTTGGCCGGGTGGACCGGGACAAGGAGGCAGCAATGGAAACGAGCATCGTGGGCGTCGGAGTGGGCATCACCGATCGCTTCCGCACCGTCGTCGAAGAGAAGATCGCCAAGATCCAGACACTCGCCGCCAAGGCGCAACGTCTGGACGTGAAGGTCACGCACCGGGTCTACCGCAACGGGCGCGTCCCGGACGAGACGGTCGAGCTGACGCTGGTCGGCAAGGGCCCCGTGGTCCGTGCCGAGGCCGTCGACGGCGACAAGTTCGTGGCTCTCGACCTCGCGATCGACAAGATGACGGAGCAGCTGCGCCGCGCGAAGGAGAAGCGCGTCGACGGACGACAGCATCCGCGCGGCCCGCACTTCGAGAAGGGCAGCGGTTCGCTCGAGGGCATCGACGTGCAGCCGGCCTCCGCCGAGGTGCTGCACGCCGTCGCGACCGGCAGCATCCCGGTGCAGAGCGAGGAGGAGGAGGACTACTCGCCCGTCGTCATCCGCACGAAGAGCTTCGAGGCGGAGTGGATGACGGTGGAGGAGGCCGTCGACCGGATGGAGCTCGTCGGGCACGACTTCTTCCTCTTCGTCGATGCGCGCACCGACCACCCGAGCGTGGTCTACCGCCGCAAGGGCTGGGACTACGGTGTCATCGCCCTGAGCACGCAGGCTCCGCCCGCCGAGGCGCTCGCCTCCTGATACGACCGAGAACGGCCCGACCCCCGCGGGGGTCGGGCCGTTGTCGTGCGAAGACCGGACGGCGTCAGTCGAAGATGCCGTCGAGGATGCTGCCGATGACGAGCCCGCCGAGGATGCCGGAGGCGAGGTCGCCGCCGCCCATCCCGCCGCCGCGACGAGGACCGCCGCCCCAGCCGCCGCCCCAGTCCTGATCCTGCGGGCGGGACGAGTCGATGTCGCGCTGCGCGAGCTGGAGGGCCTCCGCGGCGAGGTGCGCGACCCGGCGGGCCTGGGCGAGCGCCGCCTCGCGGGTCTCTTCGGCAGGAAGCAGGGCCGGGAGATCGACGCGGAGTCGTTCCGCCTCGGCGAGACGGGTGCGCGCATCGGCGCCGATCCATCCGCGATGCCCGGCGATGAGCCCGCGGGCGACGCCCAGCTGGCGGTCGGCGTCGTCGATCGCGTGCTGGACCTGCGCGATGCTCGGCAGCGGATTCTCGGCGCGATGCCGGGCCGTGGCGATCGCGTCGTCGAGGCCGGCGTTGGCTTCGCGCAGACGCGAGAGCTCGGCGAACGGGTCGTTGGGCTGGCCCGAGGGGGTGAGGGAGGCCAGGGCCGCCTGCAGCCGGGCGACGGCCTCCGCCACGGCGGGCGTGGAGGGAGCGGTCCGGGCGGCGATGAGGTCGTTACGGGAGTCGGCGATGACCTCGGCCAGGGTCGACTCGGCGCGCAGGGCCTCGATCTCGAAGTCCTCCACCGCGTCGAGCAGGGCAGCGGCGCGACGCGTCGCCTCGGTGGCCGTCTCCAGCGCGAGGTTCGCCTCCTCGTTCTGCTTCGCCGCGCGGCGACGCTCCGAGATGTCGGCGCTGTGGGTCGCGAAACGGATCAGCTGCTCCGCCTCGGCCGCGCTGGCGGTGATCTGATGCATGGCGGAGTCGGAGTAGCGGGCGGACAGCCGGGACACCGTCTCGTCCGTCTGCGGGATGCGGGCGCTCAGCGCCTCGGCGTCCGCGCGGACCTGGGCGATGATCTCGGGCGCGCGCCGCACCTTCGCGACGGACTCCGCGAGCACGGTGGTCTTCTCGTCCAGGAGGTCCTGGGCCCAGTCGCAGAGCTGCAGGATGCGCGCGTTCCGCGTGCGCAGCTCCTCGTCGGTGTCCGGGATCTCGTCGTGGTTGAGCTGGTGGAGCTGGAAGGCCTCCCGCAGGTGCGTGCGCACCGACAGCAGCGCGGCCTTGAGGTCGGCGGTCAGGGACTCGCCGAGCTCAGCCTCCGCGAAGACGAGCTCGTCGGAGGTGGTGCGGATGCGCTCGTCGGCGGCGACGAGTGCCTGTTCCGCACGCCGGGCGAGGTCCGCGTCCTGTGCGGCGAGTTCTTCCTGTTCGCGTTTGCGTCTGCCCCAAAATCCAGCCATGTGCCGATCCTAGTTTCCCGGGCGCGTGCGCGGGCTGAGCATCCGCTCCAGGCGAACGGCGGGCATCGTCGGCTGGTGCGTCAGGCGGGGAGGGCGACGGGGGAGGGCGTCGCCTTCGCGGGGCGTCCTCGCTTGGGGCGTTCGGTGGTCAGCTCCAGGGCCATCTCGGGATGGGGGTGTTGCGCGAGTCGGGCCTCCGCCTGGTCGAGCCACCGGAGTTCGGCCTCCGCGGCGCAGACGAGCGAGTCGAGGACGAGGGACCACGCGAGATCCTCGGGGCTGCCGGCGGCGAGGCCGGGGGAGGGCGTGCGCCGCAGGTCCTCGAGCCGCTGCCGCGAGGCGTCCCGCTGGCTGCGGAGGATGGCGGCGGCATCGACTCCGGGCAGCGTGGCCGCGACGGCGAGCTTCACGGCGAGCTCCTCGCGCGTCGCGGGAGCGCGGAGCACGGGGGTGGTGAGCCAGCGTGCCGCCTCGGCCGAGCCCGCGGGCGTGATGCGCCAGTACACGTGACCGTGGTCGTCGGCCTCCCCGCGCTGGACCAGTCCGTCCCGCTCGAGCCGCTCCAGGGTGTTGTAGATCTGGCCGACGTTGAGCGGCCAGGTCGATCCGGTCCGGCGGTCGAATTCGTGGCGGAGCTGGTAGCCGTAGCAGGGGCCCTGGTCGAGGATGGCGAGCAGGCTCTGGCGTACGGACATGACCGGTCTCCCGAGGATGGCGGATGGAAAGCAGTGCCGAGTATATGCATACCCGGCAATTTCCCGGACGCGGCGCGGCGGACCCATGCAGGCGACGTGGAGGTCACAGGCCGGTAACATGGCAAAGTATGCCTGGCGCTCGCCTCACGGCGGCCGGCGAATGACCCAATGACAGGGAGATGACATCCGTGGCGAATCCTCTTGAGAAGCTGCTGCGCGCAGGTGAGGGGCGGATCATCCGCCGTCTGAACCAGGTGGTGAAGGCGGTGAACGCCCTCGAGGAGGACATCTCCCAGCTCACGGACGACGAGCTGCGCAACGAGACCGCCGAGCTGCGCGCCCGCTACGAGAAGGGTGAGACGCTCGACCAGCTCATGCCCGAGGCCTTCGCCGCGGTGCGCGAGGCCGCAAAGCGGACGCTCGGCATGCGCGCCTACGACGTGCAGATCATGGGTGGTGCCGCCCTCCACCTCGGGAACATCGCCGAGATGAAGACCGGTGAGGGCAAGACCCTCGTCGCCACCTTCCCCGCCTATCTGAACGCCATCGCGGGCAAGGGCGTGCACGTCATCACCGTGAACGACTTCCTCGCGAGCTACCAGGCGGAGCTCATGGGCCGCGTCTACCGCGCCCTCGGCATGACGACGGGCATCATCGTCTCCGGCCAGACACCCGCCGTGCGCCGCGAGCAGTACGCGGCCGACATCACCTACGGCACGAACAACGAGTTCGGCTTCGACTACCTCCGCGACAACATGGCCTGGCGCAAGGAGGACCTCGTCCAGCGCGAGCACTTCTTCGCGATCGTCGACGAGGTGGACTCCATCCTCATCGACGAGGCCCGCACGCCGCTCATCATCTCCGGACCGTCGTCCGGCGAGGCGAACCGCTGGTTCGCGGAGTTCGCCAAGATCGCGCGCACGCTCGTCGCCGGCGAGGACTACGAGGTCGACGAGAAGAAGCGCACCGTCGGCGTCCTGGAGCCGGGCATCGAGAAGGTCGAGGACTACCTCGGCATCGACAACCTCTACGAGTCCGCCAACACGCCGCTCATCTCGTTCCTGAACAACTCGATCAAGGCGCTCGCGCTGTTCAAGAAGGACACCGACTACGTCGTCATGAACGACGAGGTCATGATCGTCGACGAGCACACCGGACGCATCCTCGTCGGACGCCGCTACAACGAGGGCATCCACCAGGCGATCGAGGCGAAGGAGGGGGTGCCGGTCAAGGCCGAGAACCAGACCCTCGCCACCGTCACTCTGCAGAATTACTTCCGCCTCTACGACAAGCTCGCCGGCATGACCGGTACGGCCGAGACCGAGGCCGCCGAGTTCATGTCGACGTACAAGCTCGGCGTCATCCCGATTCCCACCAACAAGCCGATGATCCGCAAGGACCAGCCGGACCTGGTGTACAAGAACGAGGCGGCGAAGTTCGCGCAGGTCGTGGAGGACATCGCCGAGCGCCACGCGAGCGGGCAGCCGGTGCTGGTCGGCACCACCAGCGTCGAGAAGAGCGAGTACCTGTCGCGCCTGCTCGCCAAGAAGGGCGTTAAGCACGAGGTCCTGAACGCGAAGAACCACGCCCGTGAGGCGGAGATCGTCGCCCGCGCCGGCCGCCTCGGCGCCGTCACGGTCGCGACGAACATGGCCGGCCGAGGCACCGACATCATGCTCGGCGGAAACGCCGAGTTCCTCGCGGTGCAGGAGCTGAAGGCGAAGGGACTCGACCCGGTGGAGACGCCGGAGGAGTACGAGGTCGCCTGGGACGAGACCTACGAGACCATGAAGAAGGTCGTCGAGGAGGAGGCCGAGAAGGTCATCGAGGCCGGTGGCCTCTACGTGCTCGGCACCGAGCGCCACGAGTCGCGCCGCATCGACAACCAGCTGCGCGGTCGGTCCGGTCGTCAGGGCGACCCCGGCGAGAGCCGCTTCTACCTGAGCCTCACCGACGACCTCATGCGGCTGTTCCAGTCCGGCGCCGCCGAGGCGATCCTCGCCCGCACGAACTTCCCCGACGACGTGCCGATCGAGTCGGGTCTCGTGTCCCGGGCGATCCGCAGCGCCCAGTCGCAGGTCGAGGCCCGCAACGCCGAGATGCGCAAGAACGTCCTCAAGTACGACGACGTCCTCAACCGTCAGCGCGAGGCGATCTACGCCGACCGCCGCCACATCCTCCAGGGCGACGACATCGCCGATCGGGTGCAGCACTTCATCGAGGACGCGATCAGCGGCGTCGTGAAGGACCACACCGGCGAGGGCCACAACGAGAGCTGGGACTTCGACGCCCTCTGGACCGAGCTGAAGACGCTGTACCCGGTGAGCGTCACGATCGACGAGGTCGTGTCGGAGGCCGCAGGACGCAAGGGCGGCATCACCGCCGAGGGCCTGACGCGTGAGCTGCTGTCGGACGCGAAGATCGCCTACGAGAAGCGCGAGGAGTCGCTGGGCGAGGCCGCGACCCGGGAGCTCGAGCGTCGCGTCGTCCTGCAGGTGCTCGACCGCCGCTGGCGCGACCACCTGTACGAGATGGACTACCTCAAGGACGGCATCGGCCTCCGGGCGATGGCGCAGCGCGATCCGCTCATCGAGTACCAGCGCGAGGGTTACGCGATGTTCCAGTCGATGATGGGCCAGATCAAGGAGGAGTCGGTCGGCTACCTCTACAACCTCGAGGTCGAGGTCCGTCGCGCCGGCGACGCCGAGACGGCGGAGGTCGAGGCCAAGGGGCTCGCCACCGACGGTGGAGAGCAGCGCCTGGAGTACTCGGCGGCGAACGACGCCGGCGAGGTCGAGGTCCGCAACGACCGCGGGCAGGTCCAGCAGGCCGCGACCGACCGGATGCGCCAGGCCGCGGCCCGGGCGCAGGCTCCGCAGCAGGCCGAGCCGGAGGAGGCCCCGCGCGGCGCCTTCGGCCAGCGCACGGAGCCGGCCGCCCCGGCGGCGGGCAACCGCGAGCAGCGGCGCGCGCAGAGCAAGAAGAAGAAGTAGCCTTCGGGTGACGAGGAGGGCCAGTCCGTGCGGATTGGCCCTCCTGTCGTCCCTGTAGGCTTGATCGATGACACCATCGCGCACCTTCGACCAGTCGTCGAAGCTCAAGAACGTCCTGTACGAGATCCGCGGAAACGCCCTCGTCGAGGCGGCGCGATTGGAAGCAGAGGGCCACCGGATCCTCAAGCTCAACACCGGCAACCCCGCGATCTTCGGCTTCGACGCCCCGCACCAGATCGTGCACGACATGCTCGCGGCGCTCCCCACGGCCCACGGCTACAGCGACAGCAAGGGCATCATCTCCGCCCGGCGTGCCGTCGTGAGCCGGTACGAGGAGATCGACGGGTTCCCCCGTTTCGATCCCGACGACGTGTACCTCGGCAACGGCGTCTCCGAGCTGATCACCATGACCATGCAGGCGCTACTGGACGAGGGGGACGAGGTCCTCATCCCCGCTCCCGACTACCCGCTCTGGACGGCCATGACGAGCCTCGCGGGCGGCACGCCCGTGCACTACCTCTGCGACGAGGAGCAGGGCTGGCAGCCCGACCTCGAGGACATCCGGTCCAAGATCACGCCGCGGACCAAGGCGCTCGTGATCATCAACCCGAACAACCCCACCGGCGTGGTCTACTCCCGGCAGGTGCTGGAGGGCCTCGTGCAGATCGCGCGCGAGCACCAGCTGCTCATCCTCTCCGACGAGATCTACGACCGCATCCTGTTCGACGACGCCGTGCACATCCCGACGGCGACCCTGGCCCCCGACCTGCTCTGCCTCACGTTCAACGGGCTCTCCAAGACGTACCGCGTGGCCGGCTACCGGTCCGGCTGGATGGTCGTCACGGGACCGCAGGACCACGCCAAGGGCTTCATCGAGGGCATCACGCTGTTGGCCTCGACCCGGCTCTGCCCGAACGTCCCGGCGCAGCACGCCGTCCAGGCGGCGCTGTCCGGGGTCCAGTCGATCGACGCCCTGATCGCCCCGACCGGGCGGCTCCACGAGCAGCGCGACATCGCCTGGGAGGGGCTCGAGGCCATCCCCGGCGTGTCCTGCGTGAAGCCCCAGGGTGCGCTCTACGCCTTCCCGCGACTGGACCCGAACGTGCACGAGATCCGCGACGACGCCAAGCTCGTCTACGACCTGCTAGTATCCGAGCACATCCTGCTCGTGCAGGGGACGGGCTTCAACTGGCCGACGCCGGATCACCTGCGCCTCGTGACCCTGCCAGAGCCGCGAGTGCTGAGCGAAGCCGTCGAGCGCCTCGGGAACTTCCTGTCGAGCTACCGGCAGTAGCCTCCCCGGGCACGGACGCATCGAGGTCGGCCGCCAGCCGGCGCACGGCGGCGACCATCGTCGAGCGCGGGGCGACGTCGGAGATCGGCCGGGCGTGGAGCAGCGCCGCATCGACGGCACGACGGTCGTAGGGCAGGAAGGCGATGTCGGTGAGGCCGGCGAACCGCTCCAGCGTGCGACGGATCTGACTCCGGGCGTCGAGGCCGAGGGGTCCCGGTCGCACCTGATTCACGACCACCGTCATCGGCGTCCGCCCCACGAGGCGGCGGACCTCGGCGTGGTCGCGGAGGAAACGACTGATCCCCACCGGGTCGGCGGGAGCCACCGCCACGACCCGGTCCGCTGCGCCCAGGGCCGCGGTGGTCGCGGCGTGCCGACGGGGGCCGACGACATCGTGGGTGGCTTCGTCGTCGGCGTCGATCGCCGCGGAGACGTCGACGATCGTCTCGTCCCGCCAGGTGCGGCAGGCCTCGAGGGTCGCCCGCAGCCGCGCATCCGACAGCTCCGGCCAGCGGCTCGGACGGTTGAGCCCGGCGAGCACGTCGACCTCGGTGCCGCCGGCGAGCAGCCGGACCGAGAGCCGGGAGAGCTCCGCGGGATCCAGCGCCCCGGTTCCCGCGCGGCGGCAGGCTCCGGCGAGCCCCGGGGCGTCGTCGTCCATGCCCAGGAGCAGGGCGAGCGAGGGAGCCACGGTGTCCGCATCGGCCAGGGCTGTCCGCCGACCGCGACGGGCGAGCTCGACGGCGAGCTGGATCGCGACCGTCGACCGTCCGGGCGCCCCGTGCGGGCCCCAGACCGTCGTGATGCGCGACGGGGAGACCGGCAGCCGCGGGGCGTCGAGCGCATCCGCGGACAGCGCCGCGGCGATCTCCCAGCCCGCCGCATCGGTGCGCAGTGGCGGGGCGAGCCCGAGCCGGGCCACCGCTCGGCTCTCCGGGTCGCCGAGCGTGAGGATGCGGACGCCCGCGCGGTCGCAGGCCGCCCGCAGCTCGGCCGTCAGCGTCTCCCTGGTCGCGGATACCACCACCGCCTCCACGTCCGGCTGCAGGCGCGCGATGAGGGCCGCGGGCGCGGCGGACGGCAAGGCTATCCCCGTGATGCCCTCCCACTCCAGCTCCGCCACGAGCGAATCCACGCGGGGCGCGGCCACGGCCAGGAGGACGACGCTCATGATCCGGACCCGACGGGGATCACGGAGAGCGCCGCCCCGCCGGTGACCGCGCCCAGCACGGCGGCGACGTCGCTGCGGTCGATCACGATCTCGACCTCCGCCGCCCCGTCGGCGAGGAGCCCGTCCGGTTCGAGGACGGTGCGGACGGCGACGTCCCCGACGAGGATGCGCGGCTCATCGTGGGAGCGGCCGTCGTCGCGCAGCGGCGCCTGCCAGACCTCGACCTCCGTGCCGGTCGCCACATCCTCCGGCAGAGCGACGCTGCTCTCGACGACGACCGTGGTCGTGCGGCTGCTCTCCGCTCCGGCCGTCGCTGTCCGCGGCAGGAGCTCGCCCTTCGTCAGGGTGCGGGCCGCGATCCGCCCCGCGGCGAGCTGCTCCGGCCGGAGGTAGTCGTCGGAGACCGCCCCGAGCGCCACGTCGACGGTCTGGAAGTCGGAGGCACGGAGGACCTCGCCGCGGACGATCGTGCGCCGGGCCTGGAGCACGGGACTCGCCTGGTCCGCAGCGGTGACGATGGACCAGACGCCGGCGACCGAGGCGAGCACGAGGACGATGCCGACCGCGAAGCGGAGGTCACCCCGGAGGCGGCGACGAGGGGAGCGGAAGAGCGGGGCCATGGCGACATCGTCACAGAAACGCCGTCCGGGGCGACCGAGTTATCCACAAGGTCCCGCCGATCCCCGACACCGTGCCGGACGGCCGCCCAGAATGAGGGCATGACACCCCCGCACCCGCAGACCCCCCGTTTCCTCGCGCCCGCCCAGGTCGCCGAGCTGCTGAGCATCGACATCGACGAGGTGATCGCCCTCGTGCACGCCGGGCATCTGCGCGGCGCCCCGCTCGGGGCACCCGCCCGGTGGCGCATCGAGGAGCCGAGCATCGAGGAGTATCTCGCCGCGCAGACGGAGGAGGCGCGGCGCATGGCGCTGTGGCGGCAGTCGCAGGCGGCCAGCTTCCCGGAGCTCTGGGGTCGTTCGGTCACGCCCTTCGCGTGAGCGTTCAGATCGACGCGGTGCCGAGGACGCGCACCGCGGAGAGCGCGGCGTACGGCACCATCCGGAAGCCGTGCACCGCATCCGCGCGGCGGGCAGCGCCGCTGTCGTGCTCGGCGAGATCCAGGTGATCGACGGCGGCACGGTCGATGGTGCCGTGCAGGTCGTCCCCGACCAGTAGCCGGAGCTGCACGGGGAGGCGACGCCGGGCGAGGTCGCGGAGCACGAAGCCCAAGGTCATCCGCTCGCGCAGCGTCGGCGCGCCGGGGCTCTCCGCGGCGAGGCTCGCCAGCATCGCCCCGTGGTCGACCGTGAGCCCGCGCACCGCCGCCACCGGGACCAGCAGGACGGCGCTCTGCAGCCGTGTGCCCTGCGGCACCCGGGGGAGCGCGGCCACCCAGTCCACCCCCAGCGACCGCAGCCCCACGGGCACCCTGGCGCCGTCGGCGAGGTGGAGGATCGCCTCGGCCTGCGCCGCGCACAGGTGCCGCAGACGCGAGCGGAGATCGAGCCGGGCGATGCGGAGGCGCTCGGACTCGGCGTCGCGAGCGGCGCGTTCCGCCTCCCATTCCGCGGCGAGCTGCCCTTCCAGGTCGTCGAAGAGGGATTCCCAGTGCATCCGACCGAGCGTACGGCCGCGCGCTGCCGCACCCGAGTTATCCACATCGGCACCGTCGTGTACGGGTTGTCCACAGACCTTCGCCGTCGTCCCCGCCGGCGGTCCACGCCGTGGTCTACTGACGTCTCGCCGACGCCTTCGAGGGGAGAACCCGATGATGCTGGCCGAGTTCTTCGGACCACAGCCCACCCCCGCCGATCAGCTTCCCGACCCCGCGCTCCTGGTCCGGAGCCTCACACGGGGCGCGCTCGAGGCGCTCGCCGGGATCCGCGAGGTGGATCAGCTGGCGCGGTGGTTCAGCGAGGAGGCGTACCGCAGCCTCGTCACCCGTGCGAACCTCGCCGCTCGCGCCCGCAGCGCACGCGGGGTGCCGCCGGCCCGGCCGACCTTCGTCATCCGCACCGTTCGGGTGACCCATCCGCGCGACGGCATCGTCGAGGCGGTCGTCGTGGTGGCGGGGCCGGGGCGCACGCGCGCGGTGGCCCTCCGGCTGGAAGGGCTCGACCACCGGTGGCGCGCGACGTCGCTCGCCATCCTCTGAGGTGCGGGACTCTAGGCTGGGGAGGTGTCAACCCTCAGTGATCTCGCCCAGGCCCAGGGCCTTCTGACCGACGACGACGTGGAGTGGCTGCATCGGCTCGCCGGTGACGGACAGCTCCTCGCCGACCTCGCCTCCGCCGACATCGTCCTGTGGATCCAGACCGAGGACGGCTCCTTCATCGCCGTCGCGCACGCGCGGCCCAGTGGCGCGGCGACGCTGTTCTACCGCGACATCGTCGGCGAGCGCGTGCGGCCCCAGTGGCGGACGCAGGTGCAGGGCGCCTTCGAGTCCGCGGAGATCGTGGACTCGTCCTCGCCGGACTGGTTCGAGGAGACGCCGACGCGGGTGCGTGCGGTGCCGATCGTGATCGAGCGTCGCGGAGAGGACAAGGCTCCCCGCGTGATCGGCGTGGTGACGCGGCACACGAATCTCGGAGAGGTCCGCACCCCTTCCCGTCAGCAGATCACCTTCGACGAGTGCGCCAACGACCTGTTCCGGATGATCGCCGACGGGAGCTTCCCCGACCCGGCCGCGCCGACGTCGCCTCGACGCGGGGCGCCCCGTGCGTCGGACGGCCTGATCCGCATCGACGTCGACGGCATCACCACGTTCGCGAGCCCGAACGCGCTCTCCGCGTTCAACCGGATGGGATTCGACGACGAGCTGGAGGGGGAGTCCCTGGCGGAGGTGACCACCCGGCTCGTGCCGCCGTCCCGTCAGGTCGACGAGTCCCTGCCCGTGGTCGTGACCGGACGGGCGCCCTGGCGCACGGACATCGAGGCGCGGGGCGTGACCGTCTCGCTCCGTGCCATCCCCTTGAAGGACCACGGCACGCGCATCGGCGCCATCGTGCTCTGCCGCGACGTCTCGGAGCTGCGTCACCAGGAGCAGGAGCTCATCACCAAGGACGCGACGATCCGCGAGATTCACCACCGGGTGAAGAACAATCTGCAGACGGTCGCCTCGCTGCTGCGGATCCAGGCGCGGCGCACGCACTCCGACGAGGCGCGCGACGCCCTCACCCAGGCCATGCGCCGCGTGGACGCCATCGCGGTCGTGCATGACACGCTCGCGCAGGGCCTCACGCAGAAGGTCGACTTCGACGAGGTCTTCCACCGGGTCCTCAAGCTCGTCGCCGAGGTCGCCTCGGCGCCGAACACCCGAGCGCGCACGCAGTCCACGGGGCGTTTCGGTGTGCTCCCCAGCGAGTACGCCACCCCGCTGGCGCTGGCGCTGACGGAGGTCGTGACGAACGCCGTCGAGCACGGTCTCGCCGGACAGGAGGGCGTCGTCACGATCGATGCGAAGCGCACGGAGGACAACCTCCGGGTGACGGTGCGCGACACCGGTCACGGGCTTCCCGAGGGTCGGGTGGGGCAGGGTCTGGGGACGCAGATCATCCGCACCCTCATCCAGGGCGAGCTCGGCGGCACCATCGACTGGCAGGGGAGCGAGGGCGAGGGCACCGAGGTGGTCATCGACATCCCGCTGCGCTGGCTGGAGCGCTGAGCCCGCCCGTGCACGCAGAAGCGGCCTGAGACCGGGTCTCAGGCCGCTTCCGTGAATCTCAGGAGGCGCGGCGGGCGCGGGCCGCGCGACGCTTGAGAGCGCGACGCTCGTCCTCGGAGAGGCCGCCCCAGACGCCGGAGTCCTGGCTGGTCTCCAGGGCGTACTGCAGGCAGATCTCGGTGACCGTGCAGGTCGCGCAGACCGTCTTGGCCTTCTCGATCTGGTCGACGGCCGGGCCGGTGTTCCCGACGGGGAAGAACAGTTCGGGGTCGACGGTCAGGCAGGCGGCCTTGTCACGCCAGTCCATGGGGGCTCCTCGGTGTGGATTTCATGAGATGTCGCGATGCGACCTCTCGATTCGGGTGACGGTTCGGGTTCCGCTACCCTGTTGAGATACGGGCGGATGCCCGCTGATTGTGATGCGAACGCGAACGTTCGCCCCACGCCGCTGTGGGAGCACATGACTTTCTCTATTCTGTTACATGAATACCCTGAAATCAAGGGTTTTCTCGTCATTCGATCCCCGGGAGGACACCCGTGCGCGCACCGGGAATCGCCCGCGCCGCCGCCGCCGTGCTGGCGGTGGAAGCCGTCGCCCTGCTCGTGTTCGCCGCGATCGAGATGGCCGGACTCGGGGCGGGGGACGCCGCGTCGCTGCCGACGGCCATCGCTCTCATCGTCCTGACGCTGATCGGCGCCGCCGCACTCGCGGCCTTCGCGTTCGGCACCCGCGCGGGACGCTCCTGGGCGCGATCCGGGGGCGTGGTGTTCCAGGTCCTCGCGATCGCCCTGGCGCTCGGAGCCCTCACGCTGCCGCCCATCCCGTGGGCCTTCGTGCTCGGACTCGGCATCCCGGCCGTCGCGGGCTTCGCACTCCTCATCGCGAGCGCACGCCGGGAGGGCTCACGCCGCGAAGCGGAGTGAGCGGGACCCGACCCGTCAGGCGTCGATGCCGAGCTGCTTGCGCAGCCGCGCGACGTGGCCCGTGGCCTTCACGTTGTACTGCGCGCTCGTGATGATGCCCTCCTCGTCGAGGACGAACGTCGAGCGGATCACACCTTCGACGAGCTTGCCGTAGTTCATCTTCTCGCCCCAGGCGCCGTACGCCTCGTGCACCGCGTGGTCGGGGTCGCTGAGCAGCGGGAACGTGAGGCCGTCGCGGTCGCGGAAGGCGGCGAGCTTCGCCGGCTCGTCCCGCGAGACGCCGACGACCTGATACCCGGCGCCCTGCAGCGACGAGATGCTGTCGCGGAAGTCGCAGGCCTCCGTCGTGCACCCCGGCGTCATGGCAGCCGGGTAGAAGTACAGCACCGTCTTCGTGCCGCGGAGGTCGGCCAGGCGGATGGTGTTCCCGTCCTGGTCGAGCAGGGAGAAGTCGGGGGCGGCGGTTCCGGTTTCCAGGCGTTCGGTCACCCGTCCAGCCTATCGTCCGGGGGGCTGCTCCGCCTTGTCGGCGAAGGTCTGCAGGAGGCGCTGCAGGGAGTCCAGCCGGGCGCGCCCCGTCTCGCTCAGCTCGCCGCGCTCCGCCGCCTCGATGAGGGCGCAGTCCGGCGCGTCGGGGAGGTGGGTGCAGCCGCGCGGGCAGTCCTCGGCGATGACGGCGAGCTCGGTGAAGGCGGCGAGGATGTTCGCGGGGTCGACGTGCCCGAGGCCGAAGGAGCGGACGCCGGGGGTGTCGATGACCCAGCCGGAGCCGTCGGCGCTCTCGTAGCGCAGCGAGACGGTGGAGGAGGAGGTGTGTCGCCCGCGGCCGGTGACCTGGTTCACGTGTCCGGTGGCGCGGCCCGCGGTGGGCACCAGGGCGTTCACCAACGTCGACTTGCCGACACCGGAGTGTCCGACGAACACCGTCGAGTGGCCGATGAGCGCGGCGCCGATCTCGTCGACCGGCATCTCGTCCTGTGCGCTCGTGAAGACCCGGAGATCGAGGCCCTCGAAGTGCGCGAGGAACGGCGCGGGGTCGGCGAGATCGGTCTTCGTCACGACGAGGAGGGGACGGATCCCGGCATCCAGGGCGGCGACGAGGTAGCGGTCCACGAGACGGGCGCGGGGCTCGGGGTCGGCCGCCGCGACGACGACGAGCATCTGGTCGGCGTTCGCGACGATCACCCGCTCGACCTCGTCGGTGTCGTCGGCGCTGCGGCGGAGGAGCGAGGTGCGCTCGACGATGCCCACGATCCGGCCGAGCGTGCCCTCGTCGCCCGAGGTGTCACCGACGACGCGGGCCCGGTCGCCCGTGACGATCGGCGTGCGCCGCAGCTCTCGTGCGCGGGCGGCCGTGATCGTGCGCTCCTGCGGGGTGTCCTCGTCGAGGAGGACGGAGTACCGGCCCCGGTCGACGCCGAGGACGCGGCCGATCTGCGCATCCTCGTGCGCAGGACGGCGTTTGGTGCGCGGCCGGTTGGCCTTCGGGTTCGGTCGGGTGCGGATGCTGCTCTCGTCGTAGTCCTCGAAGTCGTCCTCGAGGTCGTCGTCGTCGTTCAGCCAGCTCACCCGTCAGCCTCGCAGCATCCGCTCCCAGAGCATCGTGAACTCCGGGAGGGTCTTGGCGGTGGTGCCGATGTCGTCGATGACCACGTCGGGGACGCGGAGGCCGATCAGCGCGCCGGTCGTCGCCATCCGATGGTCGTGGTGCGCGGCCCAGGTGCCGCCCCGGAGCGGACCGGGAACGATGCGGATGCCGTCGGGGAGCTCCTCGGCGGTTCCGCCGAGCGCGCGCAGGTTCCCGACGAGCGCCGCGATCCGGTCGGTCTCGTGGAGGCGGATGTGTCCGATGCCGCGGATGGTCGTGGGGCCGTCGGCGAAGGCCGCGAGACCGACGAGGGTCGGCGTCAGCTCGCTGGCGGCGGAGAGATCGAGATCCAGTCCACGGATTCCGGATCCGGCCCGCACGGTGAGCACGCCGGCGTGACGGCTGACGTGTGCACCCGCCGCCTGCAGGATCTCGGGGAGCAGCGCTCCGGGCTGGGTCGAGTGCGCCGGCCAGCCGGTGATCGCGACGGAGCCTCCGGCGACGAGGGCCGCCGCCAGGAACGGGGCGGCATTGGAGAGATCCGGCTCGATCGGGATCTCCTTGGCACGGGGGACTCCGGCCTCCACCAGCCATTCGCCCACGGCGGGGCGCTCGATGCGGATGCCGCGGCGGCTCAGGGCCTCGATGGTCATGTCGATGTGCGGCAGGCTCGGCAGCCGCTCGCCCGTGTGCACGAGGTGCAGGCCGACGTCGAAGCGCGGGGCCGCGAGCAGCAGCCCGGACACGAACTGGCTGGAGGCCGACGCGTCGATCTCCACGCGACCGCCGCGGATGTGGCCGTGGCCGCGGATGGTGAACGGGAGGGCCCAGGTGCCCTCGTCGTCGATGTCGACGCCGAGGTCGCGCAGGGCGCTGATGAGCCCGCCCATGGGCCGGTGCAGAGCCGTCTCGTGCGCGGTGAGGTGGACGTCCTGCTCCGCGAGGCCCGCCAGCGGCGCGATGAAGCGCATGACGGTCCCGGCCTGGCCGCAGTCGATCGTCGTGCCGCCGCGGAGCTTGCCGGGCGTGATCACGAGGTCGGGACCGAACTCATGACCGGCGTCGACCTCCTCGATGCCGACGCCGAGTGCGCGGAGGGCCTCCACCATGCGCTGCGAGTCGTCGGAGTGCAGCGGCGCGATCAGGCGGCCGGGGCCGTCCGCGATCGCCGCGATGAGGAGTTCGCGGTTCGTGAGGGACTTGGAGCCGGGGATCGTGAGCTCGGCGTGCACCGGGCCGTCGATCGTGGGCGCGGGGTAGGCGCCCTGCACACGGGTGGGGGAATACCTTTTGGCGCTCATCGGTTCTCACCTTAGTAAACGCAACGCCGTCCTCGTGAGAGGCGGCCCCCGTGCGAAGGGAAGAGGATGCCTGCGACGCTGGAACGCGAGGTGATCGACCTCAGCCGCCTAGACTGGCCGGTGATGGACGACACCGCAACCGCAGCCACCGTCGGCGACCCTCGGCGCGAGTTCGAGGAGCAGGCGCTCCCCTTCATGGACCAGCTCTACGCCGCCGCGATGCGCATGACGCGCAATCCCGCTGACGCTGCCGATCTCGTGCAGGAGACCTTCGTCAAGGCCTACGGCTCGTGGTCGACGTTCGCGCAGGGCACGAATCTCAAGGCGTGGCTGTACCGCATCCTCACCAACACGTACATCAACATCTACCGCAAGCGGCAGCGCGAGCCCTTCCAGGGCACCATCGACGAGCTCGAGGACTGGCAGCTCGGCGGCGCGGAGTCGACCACCGCTTCGCACAGCCGGTCGGCGGAGGCGGAGGCCATCGACCGCATGCCGGCGTCGGTCGTGAAGGACGCGCTGCAGGCGGTTCCGGAGGACTTCCGGCTCGCGGTGTACCTCGCTGACGTCGAGGGCTTCGCGTACCAGGAGATCGCCGACATCATGAAGACCCCCATCGGCACCGTGATGAGCCGTCTGCACCGTGGCAGGCGGATGCTGCGGGAGCTGCTGGCCGACTACGCCGCGGAGCGGGGAATCGCCGCGGCTGACCCGAGGAGCAAGAAATGAGCGACTGCGGCTGCGACAAGGCCCGTCAGGATCTGGAGGAGTACCTCCGCAACGAGGTGTGCAAGACCGAGCACGCCGAGATCCGCGAGCACCTGGAGAACTGCCCGGCGTGCCGGGACGAGGCTCTGGTGGCGACGACCCTCACCGAGGTCATCGCCCGCGCCTGCAAGGAGACCGCTCCGGAGGAGCTGCGCGACCAGGTGTTCGCCCGGCTCCGCGAGGTCCAGGCCGCGCAGCACTGAGCGCCCCCGGGGCGCGGAGCGTCGGAGACCGCCCGTAGGCTGTGTGCATGGCCCTCATCGATGCGCGCGGGATCCCCGCTGACCAGACGTCCGTCGACCGCCTCGCGGGGGAGGGCCTCGAGTACCGGGTCCTCGATACGACGGATTCCACGCGCGTCGCCGCCTTCCAGCGGGCGATGGCCCGCGGGTTCCTCGGCGCCGACCCCTCGGAGGCGGCTCGTGAGGAGGGCGTGGGCACGCTGAGGAGCCGGCGCAACATCGGCGTGTACGAGCCCGACGCCCCGGCCGACCGCTTCCCGGTGGCGACCATCGACTCCTGGGTGACGCCGCTGACGATCCCCGGCGGCGAGATCGGGATGTGGGCGATCAGCGGGGTCACCGTAGCCGGCACGCACCGCCGCCGTGGCATCGCGCGTGCCCTGCTGGAGGGGGAGCTGCGCGCCGCCGTCGATGCCGGCCTCCCCGTCGCGGGCCTCACGGTGTCCGAGGCGACGATCTACGGCCGGTACGGCTTCGGCTCCGCCGTCCCCGTGGCGCGGTTCACCGTGGATGTGCGCCGCGCCGGCTGGGCGGGCCCCGTCCCGGCCGGCCGCGTGGAGTACCTCGAGCGCGAGGAGCTCGCCGAGGCGCTGGCGGAGGCGCACGAGCGCGCCCGTACCGCGCGGTCCGGTCAGGTCCCGGGGTGGGCGGCCCGCTGGGCGGGCATCAGCGGGCTCGCGAGCACCGACACCGACCGGGATCGGGTGCGCGGCGTCCGCTATCGCGACGAGTCCGGTCAGGTGCGCGGCGTGATGGCCTTCCACCTCAGCGAGCGCGGCGGCACGTTCCGGTTCGCAGCGCACGTGCGCCTGCTCGTCGGCGAGACGGCGGAAGCGACGGCTGCGCTGTGGCGGTTCGCGCTGCAGCACGACCTCGTCGACGAGGTGACCGCCGATCTCCGACCGCTCGACGACGCCCTGCCGTGGCTGGTCGCGGACCCGCGCGGCGTCACCCAGGAGGTTCACGACCACGGTTGGCTCCGCGTCCTGGACGTCCCCGCCGCGCTCACGGCCCGGACCTACGCCGCGCCCCTGGACACCGTGCTCCGTATCGAGGACCCCCTGGGATTCGCCGCGGGCACCTGGCGCCTGCGCGTCGACGCGGAGGGGCGAGCGCACATCGAGGACGCTCCGGGCGCCCAGGCGGACCTCGTCCTCGACGTCTCCGCGCTCTCGTCGATCTACGCCGGCAGCATCCGCGTCGCCGCGCTGCACGGAGCGGGCCGGATCACGGGCCCGGTGGACGCCGTCGAGGCACTGGACCGTGCGTTCGTCGCCTTCCCGGCGCCCTCCCTCGACATCTGGTACTGACCCACGGACCGAGAAGGGCGCCCCGGCCGAAGCCGGGGCGCCCTTCGTCGTCAGAGAGGCGGTCAGCCCAGGGTGACCGCCGCGCGGATGAGCGCGGCCTGCTCGGTCGCGTGCACCTTGGACGATCCCGTCGCCGGCGAGGCCGACGCCGGACGCGAGACCGGGCGGAACGAGCGGTCGCCGGGGACGTCCGCGAAGGCCAAAGCCAGGAACGGCCAGGCGCCCTGGTTCTCCGGCTCCTCCTGCACCCACACGAGCTCGGCGTTCGGGTACGAGTCGGTGATCTTCTTCAGCTCGTCGATAGGCGTCGGGTAGAGCTGCTCCAGACGCACCAGGGCGATCTCCGGGTTCGGGTTCTTCTCCAGCTCGGCGCGGAGGTCCCAGTGCACCTTGCCGCTGTGCACGAGCACGCGCTTCACGGCGGAACGGTCGAGACCGCGGTCGTCGTCGAGGACCGGCTCGAAGCGGCCCCCGGTGAACGCCTCCACCGGGCTCGTCGCGCCGCGCAGACGCAGCATGGCCTTCGGCGTGAACACGATGAGCGGCTTGCGCGGGCGGGCGTAGGCCTGCCGGCGCAGCAGGTGGAAGTGCGACGCCGGGGTCGATGGACGGGCCACGATCATGTTGTCCTGCGCGCACAGCTGCAGGAACCGCTCGATGCGTGCGGAGGAGTGGTCCGGTCCCTGGCCCTCGTAGCCGTGGGGGAGCAGGAGCGTGACGCTGGACTGCTGACCCCACTTCTGCTCCGCGGCGGAGATGTACTCGTCGATGACCGACTGGGCGCCGTTGACGAAGTCGCCGAACTGCGCCTCCCACAGGACCAGGGCCTCCGGCGCCTCCACGGAGTAGCCGTACTCGAAGCCGAGCGCGGCGTACTCGCTGAGGAGGGAGTCGTAGACGAAGAAGCGGCCCTGCGCGTCGGACAGGTTCGACAGCGGCAGCCACTCCTGGCCGTTCGCACGGTCGTGGAGCGCCGCGTGCCGCTGCACGAAGGTCCCGCGTCGCGAGTCCTGGCCGGCGAGGCGCACCGGGGTGCCCTCGACCAGGAGCGAGCCGAAGGCGAGCAGCTCGCCGAAGCCCCAGTCGATGTTCCCGTTGCGGCTCATGTCCAGGCGCTTCTCCAGCAGCTGCTGGATCTTCGGGTGCACCGTGAAGCCCTCGGGCTTGTTCACGAACGCGTCGCCGATGAGGCGGATGACCTCGGCGGGGACACCGGTGACCTCGGGGGCTCCGACCTGGTCCTCGACCTGCGGGGCCTCCTCGGGGGCGATCGGGGTCGCGCCGGTCTCGGCGGCGTGCGTCTCGGCGAAGGCGATCTCCAGACGGTTCTGGAAGTCGGCCTTGGCCTCGTCGTACTCCTCCTCGGTGATGTCGCCGCGACCGACGAGGGACTCCGTGTACAGGCGGCGGACGGAGCGCTTCGCCTGGATGAGGTCGGTCATCAGCGGCTGCGTCATCGAGGGGTCGTCGCCCTCGTTGTGCCCGCGTCGGCGGTAGCAGACGAGGTCGATCACGACGTCGCGGTGGAAGCGCTCGCGGTACTCGAACGCGAGCTGCGCGACGTGGATGACGGCCTCGGGGTCGTCGCCGTTCACGTGGAAGACCGGCGCCTGGATCGTCTTGGCGACGTCGGTGGCGTAGACCGAGGTGCGGGCGTCGCTCGGCGTCGTGGTGAAGCCGACCTGGTTGTTGACGACCACATGGATCGTGCCGCCCGTGCGGTAGCCGCGCAGCTGCGACATCTGCAGGGTCTCGACGACGACGCCCTGGCCGGCGAAGGCCGCGTCGCCGTGGACGAGGATGGGCAGCCAGGCGAAGGTGCCGATGGGCTTGCGGTCCTGCTTGGCGCGGACGATGCCCTCCAGCACGCCGTCGACCGTCTCCAGGTGGGAGGGGTTGGCGGCGAGGTACACCGGCAGCGCGGAGCCGTCGTCGGCGACGAACGTGCCCTCGGTGCCCAGGTGGTATTTCACGTCGCCCGAGCCGCGCTGGTTGCCGGGGGTCTGCGTGCCCTCGAACTCGCGGAAGACCTGGCCGTACGTCTTGCCGGCGATGTTGGTGAGCACGTTCAGGCGGCCGCGGTGGGCCATGCCGATCGCGGCGCCCTCCAGACCGGCCGTGGCCGCGCCCTGGAGGATCTCGTCGAGGAGGGGGATCAGCGACTCGCCGCCCTCGAGCGAGAAGCGCTTCTGGCCGACGAACTTCGTCTGCAGGAAGGTCTCGAAGGCCTCGGCCTCGTTGAGCTTGCGCAGCACGCGCAGCTGCTCGTCATGGCCGGGCTTCTGGTACTTGACCTCGACCTTCTCCTGGAACCAGCGGCGCTGCTCCGGGTCCTGGATGTGCATGTACTCGATGCCGAGAGTGCGGCAGTACGAGTCGCGCAGCACGCCGAGGATGTCGCGGAGCTTGGCGACGCGGCGTCCGCCGAACCCGCCCGTGACGAACTCGCGGTCGAGGTCCCAGAAGGTCAGGCCGTGGCTCTCGATCTCCAGGTCGGGGTGCGAGCGCTGACGGTACTCGAGCGGGTCGATGTCGGCCATGAGGTGGCCGCGCACGCGGAAGGAGTTGATGAGCTCCTGCACGCGCGACTGCTTGTCGACGCGCTCGGCGAGGTCGACCGCGATGTCGGGGTTCCAGCGGATGGGCGCGTACGGGATGCGCAGCGCCGCGAAGATGTCGTCGTAGAAGCCCCGCTGCCCGATGAGCAGCTCGTGCACCTTCTTCAGGAACTCGCCGGAGCCGGCGCCCTGGATGACGCGGTGGTCGTAGGTGCTCGTGAGCGTGATGGTCTTGCCGATCGCGAGCTCGTTGAGCGTCTTGTCGCTCGCGCCCTGGAACTCGGCGGGGTACTCGAGGGCGCCGGCGCCGATGATGCAGCCCTGGCCCTTCATGAGACGCGGGACCGAGTGCACCGTGCCGATGCCGCCCGGGTTGGTGAGCGAGACCGTGGTGCCCTGGAAGTCGGCGGCGGTGAGCTTGTTGGCGCGGGCGCGGGTGACGAGGTCCTCATAGGCGGCGAGGTACTCGGTGAAGGTCATGGTGTCGGCACGCTTGATGCTCGGGACCATGAGGGCGCGGGTGCCGTCCGGCTTGGGCAGGTCGATCGCGATGCCGAGGTTGACGTGCGCCGGGGCCACGACGGAGGGCTTGCCGTCGATCTCGGCGTAGAAGACGTTCTGGCTGCGGAACTCGTCGAGGGTGCGGATGAGCGCCCAGCCGATGAGGTGGGTGAAGCTGACCTTGCCGCCGCGCGTGCGGGCCATGTGGTTGTTGATGACGATGCGGTTGTCGATCATCAGCTTGGCCGGGACCGTGCGGACGCTCGTCGCGGTGGGGACGGTGAGCGATTCGTCCATGTTCGCGGCGAGGGTCTTCGGCAGACCGCGCAGCGGGGTGACCTTGTCCTCTTCGGACGGCTGCTGCGTCTCCTTGGACTCCTGCTTCGGCTTCGGCGCCTGGGCGGGGATCGGCGCGGCCGCCGCCGGCTTCGCGGTGGTGCGGGCGACGGGCTGTGCTCCGATCACGGGGATGGGAGCGGTCACGGGGTGCGCCGGGGCCGCGGTCGCGGCGGGAGCGGCAGCGCCTCCGGCGGCCGTGGTCTCGGAGTGGTACTTCTCCAGAATGGGCCACCACTCCTTGTCGACCGAGTCGCGGTTCTCCTTGAACTGCTCGTAGAGCTCTTCGACGAGCCAGGAATTGGCTCCGAACCCCCCGTCGCCACCGACGCCGGTCACCTGGTTCGACACGCTCTATCGCCCTCTTTCATCGCTGAAGATCTCCGATGCGGACGCACGACGCAGGATGCGCTCGGGCCCGCACACTCTCGACCACCAAGCCTAACCTGTTTCGACCGAGGAGACGTCGAACAGCACGACCCGTGGCGCGCCGATCTGGGTACCGTGGAGACATGGAGTTCTCAGGTGCGCAGCCGACCGTCGATCTGACCTACTCGGACGTCTTCCTGGTGCCGCGCCGCTCGGCCGTCACCAGTCGCCTCCAGGTCGATCTCGCTCCGCACGACGGCACCCCGGCGACGCTGCCGCTCGTCGCCGCGAACATGAACTCGGTGACCGGGCCGCGGATCGCCGCCGTGCTCGCGCGTCGAGGGGCGCTGGGCGTGCTGCCGCAGGACCTCCCGCTCCAGGAGCTCGACGCCGCGATCCGCGACGTGAAGGGGCAGCCGGTGCTCTGGGACACGCCGCTCGTGCTGCCCCCGGAGGCGACCGTCGCCGACGCCCTCCGCCTGCTCCCCGCCGCCCCCGGCCACGGCATCGTCGTGGCCTCCGGCGCGGCGCCGATCCCCGTCGACCGCATCGTCGGGGTGCTCCCGGCCACCCGTCTCGCGACCGCGCTGCCCGACGCGCAGCTCGGCGACCTCGTGCACCGGGGCACGCCGTCCATCGACGCGGACGACATCGGCTCCGAACGGCACGCCTTCGACGTCATCACCGAGGCGGACGTCGAGGTCGTCACGGTCGTCCACCACGGCCACCTCGTCGGGACGCTGAGCGCCCGCAGCGCCCTCCGCGCCACGCTGTACCGGCCGGCCGTGGACGCCGGCGGGCGCCTCGCCGTCGCCGCGGCGGTCGGCATCAACGGCGACGTCGGGGCGAAAGCGAAGGCGCTCGCGGCGGCCGGGGTGGACGTGCTCGTCGTCGACACCGCGCACGGCCACCAGGAGGGCATGCTCCGGGCGCTGCAGGAGGTCGCGTCCCTCGGGCTCGGGCTCCCCATCGTCGCGGGGAACATCGTCACCGCGGACGGCGTGCGGGATCTCGTCGACGCGGGCGCCTCGATCCTCAAGGTCGGCGTCGGACCAGGGGCGATGTGCACGACGCGGATGATGACGGCGGTCGGTCGTCCCCAGTTCTCCGCGGTGCTGGAGACCGCGCAGGCCGCCGCCGAGGCCGGAGCGCATGTCTGGGCCGACGGCGGGGTGCGCTACCCGCGGGACGTCGCCCTCGCGCTCGCTGCCGGTGCGGCCTCCGTCATGGTCGGCTCCTGGTTCGCCGGGACGATCGAGGCCCCGGGCGAGCTCCAGCGCGACACGGACGGTCGTCTGTTCAAGGAGTCGTGGGGGATGGCCTCGACCAAGGCCGTGCAGGCGCGGTTCGGTCGGCTCGACGCCTACGAGCGCGCGCGCAAGGAGCTGTTCGCCGAGGGCATCTCCTCCTCCAAGATCTACCTCGACCCGCTGCGCCCGGGAATCGAGGACCTGCTCGACATGATCACGTCGGGCGTGCGGTCGTCCTTCACCTACGCCGGGGCCGCGACCGTGCCGGAGTTCCACGACCGCGCTCTCGTGGGACTGCAGTCGGCGGCGGGCTACGAGGAGGGCAAGGCGCTGCCGGTCAGCTGGTGATCACCTGCCGCGACCACAGTCCGCTTCTGTAGAATCGAGCGCACTATGGACGACCCTCCCAGTTGCCGAACATCGCCCCACCGTCCCGTTCTCTCCCCGGAGAGGAAGATCTGATGGACTACATCATGTTGGGCGTGGGGCTTCTGCTCACGGTCGGCACCGGCCTCTTCGTCGCGAGCGAGTTCGCCCTCGTGAACCTCGACCGCGCGGATCTGGAAGCGCGGCAGGCGCGAGGCGAGTCCCGCCTCTCCCTGACGATCAGCGCCCTGCGGCACACCTCGACGCATCTCTCCTCCGCACAGCTCGGCATCACGCTGACCACGCTGCTGACCGGATACACGATGGAACCGGCGCTGTCCAACCTCCTGCGCCCCACGCTGGTCGCCTGGAACATCCCGGAAGCCGCCGTCGCTCCCATCGCGACCGTGGTGGCGATGTTCGTCGCGACGGTGCTCTCGATGATCCTCGGCGAGCTCGTCCCGAAGAACTTCGCGCTGGCGCTGCCCCTGGCCACGGCGAAGCTCGTCGTGCCGTTCCAGATCGCCTTCACGACCGTGTTCAAGCCGGCGGTGGTCGTGCTCAACGGCAGCGCCAACGGGGTGCTGCGCAGCATGGGCATCGAGCCCAAGGAGGAGCTCTCCGGCGCCCGTAGCGCGGAGGAGCTCTCCTCCCTCGTGCGACGGTCGGCGAGCGCCGGAGTGCTGGAGGCCGACACCGCGACGCTGCTGGACCGCACGCTCACGTTCTCGCGGCTCACGGCGGCCGACGTCATGACGGCGCGCCCGAGCATGCACGCGATCGCCGCCGGCGACTCGGTCGACGACGTGATCCAGCTGGCGCGGCGCACCGGCCACAGCCGCTTCCCGGTCTTCGACGAGGACCTCGACGACATCACGGGCGTCGTGCACCTCAAGGCCGCCATCTCGGTGCCGCGGGAACGCCGGGCCGAGGTGCCCGTCGGGGCCCTCGCGACCGACCCGCTCCGCGTGCCGGAGACCGCCCACGTCGACGCGCTGATCTCCGACCTCCGCGGTCGCGGCTACCAGCTCGCGGTCGTCGTCGACGAGTACGGCGGGACGGCGGGGATCGTGACGCTGGAGGACCTCGTGGAGGAGCTCGTCGGCGAGGTGTCCGACGAACACGACCGGACGAGGGCCGGCATCATCCGCAACCGCGACGGGGTGACCTTCCCCGGCGAGCTGCGTCCGGACGAGCTGCGCAGCCGCGCAGGCGTCGAGGTGCCGGAGGGCGATGTGTACGACACGGTCGGCGGCTACGTCATGAGCGTCCTCGAGCGGGTGCCGGTCGTCGGCGACGAGGTGCCCCTGGAGAGCGGCACGCTGCAGGTGGTCCGCATGGACGGCCGCCGCGTGGATCGGGTGCGCTACGTCCCGAGACCGGATGCCGTCGTCATCGAGGGGGTGTCCCTGTGAGCGATTGGGGAGGCCTCGCCTGGCTCGTCGTCCTGCTGGCGGCGAACGCGTTCTTCGTCGGCGCCGAGTTCGCGGTGATCTCCGCGCGGCGTTCCCAGATCGAGCCGAAGGCGGAGCGCGGGTCGCGCCCGGCCAAGACGGCGCTGTACGCCATGGAGCACGCGACGCTCATGCTCGCGACCTCGCAGCTCGGCATCACGATCTGCTCGCTGCTCATCCTGAACGTGTCCGAGCCCGCCATCCACCATCTGCTCGCCGTGCCGCTGCACGCGCTGGGCTGGTCGGACGGCGCGGTGGACGTCGTGTCGTTCACGATCGCGCTGCTCATCGTGTCGTTCCTGCACGTCGTGTTCGGCGAGATGGTGCCGAAGAACCTCGCGTTCTCGATTCCGGACCGGGCCGTGCTGCTGCTGGCGACGCCGCTGGTGTGGGTGTCGAAGGTGTTCATGCCGGTGATCTGGCTGCTGAACGCGGCGGCGAACGGCGTGCTGCGCCTCTTCCGGGTGGAGCCGAAGAACGAGGCGGCGTCGACGTTCACCCTCGACGAGGTCGCGACCATCGTCAACCAGTCGCGCCGTGAGGGCGTGCTCATGGACACCGCGGGCACGGTGACGGCCGCGGTGGAGTTCACCGACAAGAAGGCGCGCGACGTGGCCGTGCCGCTGAGCGACCTCGTCACGCTGCCGCAGACGACCACGCCCGACGACATCGAGAAGGCGGTGGCCCGCTACGGGTTCTCGCGCTACGTGATCGTCGACGACGAGGACGTCCCGATCGGCTACGTCCACCTCAAGGACATCCTGCGGGCCTCGGAGGGCCCGGATGCCGAGGCCAAGGTGCTCGAGCCGATCCCCGGCAAGCGCATCCACCACATGGTGCCCGTGCAGGAGGACACCGATCTGGAGGACGCGCTCGCCGTCATGCGCCGGGCGGGTCGCCACCTCGCCAAGGTCCGCGACGCCCGGGGGGAGACCACCGCCGTGCTGTTCCTGGAGGACATCCTCGAGGAGCTCGTCGGCGAAGTGCAGGACGCGACCCGTCGCGTCCGCGGCCACTGACATCCGGACACGCGAAGGCCGCCGGCTCCCTCGGGGACCGGCGGCCGTCGTCGTGGGCGTCAGCGCCAGTGCGCGCGTTCGTACTGCGGCGGCCAGGCGACCTCGTCGCCCAGCTCGTGCGCGGCCCGGAGCGCGAAGTGCGGGTCGCGCAGCCACTCCCGTCCGGCGAAGATCGCGTCGGCCGCCCCGTCGGCGAGCACCTGCTCGGCCTGGGCGGCGGCGGTGATGAGGCCCACGGCCGACACCGGGATCCGCCCGCCCTGGCGGACGGTCTCTGCCAGCGGGACCTGGTAGCCGGGGGAGACGCTGATGCGCTGGTGCGCGACGAGGCCGCCGCTGGAGACGTCGATGAGGTCGGCGCCGCGCGCGGTCGCCCAGCCGCCGACCGTCGCCGCCTCCTCGGGCGTGAAGCCGCCCTCGGCGTGATCCGTCGCCGAGATCCGGACGAAGACCGGCACGCCCTCGCCGGCTGCCTCGCGCACCGCGTCCACGACGCGCAGCAGCAGCCGGGCCCGGTTCTCCAGCGAGCCGCCGTACTCGTCCTCGCGGAGGTTGGACAGCGGCGACAGGAACTGGTGCAGGAGGTAGCCGTGGGCGCCGTGGATCTCGATGACGTCGAAGCCGGCCTCGAGCGCCCGACGGGTCGCCGCGGCGAACCCGTCGACCACGCGGTCGATGCCCGCCGCGTCCAGCGCGACCGGCGCGGCGAACCCCTCGTAGGCCACCGCGGACGGGGCGGTGGTCGTCCATCCGCCCGCGTCGGCGGGGACCGAGCCGCGCTCGTCGGCCCAGGGCCACCAGGTGGAGGCCTTCCGCCCGGCGTGCGCGAGCTGGATGCCCGCGGCGGCCCCGCGGTCGTGGATCGCTCGCACGATCGGGGCGAGGGCGTCGCGCTGGGCGTCGTCCCACAGCCCGAGGTCGCGCGGGGAGATGCGCCCCTCCGGCACGACGGCCGTGGCCTCGGCCACGATGAGCCCGGCGCCGCCCGAGGCGAACTGCGCGAGGTGGGTGTGGTGCCACTCCTGCGCCACGCCGTCGACGGCGCTGTACATGCACATGGGGGAGACCCAGAGGCGGTTGCGGAACGTGGTGGACCGGACGGTCAGCGGGGAGAAGAGAAGACTCACCGTTCGACGGTACCGCCGACGCGGACGGGACAGGGCCGTCGGGCTAACGTGGAGTCATGAGCGACGTGCGCGAGTGGTCCCGCAGCGACGCGGCGCGTTTCTTCCGCGCGCCGACCGCCGAGGACGACAAGTACTCGCGGGGCGTCGTGGGCATCCGCACCGGATCGGCCGCCTACCCCGGCGCGGCGGTGCTGGGCGTCGAGGCCGCCTGGCGCACCGGCGCCGGATTCGTCCGCTACGTCGGCGCGCCGTCGGCGGTGGCGGCGGTGCTCGCCCGGCGCCCGGAGACCGTCGGTGGGCCGGAGGCCGGACGCACGCGGATCGGCGCCTGGGTGATCGGCTCCGGGACCGATCCGGACGACCGGAGCGCCGCGGAGGCGCAGGCGCTCCGGGAGATCGTCGACGGCGACGTCCCCGTGGTCATCGACGCCGGAGCGCTCGATCTGGCGCCGACCGCCCGCGCCCCGTTCGTCGCCACGCCGCACGGCCGCGAGTTCGCGCGACTGCGCGAGCGTGTCGGCATCGACGGGACCTCGGACGACCTCGCCGACGTCCGCGACGTGTCCGCCGCGATCGACGGCGTGGTGCTGCGCAAGGGCGCGCGCACCGTCCTCGCCGCACCTGACGGCACGCTCATCGCCGTCGAGGCGGGGACCGGCTGGCTCGCGACGGCCGGGACGGGGGACGTGCTGGCCGGGATCGTCGCCGCCGTGATCGCCGCGAATCCGGACGGCCCGCTCGTCGAGTCCGCCGCGGCGGCCGTCTGGCTGCACGGGCACGCCGCCCGCCTCGCCGCCGCGGCGACCGCGGGTGCGAGCGGTCATCCGATCGTGGCGCTCGACGTCGCGGAGGCGCTGCCCCGCGCGGTCGCGGACCTCCTGTCGTGAGGACCACGGCCCGGGGGAGCGTGCTCGCGCTGTGGATCGCCTTCCTCCTCGTCCACGTCCTCACCGCATGGCTGGGCTGGGTCTACCCGAGCCAGCCCATGGGGGACGTCGTGCTGGTCTACGAGCCCTGGGCGACGGCCGCGTGGAGCGGCGGGGAGATCGTGGGCGTCACGGAGTCCTGGGTGTATCCGCAGCTCGCGCTCCTGCCGATGATGCTCGCGGCCGTGCTCGCCGCCCCATTCCTCCCGCTGCTCGGCGTCTCGGGCGCCTACCTCATCGGCTGGGCGCTGCTGGTCACGGTGCTCGACGCCGTCGCGTTCGCCGTCCTCGTCGGGCGTGGACACGTGCGGTCGCGGCGCACCGCCGCGTGGTTCTGGTGCGCCGCGCTGCTGCTCCTCGGACCCATCGCGCTGTACCGCATCGATGCCGTCACCGTGCCGATCGCCGTCGTGGCCGGCCTCTGGCTGGTGACCCGCCCGACCATCGCCGCGGCGCTGCTGGCCATCGGCGCCTGGATCAAGATCTGGCCCGGTGCCCTCCTCCTCGCGGCGGTCGTGGCCGGGAGGGCGCGGCTGCGGATGCTCCTGGCCGCCGCGGTCGTCACCGCCGGTGTGGTGGTGGTGCTCCTGCTGCTCGGCGCCGACACCGAGATCCTCGGCGTCCTCACCGCGCAGACGGGCCGGGGACTCCAGATCGAGGCGGTCGCCGCGACCCCGTTCCTCTGGATGGCCGTGACGGGGGCCGCCCGCATCGAGTACAGCTACGACATCCTCACCTTCCAGATCGTCGCGCCGGGCGCGGAGGCCCTCGCGACGATCCTCACCCCGCTCCTGGTGCTCGCCGCCGCCGTCGTCACCGTCGTCGGCGGGGTCAAGGCCGCCCGCGGCGCGTCGTTCGCGCGACTCTTCCCGCCGCTGGCCCTGCTCCTGGTGACGGTGCTCATCGCCCTGAACAAGGTCGGCTCGCCGCAGTTCCAGACCTGGCTGCTCGCCCCCGTGATCCTGTGGCTCGTGCTCGACCGCCGCCGGGCGCGCACCGCCGCCGCCCTCGTGCTCGCGCTGTGCCTGCTCACCTGTCTCGTGTATCCGCTGAGCTATGACGGGCTGCTGCGTGCCGAAGCCGCCCCCGTCCTGCTGCTCACGATGCGCAACGCCCTGCTCGTCGTCCTCGCCGCCGTGAGCGCCGTCGCGCTCGCGCGGGTCCCCGCCGTCCGTCGTCCCCGAACCCAGGAGTGAACCCATGCTGATCGCCTTCTCCGTCGCCCCCAGCGGCACGCCCGCCGATGGTGCCGAGCGCCCCGATGCCTCCGTGCACGACGCGGTCGCCGCGGCCGTGCGCGTCGTCCGCGCGTCGGGCCTCCCGCACCGCACGACGAGCATGTTCACCGAGATCGAGGGGCCCGACTGGGACACCGTCATGGACGTGGTCAAGCGCGCGACCGAGGCGGTGATGCCGTTCGGCTCCCGGGTGTCGCTCGTCCTCAAGGCGGACATCCGCCCCGGGTACACGGGAGAGCTCGACGCCAAGGTCGAGCGCCTGGAGGCGGCGATCGAGGAGTCCGACGACCGGTAAGCTGAACCGGTGAATCCCTCGACACCTTCGAGGGGTGCGGCGAAGTGGGCGCTCCTCTCCCTCGCCATCGGCAGTTTCGGCATCGGCATGACCGAGTTCGTGGTCATGGGCCTGCTGCCGAACATCGCCGCCGACCTCCTCCCGTCCGTCTGGGCGTCGAGCCAGGAGGAGGCGCTGAGCCAGGCCGGCTGGCTGATCTCGCTGTACGCACTCGGCGTGGTCATCGGCGCCCCGACCATCGCCGGCTTCGTCGCCCGCTATCCGCGGCATCGGGTGATGATCGTGCTCGCCCTCGCGCTGACCGTCTTCAACGCCCTCACCGTGGTGCTGCCGACGTTCGAGCTCGTCGGGGTCTCGCGCTTCCTCGCCGGGCTCCCGCACGGCGCCTACTTCGGCATCGGCGCGCTGGTCGCCGCCGACGTGATGGGGCCGGGAAACCGTGCCAAGGGCGTCGCGTTCATCCTCACCGGTCTCACGGTCGCCAATGTCGTCGGCGTGCCGCTGGGCACCTTCCTCGGCCAGGAGTGGGGCTGGCGGGCCGCCTTCGCGGTCGTCGCGCTCGTCTTCGCACTCGCCACCGTCTTCATCGCGCTGTTCGTGCCCGCGCACCCGGGGAACCCCGGACGCACGATGCGAGCGGAGCTCGGGGTGTTCCGCATCGGTCAGGTCTGGTTCACGCTCGGCGTCGGGGCGATCGGCTTCGGCGGGTTCTTCGCCGTCTACAGCTACATCGCCCCGCTCGTGACGGAGGTGGCCGGATCGCCGGACTGGGTCGTGCCGATCGTGCTCGTGCTCATGGGGCTCGGCATGACGGGCGGGAACCTCGTCGGCGGTCATCTGGCCGACATCGACCTCCGTCGGACGCTGCTGCTGGGCCTCGCCGCGATGGCCGTCGTGTTCGCCCTCCTCGCCGTGCTCTCGTTCTGGATCGTGAGCCTGAGCCTCGTGGTCGTCCTCGTCGGGTTCGTCTCGTCCGTGCTCAGCCCGACGATCCAGACGCGGTTGATGGACGTGGCCGGCGACAACCAATCCATCGCGGCGGCCATGAACCACTCCGCTCTGAACATCGGCAACAGCCTCGGCGCCTTCCTCGGCGGCATCGTGATCGCGATCGGCTGGGGCTTCACGGCACCGGCGTGGACCGGGGCGGTGCTCGCGGTGGCCGGACTCCTCATCGCCCTGGTGTCGTACCGCGTGGAGACACGGCGGGTCGCGCAGACGCCGGTCCTCGCGTCGTAGAGTGACGGGGTGACCGCTCCCGACGACGACCTCCCGCTCGCCGGAACCGTCGTGCTGCTGCGCCCGAGTCCCGGTGGCTTCGAGGTGCTGCTGCTGCGCCGTCCGTCGCGAGGCTCCTTCGCGGACGCCTGGGTGTTCCCCGGGGGGAAGGTCGAGCCGGAGGATCGGCGGGCGGGCGCGGCGGACGTCGAGGACGCGCGCCGGGCCGCCGCCCGGGAGACCGCGGAGGAGGTCGGACTCGTCGTCGACGACCTGGTGCCTCTGTCGGAGTGGCGCCCGCCCGCGGAGGCGCCCGTGCGGATCCGCACCTGGTTCTTCCTCGCCCTCGCGCCGGACGTCGAGCCGTCGCCTGCCGCCGACGAGGTCGTCGAGCTCGCCTGGGTGTCACCGGACACGGCCTTCGAGCGGCACGCGGCAGGGGAGTGGCGGCTCTTCCCGCCCACCTGGCTCACGCTGCACCGGCTCTCCGCCTTCACCGACGTCGAGGCCGCGCTGGCCTCCGGCGGGGCGGTCGAGCTGTTCCAGACGGAGGTGCGCGACGGGGGTCGGGCGTTCGGCTGGGCGCAGGGGACCCTCCACGCCCACACCCTGCCGTGGCGGTTCGACCCGGCCTGACGCGGGTCAGGCGTCGAGCAGGCGCCGCAGGTGCGTGCCGACGGCCTCGGTCTCGATGAGGAACCCGTCGTGGCCGAAGTCGCTCGTGAGCACCACCGCCTCGCCGTCGAGCACGTTCCGGATGCTCCGGGCGATCCGCTGCTGACCGTCGACGGGGAAGAGGCGGTCGCTGTCGATGCCGAGGACGAGGGTCGTCGCGGTCACCGCCTTCAGGGCCTCCTCCACGCCGCCGCGGCCCCGGCCGACGTCGTGCGAGTTCATGGCCTCGACGAGGGTGATGTAGCTGTTGGCGTCGAAGCGGCGCGTGAACTTGTTCCCGTGGAAGTCGAGGTAGGACTCGACGGCGAAGCGTCCGCCGTGGCCGAGCGGCGACACGTCCGACTGCCAGGAGCGCTGGAAGCGCTGGTTGAGCTCGATCGGGCTGCGGTAGTTCAGCAGCGCCATGCGGCGGGCGAGGGCCAGGCCGCGGTGCGGGCCGTCGCCGTCCGCGAGGTCGTAGTACTCGCCGCCCTGGAACCGCGGGTCCATGCGGATGGTCTCGAGCTGCACGGTGTTGAGCGCGATCTGGTCGGCGGTCGTGACCGGGGGCGAGGAGAGCACGGCGAGGCGCTGCACGCGGTCCGGCTGCGTCACGGCCCACTCGAGCGCATGCATGCCGCCCATCGAGCCGCCGATCACCGCCGCCCAGCTGTCGATGCCGAGCGCGTCGGCCAGGCGCACCTGCGCGGCGACCTGGTCGCGGATGGTGAGGTAGGGGAAGCGCGACGCCCACTCGTAGCCGTCCGGGGCGATGCTCGCGGGGCCGGTCGATCCCTGGCAGCCGCCGAGCATGTTCGGCGCGATCACGAACCACTCGTCGGTGTCGAGCGGCGCACCGGGGCCGACGACGTCCTCCCACCAGCCGGCGGTCGGGTGGCCGGCACCCGCGTCTCCGCGCACGTGGCTGTCCCCGGTGAGGGCGTGCAGGACGAGCACGGCGTTGTCGCGTGCGGCGTTGAGCTCGCCCCAGCTCTCGTACGCGAGGCGGATGCCGGGGAGCCGGGCTCCGCTCTCCGTGTCGAAGGCGCCGAACGCGGCGAACCGGCGGCCGCCGACGGGGTCGCCGTCGCGCCAGGCGCCGGTGGCCGGTGGCCGGGCACGGAGCAGCCGGACGTCGGCCTCCGTCACCGGTGCCGACGGCACCGTGTCCTCGGAGGTCGTCTGCCAGTCCATGTCTCCATTCTCGCCTGGCCGGTCGGTCCCGGCCCGCAGGTTACGACACCGGGGACGACGAAGGCCCCGGACCGTGCGGTCCGGGGCCTTCGCGGAGAGGGTGCTCAGGCGCGCGCGGCCTCGGAGACGGCGCGGGCGGCGGCGAGTGCCTGGTCCAGATCGGCCTTGAGGTCCTCGATGTTCTCGAGTCCCACGGACAGGCGCACGAGGCCGGGGGTCACGCCCGCGGTGAGCTGCTGCTCCGGGGTGAGCTGGGCGTGCGTCGTGGAGGCCGGGTGGATGACGAGCGAGCGCACGTCGCCGATGTTGGCGAGGTGGCTGAACAGGGAGAGGCTGTTGACGAACTCGCGTCCGGCCTCGACACCGCCCTTGAGCTCGAACGACAGCACGGCGCCGACACCCTTCGGGGCGTACTCGTTCGCCTTGGCGTACCAGCGCGAGGACGGCAGGCCGGAGTAGTTGACCGCGGCCACGTCGTCGCGGCTGTCCAGCCACTCGGCGATCTCCTGAGCGTTCTGCACGTGGCGCTCGATGCGCAGCGACAGCGTCTCGACACCCTGGATGAGGTTCCACGCGCTCTGCGGGGCGATGGCCGAGCCGAGGTCGCGGAGCAGCTGGACCCGGGCCTTGATGATGTAGGCGAGCGGGTCGCCGACCGCGGCCGTGTAGCTGGCGCCGTGATACGACGGGTCCGGCTCGGTGAGTCCGGGGAACTTCTCGACGTTCTCCGACCACGCGAACGAACCGCCGTCGATCACGACGCCGCCGATCGTGGTGCCGTGGCCGCCGAGGAACTTCGTGATCGAGTGGACGACGATGTCGGCGCCGTGCTCGAACGGGCGGATGAGGTACGGGGTCGCGATCGTGTTGTCGACGATCAGCGGGACGCCGTTCTCGTGCGCGATGTCGGCGACCGTGCGGATGTCGAGCACGTTGATCTGCGGGTTGCCGATCGTCTCCGCGAAGAACAGCTTCGTGTTCGGGCGGACGGCGCGACGCCACTCCTCCGGGTCGTCCTGGTTCTCGACGAAGGTGACCTCGATGCCGAGCTTGGCGAGGGTGTACTTGAAGAGGTTGTAGGTGCCGCCGTAGATCGAGCTCGACGCGACGAAGTGGTCGCCGGCCTGCGCGATGTTGAGGATCGCGAAGGTCGAGGCGGCCTGGCCGCTGGAGAGGACGAGGGCGCCGGTGCCCCCTTCGAGCGCGGCGAGGCGCTGCTCCAGGACGTCCTGGGTCGGGTTCTGGATGCGGGTGTAGATGTTGCCGAACTCGGCGAGCGCGAAGAGGTTCGCGGCGTGGTCGGCGCTGTCGAACACGTAGGACGTGGTCTGGTAGATCGGCGTCGCCCTGGCCTTGGTGACGGGGTCGGGGGCGGCGCCCGAGTGGATCTGCTTGGTCTCGAAACGCCAGGTCTCGGGTGCGGACATGTGTTCCCCCTGGAACGGTCGGAAGGTCGGATGGGCTGGTGCCCTTGCAGCGAGAGTACGGAATATCGGTCCGTGTCAACAACGACCGGGAAATGTGACGTAACACGGCGAGGGGGCCGGGAACGGGCGGAACCCGCGCGGACATCGTACGGTGGAGGACATGGCCAACAGACGTGCAGTGGTGACAGGTGCGAGTTCCGGGATCGGTCAGGCGACGGTGCGGGTGCTGCGGTCGCGCGGGTGGGACGTCGTCGGCGTCGCGCGCCGTGCCGACCGGCTCGCCGCGCTGTCCGCGGAGACGGGGGCGTCGACCATCGCCTGCGATCTGACCGACGACGCGGCGGTGGCGGCGCTCCTCGGGGAGCTCGAGCGCACCGGACCCGTGCACGCCCTCGTCCAGGTCGCCGGTGGCGCGCGGGGGACCGACCGCGTCGAGGATGCCGCGCTCGCCGACTGGCAGTGGATGTACGACGCGAACGTCCTCGCGACCCAGCGCCTCGTCGCCGGATTGCTCCCGATGCTCCGTCGCACCGCGGACGTGGACGGCCATGCCGACCTCCTGTTCGTGACCTCGACGGCCGCGCAGACCGCCTACCCGGGCGGCGCGGGCTACAACGCGGCGAAGGCGGCCGAGGCGATGCTCGTCCGTGCGCTGCGTCAGGAGCTGAACGGCGAGCCGCTCCGGGTGGCCGAGGTCGCTCCCGGGATGGTGCACACGGAGGAGTTCACGCTGAACCGGCTTGGGGGCGACGCCGTCGCCGCGGAGGCCGTGTACTCCGGGGTCGAGGCGCCCCTTCGCGCCGAGGACGTGGCGGACGTGATCGCCTACGCTCTGGACGCTCCCGCCCACGTGAACCTCGACCTCGTCACGATGCGGCCCGTCGCCCAGTCGGCGCAGCACCTGCTCGCGCGAGGCCCGCTGCGGGTCCGGCCCGTCGAGTGAGCGGAGGACGCACCCTCGCGGAGCTCGCCGACGAGGGACTGATCGACGCGGGATGGGCGGAGGCGCTGGCCCCGGTGCAGGACACCATCACGGCGCTCGGGGAGCGGCTGCGCGCCGAGCAGGCGGCCGGTCACGGATACCTTCCCGCGGGGCCGAACGTGCTGCGCGCCTTCCAGCGTCCACTCGCCGACGTGCGTGTGCTCATCACGGGCCAGGACCCCTATCCGACTCCCGGGCACCCGATCGGGCTGTCGTTCGCCGTGGACCGCGATGTGCGGCCCCTGCCGCGGAGCCTGACGAACATCTACAAGGAGCGGGAGGCCGACCTCGGCCTCCCGCCCGCACCGCACGGAGACCTCACCGCGTGGAGCGATCAAGGCGTGCTGCTGCTCAACCGCGTCCTGACGGTGCGCCCCGGAGCGGCCGCCTCCCACCGCGGCTGGGGATGGGAGCAGGTGACGGAGCTCGCGATCCGCACCCTCGTGGCCCGGGAGCAGCCGCTCGTCGCGATCCTCTGGGGGCGTGACGCGGCGAACCTCCAGCCCCTTCTCGGCGACACCCCCGTGATCGCCTCCGCGCATCCGTCCCCTCTCTCCGCGAGCCGTGGCTTCTTCGGCTCCCGGCCCTTCTCCCGCGCGAACGCGCTCCTGGAGGGACTCGGCAGTGCTCCGGTGGATTGGAGGGTGGAGGGCGAGGCGTCCGGCTCTCTAAGCTGAGCGCATGCAGTTCGAGCCGGGGGACCGCCGCCGCGTTCTCCCGCGTCATCTGCGACCGGCGACAGCGCCGGACACGTTCTCCTACGTCATCAGACCGGCACGCGCGGCCGATCTGCCGCACGTGCGGGAGATCTACAACCACTTCGTCAGCAATTCGGCCGTCACCCTGGACGAGCGCCGCAGCAGCATCCCGTACTGGCGGGACAAGTTCACCCTGCTGGAGCGGCTCGGGCTGCCGTTCCTCGTGGCGGTGTCGCCCTCCGGCGCCATCCTCGGGTATGCGCTCGCGCAGCCGTGGGCGGGCAAGAACGCGTACCGGTACACGGTCGAGGACTCGATCTACCTCGGTCCCGGCGCGGCCGGCAAGGGTCTCGGGTCGGCCCTTCTGCAGGCGCTGATCGCGGCGTGCGAGCAGCGGGGGCTCCGGGAGATGGTCGCCGTCATCAGCGACCAGGGTGCGGAGGCCTCGATCCGGCTGCACGAGAAGCTGGGCTTCGTGGAGGCCGGTCGCATGGGGCGCGTCGGCCACAAGTTCGGCCGCGACCTCGGCACCGTCTACCTGCGCCGGGTGCTCCGCCCATCCCGCCCTCGCCGTCGCCTCTCGCTCTTCCCGCGCTGACCCCTCGCCCCACCCCCTTGCGTGCCTGCCACCCCGTTGCGGGCGCACGCAAAGGGCCGGGGCGGCCGCAAAGGGGTGGGTCGGCGATCAGGCGTCGGGGATGACGGGGATCGCGGAGAGCAGCGTGCGGGTGTAGTCGGCGGTCGGGTGGAGCAGCACGTCACGGGTCGGACCGCGCTCGACGATGCGGCCGTCCTTCATGACGACGACCGTGTCGCAGAGATTCTGCACCACGCCGATGTCGTGTGACACGAGCAGCAGCGTGAGCTCGTCCGCGACTCGGAGTTCCGCGAGCAGCTCGAGGATCTGCGCGCGCACCGTGACGTCCAGCGCCGACAGCGGCTCGTCGCCCACGAGGATCCGCGGACGATGGACGAGAGCGCGGGCGAGAGCGATCCGCTGCCGCTGCCCGCCGGAGAACTCGTGCGGATAGCGATCGCCCATCTCCGGGTCCAGGCCGACCCGGGCGATGACCTCGCGCACCCGTGCCCGATGGTCGCCGTCGATGCCGAGGGCCCACAACGGCTCCCGCACGATCTGCCCCGCCGTCATCCGGGGGTCGAGCGAGGCATAGGGATCCTGGAAGACGAGACCCGTCTGCCGGCGCAACCAGTGCAGCGATCGCGCGGAGGCGCCGGCGTCGACGAGCCGACCGTCCACCGACACGGTGCCCGCGGTCGGTCGGTCGAGGCCCAGCAGGAGTCGCACGAGCGTCGACTTCCCCGAGCCGGACTCGCCGATGATCCCCAGGGAGGCGCCCTCGGGCACGTCGAGGTCGGTCGGTTGGAGCGCCGTCTGCCGCCGCGCGCGCTCGAACGCCGTCCGCTTCGGCACGACGAAGTCCCGTCGCAGCCCGCGCGCTTCGATGAGGCTCATGCCTCTCCTCCCTCGGGCCGCCACAGCGTCGCGGTCGCGTCCCGCAGCAGCCCCCGCGTGACAGGAGAGGTCGGCGCGGTCAGCAGCCGCGACACCGGTGCGCTCTCGACGACCCGACCGTGCTCCAGCACGACTCCCTCGGTCGCCACCTGGGACAGCACCGCGAGGTCGTGCGTGATGAACAGGAGCGACATGCCCTCGTCGGCGACGAGCCCGAGCAGCAGCGACAGGATCTCGGCCTGGATCGTCACGTCGAGGGCCGTCGTGGGCTCGTCCGCGATCAGCAGCCGCGGACGGCAGGCGAGGGCCATCGCGATCGCGACGCGCTGCCGCTGGCCGCCGGAGAGCTGGTGCGGATACCGGTCGACGATGGTCTCCGGGTCGGGGAGTCGCACGCGTGCGGCTTCCGCGATCGCCCGGTCACGGGCCTCGCGCCGGCCCAGGCCTTCGTGGATGCGGATGGACTCCGCGATCTGGCGGCCGACCGTCCGGATCGGGTTGAGCGCCGTCCGGGGTTCCTGGAACACGATGCCGATGTCGTCGCCGCGCAGCCGGGCGAGTTCACGGTCCGGCATCCCGATCAGCTCGGTGCCGTCCCACCGGATGCTCCCGCGTGCCGTCGCCCCCTCCGGCAGCAGCCCGAGCACGGCGAGCGCCGTGAGGGACTTGCCGGAGCCCGACTCGCCGATCACCCCGAGGCGGGTGCCGTCGGGGACCTGGAGCGAGACGCCGTCGACCACGCGGCGTCCGTCTATCTCGATGACGAGATCCTCGACCGTCAGACTCATGCGACCACCGCCGGTGTGTGCGTCTCGGCGGCACGGTGCCGCAGGGTGGGGTCCGTGGCTTCGCGGAGCCCGTCGCCGAGCAGGTTGAGGGCGAGCACGGTCAGGGTGATCGCGAGCCCGGGCCAGATCACGGTGAGAGGGTGCACGCCGATGTAGCGCTGGAGATCCGCGAGCAGCAGCCCCCAGCTCGGTTCCACAACCGAGGCCCCGAACCCGAGGTACGACAGGCCGGCCTCCGCGAGGACCGCGACGGCCATCGACCAGGAGAGCTGCACGATGAACACCGGAGCCACGTTCGGCAGGAGGTGACGGACGAGGCTCTGCGCGGGGGTGAGGCCGGACGCGCGCGCGGCGAGCACGAAGTCGCTCTGCTGCACGCGGCGGAGCTCCGGCCGCGTGACCCGCGCGATGTTCACGCCGAACCCGATCCCCACCGCCCAGATCACGACCCAGAGCGATCCGCCCCACACCGACGAGATCATCATCGCGATCAGCAGCACGGGGAAGGCGATGAGGATGTCGACGAACACGGCGACCGTCTCCCGCACGAGCCGGGTGGTCAGGGCGCCGAGGGCGGCGAGGGCGATGCCGACGACGGTGGCCACGAGTCCCGCGCCGACACTGACGAAGACCGTGGTCCGCGCGCCCGCCATGAGCAGGCTCAGGATGTCGCGTCCCGTGTCGTCCGTCCCGAGCAGGTGCGGCCAGCCCGGCGGCAGCCAGCGGTCGCCGATGTTCGAGGCCCGCGGGTCGAACGGCGTCCAGAAGAGGGACACGACGGCCGCCAGGGCGACGATGGCGATGACGATCAGTCCGAAGCGGCCGGTCGAGGTCCGCCAGAGCCGAGGGAACCAGCGCGCGCTCATGCGGCCTCCCGCTGTCGAGGGTCGATCGCCCGGTGCAGCAGATCCACGAGGAAACCGACCACCAGCACGAAGCCGGTCAGCACGAGCAGCTCGCTCTGCACCTTGACGAGGTCGCGGGTGCCGACGTCGGTCACGAGCATGCGGCCGATGCCCGGAAGCGTGAACAGCTGCTCGATCACGACCGAGCCGACGATGATCCCGGCGACCTGGAGGCCGAGGACCGTGATGATGGAGAGCCCGACCGCCGGGATGCCGTGCTGGATGAGGGCGCGGGTCTTCGTCAGACCCTTGGCGGCCGCGGTGCGGACGAAGTCCTGTCCGGCGGCCTGCAGGGTCGCGCTGCGCACGAAGCGCATCAGCATGGCGCCCTCGACGATGCCGATCGTGAGGGCGGGCAGCAGCAGCGCCTCGATCGCTCTGCCCGGTGTCGACCACCCGGTGCGGGGGAAGCCCTGGGGCGGCAGCCAGCCGAGCCACACGGAGAACACGACGATCAGCATCATGCCCGCCCAGACGACGGGGACGGCCGCGAGAGCCTGCGCGCCCACGCTGAGCGCCGTGCCGTCGCGGTGGCCGCGACGCAGGGCGGCGAGGATCCCGAACGGCACGGCGATGAGCACGGCGATCACCAGCGACATGATCCCGAGCGGAACCGTGACCTGTGCCTTCAGCAGCAGCTCCTCGCCGACGGAGGCGCCGGACAGCAGCGACGTGCCCAGGTCGCCGCGGAGGATGCCGCCGATCCAGTCGGCGTACTGCGCGAGCAGAGGCTGGTTCAGCCCCAGCGACTCCCGCAGCGCCTCGACCTCGGCGGGGGAGGCCTGGGTGCCGGCGATGAGCTGGGCCACGTCGCCGGGGAAGACGCGCAACGTGAGAAAGATGAGCGCGCTCGACACGAGGAGCCCTGCGATCAGCAGGGCTCCTCGGACGAGCGCGTAACGCAGCACGGAGCGTCGACCGTCGTCAGCTCGCGGCGGAGACGGTCACACCCGCGAGGTTGATGCGCGAGTTGATCGAGTCCTCCGGGAAGCCGCTGACGACCGGATTCACGGCGGTGATGGTCTGACCGTTGTAGAGCCAGTCCGCCGCGTGGTCCTCGGAGACGATCCGGGCCGCCTCGGCGAGGAGCTTCGCGGAGGCCTCGGGATCGACCTCGGCCAGCGCCTGCGTGTAGAGGTCCTGCACCTCGGCGTTGTCGTAGCCGAAGTAGTAGTCCGGGTTGGCGAAGTTGCCGAAGTCCCGCGGCTCGACATGCAGGACGAAGCTGAGGTCGTAGTCCTTGTTGGTGTACACGTCCTCGAGCCAGGTCGGGAACTCCACGGAGTCGACCTCGAGGTTCACACCCACCTTGTCGAAGTCCGAGATGAGCACCTTCGGGACGGTGGTGCCGTAGAACGACGGGATCGTCAGGGTGAGGTCGAGGTCCTCCTGGCCGGCCTCGGCGAGCAGCTCCTTGGCCCGCTCGGGGTCGTAGGAGATGACGTCGGAGAGGTCCTCGTAGCCGGGGTCGAGCTCGGGGATGGGGCCGTACAGCGGGGTACCGGCGCCGACGGCCTCGATGAGCGCCTCATGGTCGATCGCCAGGCGCAGGGCCTCGCGCACGCGCACGTCGTCCAGCGGCGCCTTCTTGTTGTTGAAGGCGAGCGTGGCCTTGTCGGTCGTGCGGCCCGTCGTGAGCGTGAAGTCGCCCGAGTCCTCGAGCTGCGGAGCCAGGTTCGGGTCGACGGCGGTGAGCACGTCGACGTCGCCGGCGAGCGCCGCGTTCACCCCCGCCGTGAAGTCGGGGATGTACTGGAACTCGACCTCGGCCACGCCGGCCGGCTCGCCCCAGTACTCGTCGTTGCGGGCGAAGGTGATCGTGCTGCCCTTGTTCCAGCGCGTGAGGGTGAACGGACCGGTGCCGTTCTCCGCGGTCTTCAGATCGGTGGTGTCGCCGTCCTTGAACACGAGCCCGGCGGGGCCGGTGAGGGCGAAGAGGAAGTTCTGGTTCGGCTCGGACAGCACGATCTCGACGGTCGTGTCGTCGGGAGCCGAGATCGAGGAGACGGACGCGAACTCCGCGTTGCCCTGCACCGTGTCATCGGTGCGGACGGTCTCGTAGGAGGAGACGACGTCGGCCGCCGTCAGGGGCGAGCCGTCGTGGAAGGTGATCCCGTCGTTGAGGGTGAAGGTGTACGTGAGGCCGTCGTCCGACACCTCATACTCCGAGGCGAGCCGCTCCACGATCTCGTTCTCCTGGGTGCGGCTGACCAGTCCCTCGTAGATGTTGTCGATGAGGATCTGCTCCAGCGCGGCACCGCTGGTGTGCCGGATGTCGAGGTTGGTGGGCTCGAGCACGAGACCGACGTGCAGGGTGGCGTCGGGGTCGGGCTCGCCGCCCGTGGACGGGGCAGGCTCGGCGGAGCCGGAGCAGGCGCTGAGGATCACGGCGGTGGCCGCGAGCGCGGAGATCAGCGCGAGGCGTCGATGACGTCGGAACATGGGTGTTTCCTCTCGGTGCGGCAGGTGCTGTGTGCCGGTGGGACGAGCCTAGGGTCGGGCGGGATTCGGCGCGGCGGACGTGGAACGGAGCGTCATATTCCGGCCGCGGTCGCCGAACCGACGAGCAGGGCGAGGTCTCGGGGCGCCGTCTCCTGCACGTTGTGCGTGGCGTCCATCGCGACGACCCGCGCTTCCGGGAGGCGGTGCTGGAACTCCTCCGCGTCGGCAGCGCTCACGAAGCCCCGCTCGGCGCGGACGAGCGTGACGGGCGCGGTGACCGCCGCCAGATCGTCCCAGCCGGTCTCATGCAGGACCGACGGCGCCGTCGGGGTGCCGGGGTCGTGGGCGGCCAGAGCGGTGGCGGCGAGGTGGGCGAAGTGGTGCTTCCACTCGACGCGGCCGTCCGCGCGGACACGGGTGTTGAGGAAGACACCGCGCTCGGTCTCGGGGCGAGTGCCACCGAACCCCAGGGCCATCGCCTTGTCGACGAGCTCGTCGCGGGTCGCGAAGTCCGTGGGCCCGGCGTAGAACTCCCGGAGCGCCGCGGGGCCGGCGGACACGTCGATCCCGGGCGTGATGTCGACGATGATCAGAGCGGCCACGAGGTCCGGCCGCGCCGCGGAGACGGCGGCGCCGGTGAGACCGCCGAGCGACTGTCCCACCAGGATCTGCGGTGCGGAGACCCACGCGTCCAGAGCGGCGACGACGTCGGCGGCGAGGGTGCGGGGGGAGTAGTCCGCGTCGTCGCGCCAGGAGGAGTCGCCGTGGCCGGCGAGGTCGATCGCCAGGAGCGGCTGCCCCAGCGCCAGCGCCGTCGTGTCCCAGGTGTGGGCGTTCAGACCGGCGCCGTGCAGCAGGGTGATGCGCGGCGGCTCGGACCCGAAGCGCAACCCGCTCACGACGCGACCCTCGGGGAGGGGGAGCGTCAGGCGCTCCACGGTCGGAAGCGGAACGCCGAGCGCGTCGGCCTGCGCGGGAAGATAGGAGAACTCGCTGGTGTCGATCGCCACGCGGCTATTCTGCGCCCCGTTTCGACCTCGCGGGAAATGCCGGAGCAAAGTGACAAGGTGTGAGGGGTACCAACAGGGCGATATGCAGCAGGATCGCACCCAAAGGTTGGCAGTGTGCATTTCGGCGAGGCCGCTCCCATACCGTCTCCCGCGCCCGGCGCCGAATATCATGGAGGTATGACCGAACAGCGCGTGCACCTGTCCAAGACGGAGCCTGCGGCCTATCAGGCCCTCGACGCCTTCTCGAAGACGGTCGGCACGATCTGCGCCGAGAACGGGATCGACGACCGCCTGAAGGAGATCGTCATGATCCACTGCTCGCAGCTGAACGGCTGCAGCTACTGCACGCGGGTGCACGTGGACCGGGCGGTCGCCGCCGGGCTGGACGTCGACACGATCAGCCAGATCGCCGTGTGGCGCGAGAGCGGTGTGTTCAGCGATCGGGAGCGTGCCGCGCTCGAACTGGCGGAAGCCTTCACCTTCATCGCGGAGGACGGCATCTCGGACGAGGTCTACGACCTGGTCGGGAGTGTGTTCACCGAGAAGGAGTACGCCGCGTTGAGCTGGGCGTGCGTGTCGATCAACGCCTTCAACCGCATCGTCATCGCCGGGCGCTACCCCGTGCCCCCGCGCGGCCCCCAGGCGGGGGCGTGACGATCCTCGACGTCGAGGGCGTCACGAACGTCCGGGACGTCGGCGGGATCCCCGCGGAGGGTGGACGCATCCGCCCCGGCGTGCTGCTGCGCTCCGGCCAGCTCTCCACGGCGACCACGAACGGCGCGGCGCTCCTGCGGGCGACGGTGCGTCGCATCGTCGACCTCCGTGACGGGGAGGAGGTCGCCGCGGAACCGAGCGAGATCGAGGGTCCCGAGACGACTCACCTGCCGCTGTTCCTCGGGTCCGTGCGCTCCTTCTTCGAATCCGATACGAGTCTCGACGACCTGTACTTGCATCTCCTGGAGGAGAGCGGGGAGCGCCTGGTCGCCGCTGTCCGGGTGATCGCCGCGGGCGAGCCGACCCTGGTGCACTGCACGGTGGGCAAGGACCGCACGGGCGTGACGGTCGCGCTGGCGCTCTCGGCGGTCGGCGCCGATCGTGATGCCGTCATCGCCGACTACGCCCTCACCGAGTCGCAGCTGCCCGCCGAACGGTCGCGGCGCATCGCCGCCTATCTGCGGAGCCAGCATCCTGAGGCGCTGCACGCGGTGGATCTGGCCACCCGCTCGCCCGCCGAGGTGATGCGTCGCCTGCTGGCCCAGGTCGACGAGCGGTGGGGGTCGGCCGCCGGCTACCTGCGTGCGAACGGCATGACAGAGGAAGAGCTCACTGCGCTGCGCGAGGCCCTCGTCGAGCCCGTGACGGAAGAAGGCGTCGAAGGTTAGGCAAGCCTTCGCTTGGTGTACGATGGGATCACCATGGACACCACGCTCGACACCCGAGGCACGCGTGCGGCTCGCCGCGCGGCGCGCCGTCGCGCACACCACCTGGTGACCGCCGACGAGCACTCCCTGCTCGACCTCGAGGCGTTCCTCGCGACCCTCCCGCTGTGCGCGTCCGGTCGCATCTTCATCGAGGTTCCCGACGTCTCCGACATCGGCGTCATCCATGCTCCCGGTCGCATGACGGTCACCTGGCTCGCCCGCTCCGCCCGCTCCGGAGCCCCGGGAAGCGGTCGCGGCTGCGCGCCAGGGCAGGCCCTGGCCCGAGCCACCTGCGCATGGGCCGACGAGATGCTCGTCGACGACGAGGTCGAGACGCACGTCACGCTGCTCGGGGGCTACCTCGGCACGGCCGACATCGTCGAGCACCTCACCGACCGCCTCGGCGTGGCCGTGAACCGGATCCGCGTGCCGGAGCGCTTCGGACTGCTCCCCGTCGAGGGCTGAGTCAGCGGGGGCGGCGCACGTAGTTGCCGTCTTCCAGCCCCGCTTCGATCTCGAAGCGGTTCCGCAGCGGGTCGCGTCCCGCGAACAGATAGAGCACCGGCATCAGGAAGCCGTAGCGCAGCCACTGCTGCTTGTGCACGGCCTCGTGGCGCAGCACCGCGTCCGTGGGCCGCGCGTCGCCGGTGAGGAAGCACCCGCCCACGCAGACGCCGCCGCGGTGGAAGGTCCATCGGGGCATGCCCCGGAACACCCAGAGACCGCCGCGCCGTTCGATCGGGCCGGTGCTCCACAGAGCGCCCCAGATCCAGCCGACGGCCGTGCCCCAGAGGTAGCCCAGGCGGCTGATCGGGGAGCGCAGCAGGAAGGAGGGGATGCGGCGGTCCGACCGTCGTCCGCGGGCGAGGCGTTCCGCCGCGACGGCCTCCCACCCCGGCGCCGGGCTCACGCGACGGCTCCGACGAGACGCAGGATCGCGCCGAGGTCGTCGACGGCGTCGGCCGGCGTGCGAGGGGCGAAGCCCGCGATGGTCGCCCCGGCGAGGGGGACGCGGCTCCGGAGCTCTCGGATCGCCGTGCTCAGGGACGAGGGGGTCACGCCGAAGGGCACGGCGGCGGAGACTCCGGTGAACGACGCCGGGTCGAGGACGTCGACGTCGATGTGCACCCACACCCGCTGCGCCCCCGTGGCCTGCACGGCGTCGGCGAGCGCCGCCGGGTCGTCCAGATCGGCCACCCCGAGATTCCGGAGGCGGTCCCATTCGCCGGTCTCGGCCTCGTCGAGGTTCCGGACACCCACGGTGACGACACGATCCCGGGGGATGCCGGGGGACAGGGCGAGCTGCGGTTCTCCCTCACCGAGGACGGCACGCAGCGCCATGCCGGAGAAGGCCCCGGACGGCGAGGTGTCCGGCGTGTGCAGATCGCCGTGCGCATCGCACCAGACCACGGCGAGGTCGTCGGTCCCGCCGGGGAGCGTGTCGAGTGCGGCGACGGTGATGCTGCAGTCGCCGCCGATCAGCACGGTTCCGGCTTCGAGATGTCCGGCGACGAGCTCCCGCGTACGTGCGAGGGCGCTGAGCCGCCGGACGCCCGTGCCCAGCGCCTCGCCGGCTTCGACCGGAACGTCGAGGACGGTCGTCGCCGCACGCGGCAGATCGCCGGCGATCGCCGACGCGCCGTCGACGAGGAGCATCGCGCGCGCGGCGGGTGAACCCTGCCACTGCGGCACGACCAGGAAACGCACCATGGGAGACCTCCCGGAGACGGAACCGCGGATGCCCGGGCGTGCGCCCGGGCATCCGCGTCGGTGTCAGTTGCCTTCGAGCGCCTGGCGCGGCGCGGTGCCGCCGGCCTTCAGCTCGGCGAGGCGCGCCTCGACCTCGGTCAGCTCGCCGAGATCCTCGAGGCTCTCGAACTGGGCGTCGAGGCTCGACGCGGCCAGCTCCGCCTTGCCCTGGGCGAGAGCCTCCTGGCGGCGGACCTTGTCCTCGAACCGGCCGAGCTCGCTGGTGGGGTCGAGCACGTTGATGGAGCTGACCGCGTCCTGCACCTTGGTCTGCGCCTCGGCGACCTTGGCGCGGGCGAGCAGCTCGCTGCGCTTGTTCTTGAGCTCGTTGAGCTTGTCCTTCATGCCGTTCAGGCCGCTCTTGAGCTTGTCGACGATCTCGGTCTGGGCCGCGATCTGCGGTTCGGCGCTCGTCGCCTCCCGCTCGGCGCTGATCTGGCGCTGCAGGGCGATCTTCGCGAGGTTATCGAACTTGTCGGCGTCGGCGGTGTTGCCCGCGCCGCGCATCTCGTCGGCCTTGCGGCTGGCAGCGAGGGCCTTGTTGCCCCACTCGTTGGCCGCCTGCACGTCTTCCTCGTGGTCGCGCTCCAGCAGCCGCAGGTTGCCGATGGTCTCCGCGATGGCGGACTCGGCGTCGGCGATGCTGTTGGTGTAGTCGCGGACGAGCTGGTCGAGCATCTTCTGCGGGTCCTCCGCAGAGTCCAGGAGGGCGTTGATGTTCGCGCGGACGAGGGTGGAGATCCGTCCGAAGATGGACTGCTTGGTCATGCGTGGTTCCTTTCAGAGGGGCGTCTTCGAGAGCTTGGCGTATGTGTCTGTGCGGGGGATCAGAAGCGTCGACCTCCGGAGCGTCCGCGTCCGCCGCCGCGGGATCCGCCTCCGCCGAAGCCGGAGCTGCGGAAGCCGCCCGAGGAGCGCCAGCCGCTGCTGCGCCGGGACGAGCCGCCGCCCCCGCCGCCGGCGAGCAGTCCGCCGATGATCCCGCCGAGGATGTCCCCGCCGATGCCGGAGCCGCCGGAACGGGACCCGGAGCCGCCGAAGACTCCGCCCCAGCCGTCGTCCGGATAGCCGCCGGGGGTGTATGCGCGGAGATCGGCCTCCGCGGCGGACGTGGCCTGGCGCGCGAGGTCGAGGGCGCGCTGGGCCTCGGCCAGGGCGTTCTCGACATTCGACGTGCGCAGGGTGAGGGCCTGGGTCAACGCGGTGTCGGCGGTCGCCAGGCGCGTGCGGGCGGTGGAGCCCACGGTGCCGCGGCGCGTCTCGATGAACTCCCGGGCGGCCCGGATCTCGGAGGCCGCCTGGGCCAGGGTCTGCTCCAGGAGCTGCTGGGCCCGTCGGGCGCGCTCCACGGCTTCGTGTCCCTGCGCGATCGCGCCGTCGATCTGGGCGTTCGCCGCCGTGAGGGCGTCGAGGGCCCGCTGCGGGTTGCGTGGCGTGGCGACGAGGTCGGCCTGCGCCGTCTGCAGCTGTGCGGTCACCGTGTGGGATGCACTCGCCAGGGCGCCGGTCGGGTCGGGCAGCTGCGCCGCCGCAGCCACATCGCCCTGGAGCTCGGTGACGAGCGCCTGCGCCTGCGCCTCGACCCCGGTCAGCTCGGTGCCGAGCGCGGTGATCGCCTGGACCAGCTGCGCGGCCTGCGCCACGGCCTGCTCGGCCGTGCGGATCGCGAACGCCGCCTCGCCCGAGCGTCCGCTCGTCAGCGCCTGTGCTGCGGCATCGATCGCTCGATCGGCCAACGCCGCGCGCTCCTGGGCCTGCGCCGGGTTGTCCGTCACGGTGCTCAGGGCGGCCGGGTCGTAGGTCGCGGTGAGAGCAGCGAGGGAGGGAGCGGCCGAGGCGAGGAGCGGCGTCAGGTCGGCGCGCTCTCGTCGCACCCGCTCCAGCTCCTTCGGTGCGTTCTGCTCGAGCTGGCGCAGCTCGTCGAAGGCCTCGGTGTTGTCGTCGAGGATCTCGTCGATCTCGTCGGCCAGTCTGATGATGCGGATGTGCCACGCACGGCGGTCGTGGACGGAATCCTCGATCTCGTCGTCGAGCTTCTGCCGGAGGTCGAACGCCTCGGCGATCTTCGCCTTCGCCTCGTCGATGGCGCGGGAGAACTCCGCGGTCGCGCCCTCGCCGTACTGCGCCACGGCGAATCCCAGCTCCTCCCGGCTGGAGGTGATGGCGTCGTCCGCGCGCACGAGCGCGACGCCGGCCTGTTGCTCGACCTGGGCATCGGTGAGCGTGGAGAACGGATCGGCGGGATCCGGGGTCTCCGGCATGGCGCCTCGCTCGCGGATGGCTGCGGTGCGGCGTGCGCGTCGGACCAGAGCGACGACGAGCCAGACGAGCAGGGCGGCCGCGACCACCCCGACGACGATCAGCGTGACGCGGAGCGCTCCGGCGCCCCCGTCCCCCTGGATCTCGTCCGCGGCCAGCGTGATCGCGCCGACCCAGTCGCCGTCAGCCGCGAGGGGGACCATCTTGTCCTCGATGCTGTCGAGCTGGCTGAAGCTCACCGGGCCGTCGGGTGCAGCGGAGATGTAGTAGCTGCGCCCTTCGACCGCGATCGCGAGGAGATACTGCTCGGTACCGATACCGTTCTTTTCGGCGACCGTGTCTGCCCAGGCGGGGCCGTCGCTCGGTTTGGTGAATTCGTCGACGAGCACCACGAATAGGTCGGTGTTGGAGTTGGCCGTCAGGTCTTTGAGCCTGGCTTCTACCGTGGCTTCCTCATCGGCGCTGAGAACGTCGGCTTGGTCGGTGACGTATCCGGAATCGAGCGTGAGCGGATCAGTTGCGAAAGCGGCGGAAGCACTGAAAACTCCCGTCACGGCGGCCATGGCAAGTGCAGCCAGCGTAAGCCACCGTTTCGTCATCGTGTTCCCTCCGACTGGCAGCAGAGCCCCATGCCATGAGTCTATGCGTTGATGAACTACCCCCGCATTGCGAGGAGGGCCTCGGCGTTGGGATCTAATCGCGGAGTCGCGTCCCACAGTGCAACAATCGGCTCATATCGCTTGATGAAGGCGTGGTAGTTCAGCCGCCCGAGGGAGGCCAGACGCTCGTCGGACAGTGGTTCTCCGGCGAGAAGTTGGTCGATCGCCTCTCCTGCTTGCGACGCCTGAATCAACAAGCAGAGGTCGTCGAAGAGCTCTCTTGTGTGACCCTTGTCCTCCCATGGTCGCAGGCCTGCTTCGGGCGCGGGCAGGTTCCATGTAGATTCGCGCATGTCAGAAATGCTGTCCTCCTGGCCGGCAGCGGGTGGGGCTAAAGGGCACCGATGCTGAACCGATGATTCCGTCAATCTTCACTCGCACCATTACTGAGCCTGCGCCGCTCGGCCAAGTTGACGTGATGGTACCCGTGGAGCCGATCCCGAAGCTCCCATTCGTGGAGACGTTTGAGGTCCGGTGCCAGGCTCCGTTGTTCACCGAATAGTACGCAGGTAGAGAGGCGTTCTTTCGCGCTCCGTCCGTGCTGCCGTGAAAGGCCACGTAGTGGCCGCCATTACTGGCTGTGCACCGCTGCCCCCAGACGTGCACGATGCCCGAGCCGGCGACAGCAGTATCTGGAACCGCGAGCACTGAGATTGACAGGATAAGGGCAAGAGCAGCAGCGATCCCGCCGCGCCTTTTGCGCTTAGAAGCTACGAGATCCGAAACGAGTTCCATAATGATTCCCCTCACTGAGAGCTGGAAGCTAATGAGTGAAATGTTAGCGAGGGAAGCCGCGAGTGGCTGTAGGGCAAATGGGGGACAGAAGCGAGTTGCCTAGTCCGACGCGACAACACTCGCGCGCGTCTCAGCGTTCGCCCTCAGCGGAGACACATACGCTGGAAGGCATGGACGACAGGTACGGATCCGACGTGCTGGCAGCGGGCTGGCGCGAGCGCGGCGTGAAGCCGGTGCCGCAGGTGCCCGCCGAGGTCGACCTCGTGGTCGAGGTCGCGGCGGACGGATTCTGCGGCGCCGTGACGAAGGTGCAGGGCGGTGCCGTGGAGCTCGAGGACCGCGTCGGGCGACGGCGGCTGTTCCCCCTCGGCGGCGGCTTCCTCATCGACGGGGCACCGGTGCGCCTCACGGCGCCGGCGGCGTCGGCACAGGGCCCTCGTCGCACCGCCTCCGGCTCCTTCGCCGTGGCGGATCAGCGGGCGCGGACGGCGCTGCCCAGCCGCATCCTCGTCGAGGGGCGGCACGACGCCGAGCTCGTGGAGAAGGTATGGGGGGCCGACCTGCGTGTCGAAGGCGTCGTCGTCGAGTACCTCCAGGGCGTGGACCTCCTCGACGAACTCCTCGCGGCGGAGCCGCCGAGTGCGCGCCGGCGGTACGGCGTCCTCGTCGACCATCTCGTGCCCGGGTCGAAGGAGTCCCGCATCGCCGAGGCGGTCGCCCGCGGACCGCACGGTCGCCATGTCCGTATCGTCGGACACCCGTTCGTCGACGTCTGGCAGTGCGTCACCCCTCGAGCCCTCGGCATCGCCGCGTGGCCCGAGATCCCGCGCGGCGTCGACTGGAAGACGGGCATCTGCCGTGCCTTCGGCTGGCCGCACGAGACGCAGGCCGACACGGCCAGGGCCTGGCAGCACATCCTGTCGAAGGTGACGACCTACCGCGACCTCGAGCCCGCGCTCCTCGGCCGGGTGGAAGAGCTGATCGACTTCGTCACCGAGCCCGCGGGCTGACCGCGTCCGGCGGTGGCGGCCCCGGCGGCTACCCTGGATCCATGCCCGAACCGCGTACCTTCCGCGACGAGCCGGTGTCCTTCGTGCGTCGGAGCGGCCGGATGTCCGAGGCGCAGGAGCGCGCCTTCAGCGACCTCGCCCCGCGCTATCTGCTGGATGTGCCGCGCGCCGTGGCATGGACCTCCGTGCACCCCGAGGCGCGGTTCGACGTCGCCGCCGAGTACGGCAGGGAGGCGGACCTCTTCGTCGAGATCGGCTCCGGCCAGGGGCATGCCATCGTCGCCGCCGCGTCGAGCCGGCCGCACGACGACTTCCTCGCCGTCGAGGTCTTCCGCGCGGGCCTCGCCCGGACCATGCTCGACGCCGACCGTGCGGGTGCACAGAACCTCCGCGTCGTGGAGGCCAACGCGCCGGAGGTGCTCTCCTCGTACCTGCCGGAGGCCGCGGCGGCCGAGGTGTGGATCTTCTTCCCCGACCCGTGGCACAAGAAGCGCCACACGAAACGGCGTCTCATCCGGCCCGGGTTCGGGGACACGGCGGCCAGGGCGCTGCGCGACGGCGGCCTCCTGCGGCTCGCGACCGACTGGGAGGACTATGCGCTCCAGATGCGGGAGGTGCTCGACGCCGAGCCCCTGTTCGAGCGGGCCTTCGAGGGCGACTGGGCCGAGCGGTTCGACGGTCGGGTCATGACCGCGTTCGAGCGGAAGGGTCTCGCGAAGGGGCGCGACATCCGCGACCTCGTGTACCGCCGACGGGATCGTGCATGACGCAGGCCCCTCCGAGCGCGCCCGTGGGGGTGCGCCTCGTCCCGGCGGCGCTGGTGTGTGCGGCCGCCCCGGCCTTCTTCGTCGCAGCGCTGCCCTGGCTCGGCTGGCTGCTGCTGGCGCTGGGCGTCGGCGCCGCCCTGCTCGTGGAGCGCCGCGGCGAGCCGCTCACCGGGGCCGACGGGTCCCGGCGGCCGTCGCTCACGCGAGACCTCTCGCTGATCGCGCTCGGCATGCTCATCGTGAGTGTCATCCCGCTCGCGGCGGAGCTGGACAACCTGGCCATGCTGCGGTTCACGCTCGCGCTCGGCGGCGCGGTGCTGGTGCCGTATCTGGTCTCGCGGTTCGTCTATCGCGACCGGGCGATCCGGTTCCCCTGGCGCACCGGGCAGCGCTGGGGAGTGCTCCACTGGGGCTGGCTCGTCGCGGTGCTGGTGCTCGGCTGGCTGATCCTGCCCTTCTACTTCATCACCAGCGGCGTCTATCAGAACTGGCCCGTGGTGGACACGCCCGATCTCATCGCGCGGCTGTTCGTCGGCGTCGGCGCCGTCGGCATCTGGGATGAGCTGTTCTTCATCTGCACCGTCTTCGCGCTGCTGCGGCGCCACTTCCCCGATGCGCTCGCGAACGTGCTGCAGGCCGTCGTGTTCGTCTCCTTCCTGTGGGAGCTCGGGTACCGCGAATGGGGCCCGCTGCTGACCATCCCGTTCGCGCTCCTGCAGGGATTCATCTTCCTCCGGACGCACTCGCTGGCCTACGTCGTCACGGTGCACCTCCTCTTCGACGCGGTCGTCTTCGCCGTCCTCGTCCACGCCCACAACCCCGGGCTCCTGCCGATCTTCCTCGTCTGACGGGGTGACTTCCCGGGCGTCAGCGGCCACACTCGATGCATGGCCGAGTGGGTGCTGCACGTCGACATGGATCAGTTCATCGCCGCGGTCGAGGTGCGGCGCCGCCCGGAGCTGGCCGGACGTCCGGTCATCGTCGGGGGCCGCGGTGATCCGACCGAGCGAGCGGTCGTCTCGACGGCGTCGTACGAGGCGCGTGCGTTCGGCATCGGGTCGGGGATGCCGCTGAAGATCGCGGCGCGCAAGGCACCGGAGGACGCGGTGTTCTTGCCGGTGGATCACGCGGAGTACGAGCGGGCCTCCGAGGAGGTGATGACGGCGTTGCGGACCCTGCCGGACGTGGTGCTGGAAGTGCTCGGATGGGACGAGTGCTTCCTCGGCGTCGCGACCGACGCTCCGGAGGGCGTCGCGCGGGCCGCGCAGCGGGCGGTGGAGGAGGCCACGGGCCTGCACTGCTCGGTCGGCGTGGGCGACAACAAGGTGCGCGCGAAGATCGCGACGGAGTTCGGCAAGCCGCACGGCGTCTTCCGGCTGACCGCCGACAACTGGTTCGCCGTGATGGGCGACCGGCCCACCCGCGATCTCTGGGGCGTGGGGCCGAAGGTGCAGAAGCGGCTCGCGGCACACGGCATCGCCACGGTGCGCGAACTCGCGGCGGCGGACGAGGAGACCCTCGTCGCGGAGTTCGGCCCCAAGATGGGGCGGTGGTATCTCGGCCTGGGCTCCGGGCTGGGGCCGCGGATCGTCGACGACACTCCGTGGGTGGCTCGGAGCCACAGCCGGGAGACCACGTATCAGCAGAACCTCACGACGCCTGAGGCGGTGCAGGACGCGCTGCGGGAGCTCGCGGGACACGCGTTCGACGACTGCGCCGCCGAGGGGCGCCCGGTCATGCGGGTGCATCTCAAGGTGCGGTACGCCCCGTTCGAGACGAGGACCTTCGGCCGGAAGCTCCCGGCTCCCACGGCGGATCGAGAGGACGTAGTCGCGATGGCGCTCGCGCTCGGTGAGACCCTCGACCCCGCCCGGGAAGTGCGTCTGCTCGGCGTCCGTGCCGAGATGACCATGCCCGACGAGCCGGACGGCGTCGAACGCACCCCCGTGCGCGGTCGTATCTGACTCAGTCGCGGATGGTCGCGGCGATCGCGCTCACCTCGATGAGGGCTCCGGGCACGCCCAGGCCCGCAACCCGGGCGGCGGTGACCAGTGGCGGGGCGCCGTCCCTGGCGACGGTGGCGGCCACGGCGCCGTACGCCGCGCGCAGATCGGCATCCTGATCGATGAGGATGGTCCAGCTCACGACGTCGTCGAGCGTCGCCCCCGCCGACTCCAGCGCGACCCGGGCGTTGTCGAGAGCGCGAAGCGCCTGCGCCCCCACGTCCGGGGAGACGACGGCGCCGGAGGCGTCGACGCCGTTCTGCCCTCCGATGTAGACGGTGGTCGCCCCGGGAGGGATGACGGCGGCATGGCTGAAGGCGGGGCTGCGGACGAGGCCGTCCGGCTGCAGGAAGGTGATGTCCATGCGCAGATCATGCCCGAGGGCACCGACATCGCGCACCCCGTTCTCACACGGCGTCGGACGGCACGAGGGGTGGCGGGGCCGGGACGCTGGTGACCGTGCCGGTCGTGCCGAGAGCGCCGAGGGCGTCGAAGACGGCGACCACGACCGCGGCGCTGACGAGGGCGCCGTGCAGCGGGTGGTGCCAGAACTGCAGGCGGGCGATCAGCCGGTCTCCGCTCACGCCGACCACGAGCGCCCGCACGCCCTCGTGCCGGTGCACGCCCTCCGCCGTCCGCGCGGCGTCGACGAGCGGTGCGAGCACGCCGTCGATCCCGGTCGTCCCGTCCCGTCGCACCCTGACCTCCACCTCGCTGCGCCGGGCTCCGCGGGTGGAGTCGTTGACCACGGGGTCGGAGAGCAGCCGCGCGTTGGGGATGTGCAGGGTGCGCCCGTCGACCGTGTGCAGGATCACCGCGCGGGCGTTGAGCTCGGTCACCGTCCCCGCGATCACGGAGTCCAGCGCCTCCACGACGATCTCGTCTCCGATGCGGACCGTCTGCCGTGCCTGCAGCAGCACGCCGGCCGCGAAGTTGTCGGCGACACCGCGGAGGACGAGGATCGCGACGACGCCGAGGATGACGACGATCGCGAGCAGCGGCTGCACGTTGGCGCCGAGCATCGCGAGCGCGATGCCGAAGCCCAGCAGGAGGATGGCGTAGCCGACGAACTGCGCGATGGCCGTCCCGACGGCGGCGGAGATCCCGGGTGCACGCCGGAGCAGGGCGGTGGTGCCCCGGCGCGCGAACCGCGAGATGATCCAGGTCGCGAGGGCGACGAGCAGGGCGAGCAGCAGCTGCCACCAGTCGATGTCGGTGGGCAGGAGATCCTGCAGGTCCATGCCGCGGGCTCCTCGCGATGGTGCGGTCCGGGCTGCGCCTTACTGCAGCGCCTTCGCCTTGATGAGGGAGTACTCGTCCGGCGTGATGGTTCCGGCGTCCAGGAGCGCCTTCGCCTTCGCGATCTCCTCGCTCGGACTGCTGCCGGCGACCTGCTGGATGTAGGCGTTCGCCGCCTCCTGCGCCCGACGCGCCTCGGCGCTGCTGCGTTCGGCCATGCCGTTGCCGCGGGCGATGAGGTAGACGAGGGCGGTGAGGAACGGCACGAAGATCAGGAAGAAGATCCACACGGCCTTCCACCAGCCGCTCAGCTTGTGATCGCGGAACAGGTCTCCGATGATCGCGAACAGAGCGAAGAGGTATGCGGTGAAGGCGAAGATCCACAGGAACCACCAGATGATGTCCCAGAACGATGCCCAAAATCCCATGACTGCTCCTTTCTCGGTGCCGCCGTCTCCGGGGGCACGCTCGGACCATACCGGCGGGCGCGGTCGCTGCGCACCGCTTCCGTCGGGAGTTCACCCGGGTGACTCACGGCCCGTCCGGAGTCCCCGGCGGGCCGCTGCGGGAGCGTCGGCAGTACGCTTCCCTCGACGGCGGAAGGAGCCCCCATGAGCGCAGCGCGCAGACCGTCCTGGCTGCTGAGCACGCTGGACGGGTACCAGCGCCGCTGGATCGTGCGCGACGTGCTCGCCGGCCTCTCCGCGGGCGCCGTCGTGGTGCCGCAGGCCATGGCGTATGCGACGATCGCCGATCTCCCGGTGCAGGTCGGCCTCTACACCTGCATCGTGCCGATGCTCGTCTACGCCCTTCTGGGCGGCAGCCGGGCGATGAGCGTCTCGACGACGTCGACCATCGCCACCCTCACGGCGACCACGCTGGTCTCGGCGGGGGTCGCCGCGGGCGCGGACGACGCCATCGGGGCGCTCATGATGCTCACCCTCCTGGTGGGGGTGGTGCTGCTGCTCGCCCGGGCGTGCCGCCTGGGCTCGCTCGTCGAGAACATCAGCGGGGCCACTGTTCTCGGGTTGAAGATCGGGGTCGGGGCGACGGTCGCCGTGGGGCAGCTCCCGAAGCTCCTGGGGGAGTCCTTCGACTTCTCCGGCCACGGCTTCCTCCGCTCTCTGGTCGCCGTGGGGGAGGCGCTCGGCAGCGTCAACATCCCCACGCTGCTCCTCTCGATCGGCTCCATCGCCACCCTTCTGCTCCTCAAGCGCTTCGCACCTCGGGTGCCGGGCACCCTCGTCGTCGTCGCGGCCGGCATGCTGCTCGTCGGGGTCGGCGGGATCGATGATCTCGGGGTCGACCTCATCGCCCCGGTGACCGGCGGTCTGCCGGTTCCCGGGATCCCGGACCTGTCCGCGGCCGCGGCTCTCGTGCCGGGAGCGCTCGCCATCGCCGTCATGGCGTTCCTCGAGTCCGCCGCCGTCGCGCGCAGCCTCCGTCAGGCGACAGAGCCGCAGATCGACAGCGACCAGGAGCTCTTCGCCACCGGCGCGGCGAACACGGTCGGCGCGCTCTTCTCGGCCATGCCCGCGGCGGGGGGATTCTCGCAGAGCGCCGTGAACCAGGGGGCCGGAGCCCGCTCCCAGCTGGCGACGCTGACCACGGTCGCGCTCGCCGTGGCGGTCGCGCTCTTCCTCGCCCCGGTGCTCAGCCTGCTTCCCGAGGCCACGCTCGCGGCGATGGTCTTCACGGCGGTGGCCGGACTCGTCAACATCCCGGAACTCGTGCGGTGGGCGCGCATCAGCCGGATCGACTTCTGGGTCGCGACGGCCGTGGCGGCGATCGGGCTCACCGCGGGACTCCTCCCCGCTGTCGCCGTCGGGGTGGTGGTGACCCTCGTGCTCGTCCTCCGGGAGCTCAACATCCCTCGGATCCGGGTGGTGGGAAGGAGGGGGAGCGCCCTCGGGGTGGAGCCGGAGCGGGGCCTGTACACGGCGAACGCGCTCGCCAACCAGCGGCTCATCGTCCAGACCGTCTCGGCTCAGGCCGAGCCGGTCCGGACGCTCGTCCTCGGGCTGCCGCAGCAGGTGGTGATGTCCATCACCGTGCTCGACACCCTCGAGGCGCTCGACCGGGAGCTGTCCCAACTCGGCGTGCTGCTCCACCTCGCGGCGGTGCCGGAGGCGGCGGCGGCCGTCGCGGCGCGGACGCCGTGGTACTCCGGGCTGGTGGAAGCCGGCCGGGTGCACCCCACCGTCGACATCGGGCTCCGGGCCGCTGCGGATCGGGAGGGGAGCGGAGGCGTTCACCCGGGTGAAGTGGCCGACGAGCGGTGACGTGCGGTCATCGCCTGCCTAGGCTGACGGCACGGAGGATCCGAGGGGCGATCGAGAACGGGGAGCGCATGCCCGACCGCAGCCGGAGCCGGAGAGCGAGACGGTGATGGCGGCGCGCGGGGGACTGACCTGGCGGTGGTCGCGGTTCGGTCTCGGCCTCCTGTACGCCCTGCCCTCGATGGCGGTCGCCCCGTTCGACCCTGCCGTCGCCCTGGCCCTCAGCATCGGCGTCCTTCCCGCGGCCGCCATGGGACTGCCGGCGCGGCGGCGGGCCCGGTCGGCGATCCCGGTGCTCGGGACGCTGGTCGCGTTGGGGCTCCTGCTCGGCGCGACCCTCGCGCTCGCACCGGTCCTCGCCGTGCCCGCCCTCGCGGTGCTGGCGGTGCTGGCCAGCATGCTCGCCGCCCGCGAGCGTGCCGGCCCGCTCGCGCTGACCCTGGTCCTGCCCATGGTCGGGCTCGGTCTGAGCTTTCCTCTCTCGGCGACGACCATCCTCCTGGCGGGCGCGATCGTCGCGGGTTCGGTGTACGCGTGGCTCATCGCCCTGCTGTGGCCGGAGCACGGGGCGGGCGCGCGGGTCCCGGCCGCCATGCCCAAGGGACGAGCTCTGCTGGTCTACGGCGTCCTGCTGGGTGCGGCCGCGGGGACGGCCGCCGCGATCGGCTTCGCGACCGGGGTCGAGCACGTGGGCTGGGCGACCGGCGCCGTGCTGCTCGTGATGCGTCCGGTGCGCGGGCAGCTCGTCCTGCGCAGCGTCGGTCGGGCGGCATCGGTGCTCATCGGGGCCCTGGCCGCCGCCGGTTTCGCTTTGCTCTCTCCGAGCGGCGTGGTGGTCGCGCTCGCGATCGGTGTCGTGGTGGGCGGCCTCGGCGCGGTCCAGGAGAGTCGGTGGTACGTCGCGCCGGCCTTCACGACCTTCCTCGTGCTCTCCCTGCTGCTGTCGACGTCGGACGAATCGCCGACGTCGCGGTTCCTGGAGCGGACCCTCGAGACGCTGCTCGGTGTGGCTCTCGCCCTGTTCTTCGGCGCCCTCGTGCCGGCGCTTCTCGCGATGCGGCGGCCGTCGCGGGCGGACGTCTCCGAGTGAGCCCCTCTTGCGGGACCGCTCCCACCTTGCAATAGACTGCCCGCGAGGGGGAGCAAGATCGAAATCGGGGGGTTTCGAGTGCTGCACAGTGCAAGAACGGCGGGAACGAGCGAGAGCCCGGGACCCGCGGCGGTGAAGGGCGAGGTCCGTCGAGAGCGCCTGCTCTCGCGGTTGACGGCCGCGATGGACGGGCCGTGGACGCTCACGCTCGTGAGCGCGCCGGCGGGATCCGGCAAGACGAGGCTGCTGTCGCAGTGGGCGCAGGGTCTGCGTGCCGATCCCGGCATCGACCTCGTGTGGGTGTCCCTGGAACGCGGCGAGGCGGACCTGCCGCTCCTGCGTGCCGCCCTCGAGAGGATCGACGATCCCGGACTCCAGGACGCGCTCGCGGCCGTGCCCGCCGTGCGCTCCGCGACGACGGCGCGTGCGTTCGCCAGGGCCCTCCGAGAGGCGAGGAACCGGATCGTCCTCATCGTCGACGACGTGCACCGCGTCGAGGACGAGCACACCGCCCAACTGATCTCGACGTTCGTGCAGAGCGCTCCCGGCACGGTGCACGTGGTGCTCTCCGGACGCGGGACGCGCGCGATCCCGCTGGCACGACGCCGCATCGCCGGCGTGGCCCTCGAACTCGACGCCCGTGCGCTCGCCTTCACCCCGGCCGAGATCCGCGCCTTCTTCGGCGCGCGAGGTCTCCGGCTCTCTCAGGGCGAGGTCAGCACCGTGCTCGCCCGTACCGAGGGGTGGGCGACCGGGCTGCAGCTCATGATGCTCGACGCCGCCGGGGCGCAGACCGTCCTCGGGCCCACGCTGCGCGGGGACGCCCCCGAGGTCGCGGACTACTTCGTCGAGGAGGTGCTCGCCGACCTCGACGGCGAACTGCGCTCCTTCCTCGAGGCGACCGCGGTCGTGGACCGCTTCACTCCCGAGCTCGCCGCCGTGCTCTCCGGGGCCGATTCCGTGACCGCCATGATCGACCGGCTGCTCCGCCTCAACGTGCTCGTGGGCCCGGACGCCGAGGATCCGTCCCGCTACCACTATCCGCCGCTGCTGCGGGAGTTCCTCCTCGGCCGGCTGCGGGAAGGCGGTGCCGGACGCGAGGAGCGGCTCCACCGGCGGGCCGCCGACTGGTTCGCGCAGCAGGGGCAGCCCCTCCGCGCGCTGCAGCACGCCGTCCGTGGCGGGGAGACGGCCTGCACGGCCGGCGTCCTGCGGCGCTGCGGGATGCAGCTCGTGCTGGACGGCCGGGCGGACACGGTGCGGCGGATGATGGCGGAGCTGCCGACCGCCCTGCGCGCCGTGCCCACCGTCCGGATGCTCGTCGCCGCGGCGGAGCTGTCCTGCGGAGATCCGTCGGCCGCCGTGATCGTGCCGCCCGTGGGCGCGGGGGAGTCCGACGCCGACCGACGCTGGCGCCGCGGGATCGAGATGCACACGGCGCTGCGGCGGGGCGGGATCGCCGAGACCCTCGACGGCGCCGGAGCCGACCTCCGCGATCTCAGCGGAGAGGAGCAGCTCGACACCTATGCCCTCCTGGAGACCGCGACGGCGGAGCTCTATGTGGGACGACTCGATCAGGCGGAGGCGACAGCGCGCCGTGCCGGTGACCTCGCCCGAGCGATCGGTGCCCGCGCGGCGGAGCTGCAGGCCGAGGCGGTCCTCGCCACCAGCGTGCTGTTCCGCGGCCGGCTCCGTGACGCGATCGAGGCGGGAGCCGCCCTGGAGCGCCGCTGGCACGAGTTCGGCGAGCCGGACAGCCCGTTCTTCGAGGTGACCAGGGTGTGGCGTTTCTGGGGCCCCTACGAGGGCATGCAGGTCCTGGAGGAGGCCGAGACCCTGGAGTCCTCGGCGCAGGTGATCGCCGCGGGCGGAGAGACCGCGATCGCGCGGGGCCTGCAGGGGATGCGCGTGCTGCTCGGCGCGGAGCAGGGCGGCGATCCCCACGACGCGGCCGTGCGGCTCCTCGACACCCTGACTCCCCGTGACGATCTGCCGCTTCCGCCGCACTGGTACGCCATGATGGGGCCCTTCGCGGTGCACGCCTTCGACCGATTGGGGGAGCCGACGCTCCGCGACCGGCTCATCGCCGACATCGAGGATGCGCTGGGGGACACGGGAGACGTGCTTCTGCTCCGGGCCATCGCCGCCGTGCACGACCGCCGTGACGGCATCGCCCGTGGCGCGCTGGCGCCGGTGCTGGAGGGCGCCATCCCGTGTCTGCTCCCGGCGTCGATGATCGACGCGTGGCTGGTCGAGGCCGAGCTCGACGTGCACGACGGGGAGCCGGACCGGGCGCAGCTCGCGCTCGCCACCGCGCTCGCCCTCGCGGAGCCGGAGGACCACGTGCGCCGCGTCGCCGAGGCCGGCCCGATCGTGTCGCGGCTGCTCGCGGCACGGGCGACGGCGGGCGCGCGCACGCACTTCGCCGATCGGGTGCGCGAGCGGCTGTCCGCCGCCGGAGTCCTCGTCGAGGAGGAGCTGACGCAGCGGGAGCGCATCGTGCTGAGCGCGCTGAGCCGGAATGCGACGCTGCGGCAGATCGCACAGCAGGAGTACATCTCGCCGAACACGGTGAAGACGCACGTGCGGAACATCTACCGCAAGCTCGGCGTCTCGGATCGGGACGGCGTGACGGCGGCCGCCCAGGCCCTCGGACTGCTCTGAGGGCCCGGGCGGCCGCGGGGCCGTCAGTCGCGGGCCATTGCTGCCGCCAGGTGCGCCTCCAGGTCGATGTAGGCGTCGTCGGCGACGTCGAAAACGACCTGCGTTATGTGGCCGCCGCGGAAGTCGAACCCGTAGCCGTACAGGGACGACACGGGGTCGGCGCTGTCCCGCCCGATCGTCAGGCCTTCGCCGCAGAGCGAGAAGTGGCCGAGAGTGGTGTGGAGTTCCATTTCGCCTACGACGGCGTCATTGATGTGAAGTCGGAGGGGGCCCACGGCCTCCAGCGAGTCTCCAGTGTGCGTTTTCGTGAACTCGATCCCGACGATGTGGGAACCGGGTGCCGGAATCGGTGCAGATACGTGATTCTCAGGAGGGATGCCGAGGTAGTTGTAGACGTAGTGCACTTCGCCGTCCTTGACGAAGAGTGTGTGTCCGCCGAAGCGGGAGCCGTGCGCGAAGATGACGCCCTCGGTGTCTGGCGTGAACTCGACCTCCGCGGCGATCTTGAAGGAGACGCCGTGGGTGTTCGCCGCCGATCGCTCGGGCACCTCACTGGTGCCCGGGTAGTAGACGAATCGACCGGACGGCGGTACGGGTTGGTGGAACTCCATGTTGAGGAAGGTCTGCAGGTCTTCGGGGTTGCCGATGATCTGGAGGTCGTTCAGTGGGAGCACCGCGTTCGCCTTCGCCTCCTCCATCCAGAGGGCCTTGAGCTCCTCCAGCTTGTCGGGATGCTCGGCGGCGAGGTTGACGGCCTCGGCGCGATCGACGTCCGTGTGATAGAGCTCCCACTCGTCGTCGAGAAAGTGGCCGCCCCCGCTCATCGGGCCATGCACGGCCACGGCCTTCCACCCGTTGTGCCAGATGCCGCGCTGTCCAAGCATCTCGTAGTACTGCGTCTCCTTCGCTGTCGGCGCGTCTGGGGCGGCGTCGAACGAGTAGGCCATCGAGACGCCGGAGAGCGGCGTCTGCTCGATGCCGTTGTAGACCTCCGGGAACTCGACGCCGCAGGCTTCGAGGATCGTCGGCACGATGTCGGTGGAGTGGTGGTACTGATGACGCACCTCGCCGCGGGCCTTGATGCCGGCGGGCCAGTGGATCACCAGCGGATCGCACACGCCGCCCTGGTAGGTGTAGCGCTTGAACATCTTGTAGGGCGTGGAGAAGGCCGCGGCCCATCCGGTCGGGTAGTGGTTGTAGGTGTCAGGGGACCCCAGCGCATCCCTCATCGTGATGTTCTGCGTGATGTCGTCAGGTACCCCGTTGAAGAACTTGCCCTCGTTGACGGAGCCGTTGGGGCTGCCCTCGCCGGACGCGCCGTTGTCGGCGCAGTAGATGATGAGGGTGTTGTCGAGCTGCCCGGACTCCTCCAGGTAGTCCACGATGCGGCCGACCTGGGCGTCGGTGTACTCGCTGAAGCCGGCGTAGACCTCCGCCATGCGCGAGAAAAGTGCCTTCTCCTCGTCGTTCAGGGTGTCCCAGGGACGCACCTCGTCGACAGGTGTGAAGGTGCCCTCCGGCATCGGGTTGAGCGCGGTGAGCTCGGTGCCTTCCGGGACGATGCCCTTCTCGATCATCCGGGCGAGGACCCACTCGCGGTAGGCCTCGTAGCCGTCGTCGAACACGCCCTTGTACTTGTCGATGTACTCCTGCGGCGCGTGGTGCGGGGCATGGTTCGCGCCGGGGCAGAACCACATGTACCAGGGCTTGTCCGGCTCGGTCTGCTTGACGTCGCGGATCATCGACAGCGCGCGATCGGCGAGGTCCTTCGAGAGGTGGTAGCCGTCCTCGGGGAGGTAGGGCTGGTCGATGTAGTGGTTGTCCTCGGCGAGGGACGGATACCAGTTGTTCGTCTCGCCGCCGATGAAGCCGTAGAAGCGGTCGTACCCCTGCGCCAGCGGCCAGTGCTTCTTGGACGCGCCGGCCGTCCACTCGTCGATCGGGACGTTGTGGTTCTTGCCCACCCAGAACGTCGACCAGCCGGCGTCGCGGAGGACGTGGGCCATCGTGGTGTTCGAGTCGGGGATGTGGGAGTTGTAGCCGGGGAAGCCGGTCGACGACTCCGAGATCGTCGCGAAGCCGTTGAGGTGGTGGTTGCGTCCGGTGAGGAACGTCGAGCGGGTGGGGGAGCACAGCGCCGTCGTGTGCCACTGCGAGTACGTCAGACCGTTCTGCGCCAGGCGATCCATGGTCGGCATGTTGATGCGTCCGCCGTACGGGGACCAGGCCGCCATGCCGGTGTCGTCATAGAGGACGACCAGCACGTTGGGTGCTCCCTCGCGGGGCTTCGCCGGGAGGAACGCCTCCCAGTCGGCCTCCGAATCGCGGACGTCGAGTTCGATTCTGCCCTGGAAGTCACGGGCCATGTCCATCTCCTTCATCTCTGCCGAACCGCCTTTCCCCGCACAGTACTGCCGGGTCAGGGCCGGGGTCACGGGTCCCGTGATGCGTTCATCCGGGTGATCTCCATGGCGCGGCGGCGGCGCGCTCAGAAGCTGCCGATGCCCTTGCCGATCAGGGACACGCCGATCACGAGCAGCAGCACGGCCATGATGACCGCGTTCTCGGCGGCGAGCCATCCGCGCAGGGCGTCGAGCGGGGCGCGCAGCCGTGCAGCGGCGACGAGGTAGCCGACGACGGGCACGAGCACGGTCGACGCCCCGATCAGGGTGAAGACGGCGATCACGAGGATCGTGGACCCCCCGTCGAGCGCCGCGCCCCCGATGTCGACCCCGGCTCCGGCGGCCAGGAGCAGGTTCTTCGGATTCACCGCCGACAGCAGGAACCCCAGTCCGAGCGCCGTGCCGAACGACATTGTGTCGATCGCCTTCATCCACGACGGCAGGGCCGCCGGTTGCCCCGCCTGCGGGCGCTTGCGCCACTGACCGACCGCCAGCACCAGCAGCAGGAGTCCGAGGACGAGCTGGATGACGCCGCGGATCGGGCGGGAGGCATCCGGATCCTCCTCGGGGAGCACCGCCGACAGCAGGGTGAAGAGGCCGACCGCCACGACGATGCCCGCGATCCAGCCGAGCAGGAATCCGACGCTCGTGACCCGTGCCTTCGGGGACAGGAGCATGAGGATCGCGGCGATGATCGGCACGGGGCTGATCGCGACGCCCACGGCGAGGGGGAGGATCTCCCCGATGACGGCACCCATTCAGCTGCCCTTCCTGTTCGGAGCCGGCGAAGCGGCATCGGTCGGCGCGAGCCCGGTGATGGCGGCGCGGTTGGTCGCGTAGACCGGTTCCCGGTCGAGGATCCCCAGCGAGCGGAGGCGGCGGAGCGTGTTCGGCCGGACGCGGCTGAAGGCGAGGGAGATCGACTGCGTGTCGAGCCACTCCCGCAGCGCCTGGAAGGCCTCGGCGCCCGTGACGTCGACGTCCGTCACCGCCTCCATGTCGACGACGACGTGCTGGACGGCGGACGGGCCTGCGGCGCGGACCGCCTCCTTCACGGCGGCCGAGAACACGGCGCCGTTGGCGAAGAACAGGGGTGCCGCGAGCCGGACGACGATGACTCCCGGCGCGGTCGTCGTGCCGGCGGGAGCGTCCTCCAGGAGGGACTCGCCGGGGTCGCCCGAGGTCTCCAGCACGTCGATGGCGGGGTGGGAGGCGCGTTGCGCGAGGTTGACGAGGGCGAGCACGAACGCCACGAGGATTCCCGCGATCGAACCGACGAACAGGGTCACGAGGAAGCAGACCGCACCGATGACGAACTCGAACCGGTCGAGGCGCCAGAGGCGGATGAAGTCGCGGATGCCGAGGAGCGGGATGATCGCGACGCCGACGATGGCGCCGATGGCGGGGGAAGGGATGTCGGCGAGCAGCGCGGTGCCGAAGAGCAGCAGCAGGAGCGTGCCGACGGCGAGCACGAGCGCCGGGAGCTGGGTGCGCGAGCCGGCCTGGTCCATCGCCGCGGTGCGCGACGTCGAGGATCCGACGGCGAAGCTGCCCTGCGCGCCGGCGGCGACGTTCGCGACGCCGAAGGCGAGCAGGTCGCGGTTGGCGTGGAACGGGTAGCGATGCTTCTCGGCGTAGGAGCGCGACACGAGCAGGCCCTCCGCGGTGGTGACGAGGGTCAGGGCGATCGCGGAGGGCACGAGAGCGAGCCACAGCGACCAGTCGATGATCGGCCAGGTGAGCGCGGGAGGGCCGGCGGGGACCTCGCCGAGCACATCCACGCCCCGTCCGTCGAGGCCGGTGAGGACGACCGTGATGGTCGTGGCGACGAGCACGATCAGCGCCCAGGGAACGGCACGGAGGTAGCGCTGTCCGAGGAGCAGCACGGCGACGGAGACGGCGGCGAGGAGCACCGACCAGCCGTTGAGCGAGGGCAGGCCGGTCACCAACGCGACGACCTTGTCCACGAACTCGGCTCCGGAGTCGATCTTCACCCCGAGCATCTTCGCGATCTGGCTGATCATGATGTCCAGGGCCAGCCCGCCGACGAAGCCGACGAGGATCGGCTTGGAGAGGAAGTTCGCCAGGAATCCGAGCTTGAAGACGGCGAGCAGCACGAACATCCCACCGCAGAGGATCGCCTGGGCGAGGGCCAGGGTGGCGTAGTCGGCACTGCCGGCGACGGCCAGACCGCCGATGGAGGAGGCCACGAGGGCCGCGGCGGCGGCATCGGGGGAGGCGACCAGCTGGCGCGACGACACCACGAGCGCGTAGACGACGGTCGGGACGATCAGCGCGTACAGTCCGGCGGTCGCGGGGAGCCCGGCGATCTGCGCGTAGCCGATGTTGAGCGGGATGGCGATCGCCAGGAGGGTGACCCCCGCGGTGAGCTCGGTCACGAGGGTGCGTCGGGTCAGGCCCGCGAGCGGACGCGGCATGCGCTCTCCCTTCGTCGCCGATGGTGTCCGGCTTCACGATGGCATCGTCGGACGGCGACGACCAGCGCGGCGGGCAACCTCGCCCTGGTGATTTCGCGGTGTGGTGCCGGCGGAGCGGCGTCAGCGTCGGCGGAACCGGCGCCGGGTCGGCGCCGCGGACGGCTCCGGTGTCGGCTCGGGGACGGCCGTGCGGTCGCCGCTGACCCAGCGCGCCCAGGTCGCCCCCGGGTCGCCCTCCAGCACGACGGCGCGCACGAGCAGGGTCAGCGGGATCGACAGGATGGCGCCGAGCGGGCCGATCACGAAGGTCCAGAAGATGACGGAGAAGAAGCTCAGCGTCAGGCTCAGGTCGACGGCGTCGCTGACGAATTTGGGCTGGACGAGCACCTGGAGCACGACGTTGACCACGCAGTACACGGCGATGACACCGAGCAGCAGTGGCCAGCCGCCCACCACGAAGGCCAGGATCGCCGGCGGGATGAGCCCCAGCACGAACCCGATGTTCGGGATGAAGTTCGTCACGAACGCGAGGATCGCCCAGACCACCGGGGCGGGGACGCCCATCCACCACAGGGCGAGACCGTCGACGATGGCCACGAGGGCGCCGAACGCGGCGTTCACGACGTAGTAGCGACGGACCCCCGTCTGCAGCCGGGCGATGCGCTGCAGGGCGGGGCCGTGCGTGGCGCCGAAGAGGGCCGGAGCCGTCCGATAGCGGGCGGCGTCCGCGGCGAGGAAGATGATGTAGGCGCAGACGAAGAACAGCGCTGTCGCCACCCCGAGCACCGCGCTGCCCAGGCTCCCGGCCAGGCCGAGGAGGGTCTCGGGGTCGAGGATCGAGGCCGCGGCATCCGCCGCCTCCTGGTCCAGCCCGAGGGACTGCAGCCAGGCGACGATCTGATCGGCGGCGCGCACCAGGCCGTCCTGCGATGCGAGGTCGCCGACGAGCCGGGCGAACCGGGTGCCGGCGAGCCACAGCAGCGCCGCCATCGCCAGCAGGATCACGTAGGCGAGCACGATCACGGCGGTCGTCCCGATCCAGGCGGGCCGACCGGGGCGCTGGAAGGGACGACGGACGGGTTCGCAGATCACCACGATGACGATCGCGAGGGCCAGCGGGCCGAACACCTCGCGCGCCAGCGAGATCCCGGCGAGGACGATCGCGCTCGCCGCCAGGATGAGCAGGATCCGCAGGGCCGGAGACGGCGTGGGACCGGCGGGGCCGGGAGCAGACGGGAGCGAGGTCACGCCGCCAGCGTAACCGCCGAACGCACGGCCGTTCCGCGGCATGCCCGGTCCCGCTGCCGATGAGTGGACGGCTCACCCGACTCGGGTGAGCGCGCGACCGCCCGCTCCCTCGGGACCGCACAATGAGCGCATGGATGCGCAGAGCGAGACCCGCAGGCCCCATCGGTTCCTCGAGATCGCCACGGTGTCGCTGCTGGCGGTGACGGCCGTGCTCACCGCCTGGTGCGGGTTCGAGGCGTCGAAGTGGGGTGGCGAGATGTCCATCGCCTTCAGCCAGGCGTCCTCCGCGCGGGTGCAGGCGGCATCGGCGCAGGCGACCGCACAGGCCGCACGTCAGTACGACCTCACCCTCTTCACCGAGTGGGTGCTCGCCGAGGCGGATGGGCGAGAGGACCTCGTCGAGTTCGTCGAACAGCGGTTCACCGACGAGTTCGCCGTCGCCTTCGACGCCTGGGTGGCGGACGGCAGGAGCGAACGAGGGCCGTTCGTGATGGACGAGTACGTCCCGCCGGGAGCACGGGAGGCGGAGGAGCTCTCCGCCGAGGCCGACGCGCGCTTCGCCGACGCCCTGCGCAACAACCAGCGGGGCGACGACTACTCCCTCCTGACGGTGCTCTTCGCGCTCGTGCTGTTCTTCGCCGCGCTCTCGCAGAATCAACACGCCCTGTGGCGGCGCACGGTGTTCTTCTCACTCAGCGGCGTCATCGCGGTGACCGGCGTCGTCCTGCTCGCCACCTTCCCGGTCAAGATCTGACCCGAGAGAGCACTTTCATCCGGGTGATTGCGCGTCGGTGCCCTGGAAGGGGGCGCGGACGCGTGGTTTCGTGTTGCCATGTCGCCTCCCGTACGTTCCACGAGGCCGGGACCGGCGATGCGCTTCCGGCCGCCCGCCACGCCCATCGGCGTCGTGCCGCGGGAACGTGTGACCGCGGCGATCGCGGCTGCCATCGAGGCGGACGGGGTGACGGTCCTCAGCGCGCCCAGCGGCTATGGAAAGACCACCGCCGTCGCTGCCTGGGCGTCATCGCGCGACGACGTCGCCTGGCTCGCGCTGAGCGCGTCCGACGACGACCCCGCACTGCTGACCGCCGGTGTCCTGAACGCGCTGGCGCTCGCCGGGGAGCGTGCGGGGCGCGTGTTCGCCGCGCCGCGGGACATCGAGGATCCGGTGCGCGCCTACCGGCAGATCTGTGCGGCGTTCCAGGACGCCGAGCACCCGGTGCACCTCGTCGTCGACGATGCCCACCGTGCCGGGGAGGCGTGGAGCGATGGTCTCCTCGGGCTCCTGGCCGACCAGCCTCCGGACGGACTGCGGCTCCTCCTGGTGGGGACGACCCTGATCGAGGTCACCCTGTCCCGCCACCGCCTCATGAACCCGGGAGCCTTCGTCGGCGTGGACACCCTCCGGTTCTCGGCGGACGAGATCCGGAGTCTGACGCGGTCGGCGCCCGGTGGGCTCGATGCGGCCGCGGTGCGCGACGAGACCGGGGGCTGGCCCATCGCGGTGCGGCTGGTCCTCGTCGGCGGCTCCCTGCCGTCGAGCCCGGCGTCGACGGCCTCGTCCTTCCTCGGCGCGTACATCCGTGAGCACGTCCTGGACGCGCTGCCGCCCGCGCTCGCGGATTTCGTCCTCGAGGGGACGGCCTGCGCGGAGCTCACGCCCGACACCGCCGCACAGGTCACGGCGAGAGACGACGCCGCCGACCTCCTGGAGACCTGCGTTCGGCTCGGGCTGTTCCTCGACCGGTTCGACGGCCCGGAGGGCCCGACGTACCGCTGGCACCCCGCGTTCGCGCGTCGGTGCGCCGACCTCGCGCGGACGGATGCGGCGCGTTTCGCCACGGTGCACCGCCGGGCCGCTCGTGCTCTGGAGCACACGGATCCGATCGCCGCCGTGACGCACGCGCGGCGCGCCGGGGATCGGGCCGGTGCCAGGGCCATCCTCCTGCGGCACTGGCTGGGCCTCGTGGTCGGCTCCTCGGCCGTCGACGTGGAGCGGACGGCGACGGCTCTCCTGCGCGACAACCCGGATGATCCGCACCTGCTGCTCGTGCGGGCCGGAGCCAGCGACGTCCTCGGGGACCATCGCGTCGCGCGGGAGCTGTGTCGACGGGCGGAGGCACTCCTCGATCGCACGCCGGGGCAGGCCGACCCCGCCGTCCTGCTCATCGTCCGCCTGCTGCTCGCGGAGTCGTCCGTCGAGGTGGCCGCATCCGGTCCGGAGATCCGTGCGCTGCTGGATGCCGAGGACGACAGGATGTACGGCGGTCGGGTGGCGCTCAACCATCTGCTGGGGTGGACCGCGCTGCGCAATCGCGAATCGCCGGACCTCGCGATCGAGTACTTCTCGGCGGCGGCGCGCGAGGCGAGGGAGGCCGGCGATCGGGAGCTCACGTCCCGCGCCGTCGGACATCTCGCCTACGGCCTCGCCACCTCCGGCCGGCTCACGGAGGCCGCGGCCGTGCTCGCCGAGGCCGAGACCACCCGGGAGGCTCTTCTTCCGCGGAACACCTTCGCGCGCGGAAGCGCCGTGGCCGCCGCGGGGTGGGTGGCGTACTGGTCGGGCGAGGCGGAGGAGGCGGTCCGGATCTTCGACGCGGCGCGTGAGGAAGCCGCGTCCGGCCGCGATCTGGCCGGACATGCACGCATGATGGGAGCCTATGCCGCCGCGCTCACGGGAGACCCCGCGATCTGCCGCCGAGCGGCCATCAGCGTGCAGGAGCTCCCCATCGACGTCGTCCAGGGGGTGGAGTGGCCGGCGTTCCGGGAGTCGTCGGTGGCCCTGCTCGAAGAGGCGGTGGGGCGGAGGGAGCGCGCACTGCGCATCGCGAAGAAGTATGCCGGCGGTATCGACCTCCCGCTCGTGGGCGTCGCCCTGTCCGGGATCCTGCGTCGCGCCGAGGAGCATGCGGCGGCGCTGGAGATGCTGCGGTCGTTGCGGGGTGCGTCCGAGCTGTCGTACGTCAAAGCCGCCACGTTGATCACCGCGGCCACGCTCCGGAGGGCGACGGGGCACCAGGAGGACGCGCATGACCTGTGCGAGGCCGCCCTCTCGGTCGCGTCCGCGGAGAATCTCGTCGTGCTCTTCGGCCCGCGCGAGGTCGCGGTGCGCCGGCTGCTGCAGGCGCATGTGCATCACGGCACGCAGTTCGAGGAGTTCATCGAGACATGCCTCGCCGTCGACGCGGTCGGCTCCGTGACCGATCGGCTGTCGGAGCGGGAACGCGACGTCTTCCACCAGATGCAGACGGCGCGCACGCTGCCGGAGATCGCCCAGGAGCTTTCCGTGTCGGTGAACACGGTGAAGACGCATCAACGAGCGATCTACCGCAAGCTCGGGGTCTCGTCCCGGCGGGAGGCCGTCCACGCGACCGTGTGAGCAGGCACGGCGTCAGGGGCCCGCACCGAGGGTGGCGACGAGCGCGGCGTTCGCGACCGCGGAGGGGATCGCCTGTGTCGCCAGGATCCGGTCCCCGGCGTCCTCGACCTCGCGGATGAAGCGGACGTCCCAGCGCTGTTCGACGAGGATGACGGCCGCGACGGCGTCGGGAGGCACCCACGGGAGGAAATGCCGGACATCGTCGAGGGAGATCAGTCCCGGTGCGTACAGGGGCAGGCCGGCGAGCGAGAAGTCGTCGCCGTCGACCTCCGTGATGCGCTGCCCCTCGGCGGCGTCGCGGCGGACGATGAGGAAGTCGAGCACGCGCAGCGTGCCGTCCTCGACCTGACGCAGCAGCGGTTCGAGGACGGGCGGTCCCGGGTGTGCGCTGCGGAGCTCGACCACGACGAACGCCACGTCGCCCAGCACCCGGCTCCTCATAGCCACCCTCGATTCGTCCCGTCCTCCGATGGTGACAGCCGCACGGAGAGGGAGTCCCGAATCCTCACCCGGAGCGGGTGAGGACCGGCGCGCGGGCGACGACGGCGGTGCCATTCTGGACCGCGGATGAAGGGTGGCGACATGAAGGAGTTCCGATTCGGGCCCGTCGAGTTCTATCTCGTGGGCTTCGACGGTGATCGGCCGGATCCGTCCACGTTCGGCGCGCTGACCGACCTGGTGTCGAAGGGCGTGGTGCGCGTGCTGGACTTCGTGCTGGTGACGCGGACGGCGGAGGGGGATCTCGACATCCTCGAGGTCGAGGAGGACGACGGCACTGCCGTCCTCGACGGCCTCGAGCCGATCGTCGCCGGGCTCGCGAGCGAGGACGACGTCCGCGCCCTGGCGGAGGTCGTGCCGCCGGGACGGTCGGCGGCGGTCGTGGTCCTGGAGCTCCTGTTCGCCCGGACCCTCGCCCAGGATGTGGCCGCCGCGGGAGGCCAGGTGCTGCGCAGCGAGCGCGTTCCGGCACCCGTCGTGAACGCGGTGATGGACATCCTCGAACAGGAAGGTGAATGACATGCCCTTGCGGAGATTCGGCCGGCCGGGGCTCATCGGTCTCGCCGCGCGGACCGCGGTGGTCGCCGGGACGGCGACCGCGGTGCAGGGAGCCGCGATGCGGCACCAGGAGCGCCGCGCACAGAGCGAGTACGAGCAGCAGCAGTACGAGGCCGCCCAGCAACAGGCCCAGATGGACGATGCGGCCCGCACCGCGGCCGCGCAGTATGCGCCGCCGACGAGCCCGCCGGCCGCGCCGCCCGCAGCGGCGGACGACCTGATCGCCAAGCTGCAGGAGCTCGGATCGCTGAAGGCCTCCGGCGTGCTGACGGACGAGGAGTTCACGGCCGCGAAGCAGAAGCTGCTGAGCTGAGCGTCGCGACGATCGAGACGAGGCGGCGATGAGCGAGATCGAGGACCTGCGGGCACGGCTGCGTGCGCTGGAGCAGGAGAACGAGGCGCTCCGACGCCCTCGACGCCGGATCTCCGCCCGCAGCATCATCGCCGGGATCGTGCTCGTGGTCGCCGTGCTCCTCGCGCCGATCGCGGCGATGGGGACATGGGCGCGGCTGCAGCTCGTCGACGCGGACCGGTTCGTCGCGACCTTCGCCCCGCTGGCCGAGGATCCGGACGTGCAGGACTTCGTCGCCGATCAGGTGACGGCCGCCATCGACGAGCAGGTCGACCTGGATGCGGTGGTCGGCGAGCTCTTCGACGGCCTGCGTGCCCTCGACCTCCCGCCGCGCGCCGCCGCCGCCCTCGGCCTGTTGGAAGCGCCGGCCGCCTCCGGCCTGTCGTCCCTGATCGACGGCGTCGTGCACGAGGTGGTGTCGTCGCAGCAGTTCGCCGACATCTGGGCGGAGACGCTCCGCTTCACCCACGAGCGCGCGGTCGCCATCCTGCAGGACGAGCCCGGCACCGCGCTGGACCTCAGCGACGACGGGGTCCTCTCGGTGGACGTGGGGGCGGTCGTCGAACGCGTCAAGGAGGCTCTGGCCGAGCGTGGGGCCGGGGTCGCCGACCTCATCCCGGTGATCGATCGCACCATCCCGGTGGTGCAGGCCGACGCCCTGGTGCTGGTCCGCACGGTCTACCAGATCGCGGTGACGGCGGGCTTCTGGCTGCCGTGGGTCGTGCTCGGTCTCGTCGTCCTCGGTGTGCTGCTCGCGGTGAACCGGCCGCGGGCGCTGTTCTGGACGAGCGCCGGGTTCGCCGTCGTCTTCCTCCTCCTCGCCGCCGGGATGGGGATCGGACGCGGGTTCTTCGTCAGCGCCGTCAGCCCGTCGATCATGACGGCGTCGGCGGCCGAATCCCTCTTCGATCAGCTCACGGCCCTCCTCGGGTCCACCATCGTCGCGCTCGCTCTGGTCGGGGTCCTCATCGCGCTGTGGGCCTGGCTCGCCGGGTCGAGCCGCAGCGCGCGCACGGTGCGCGGCGTCACGGAGAGCGGGTTCGGGGCGCTGCGCGAGACGGCGGAGGCACGGGGGATCTCCACCGGGCGGTTCGGGCGGGCGGTCGACCGCTATCGCGGTGCGATCCTCATCGCCGGGATGGCGATCGGGGTGCTCATCCTCCTGGCGACGCGTCCGGTCACCTTCGGCGCCGTCCTCGGCGTGGCGATCGGCGTGCTCGTGCTGACGATCCTCGTGGAGCTGCTGCGACGGCCGGTCCCCGCCACGGCGCCGGAGGAGCAGGACGCCGCCGTCGGCGCGGACGCGAGCGACGCGGAGATCACCCGGCGCGGGTGAGGACCCCTGTCGGCACGCGCGCGGGGTCGGAAGACTCAGGCCGAAGAGAGCGCGGACGCGCCAGGAACGAAGGAGAGACGATGTCGGAATTCAACGCAGACTTCTCGGGCGAGATCACGCTGGACGTCCGCGACTCCCGTCCCGACTGGTCGCCGTACGAGCTGCGGAAGGCACCGGACGGAGCGCCGAACGTCCTCGTGGTGCTGTACGACGATACCGGCCTCGCCTCCTGGTCGCCGTATGGCGGCCGCATCGCGATGCCGACGATGGACCGTCTGGCCGCCGGGGGTCTCACCTACACGCAGTGGCACACCACGGCGCTGTGCTCTCCCACGCGGTCCACCATGCTCACGGGCCGTAACCACCACGTCAATCGCGCGGGCGTCATCATGGAGGGCACGAACGGCTTCCCCGGCTTCGCGGGGCGGCTCCCCGCCGAGTGCGCGACCATCGGACAGGTTCTGCAGGAGAACGGGTACAGCACGTTCTGGCTCGGCAAGAACCACAACGTCCCGGAAGAGGACATCGCGCCGGGGGGCAGCCGCTCGATGTGGCCGCTGCAGCTCGGCTTCGACCGCTTCTACGGCTTCCTCGGCGGGGAGACCAACAACTGGTACCCCGACCTGGTCGAGGACAACCACTTCATCGAGCAGCCGTACCGCCCGGAGGACGGCTACCACCTGTCGAAGGACCTCGCCGACCAGGCGCTCGCGATGATCCGGAACCAGCAGGCCTCGAATCCCTCGAAGCCCTGGTACATGTGGTTCTGCCCGGGCGCGAACCACGCGCCGCACCACGCGCCGCAGGAGTACATCGACAAGTACAAGGGGGCGTTCGACGACGGCTACGACGCCTACCGCGAGTGGGTGCTCGCCCGCATGATCGAGAAGGGCGTGCTGCCGGAGGGCACGCAGATGACGCCGTTCAACCCGCTGCCGGAAGAAGCGGCGAACCCGGCCGATCACGTGCGCCCGTGGGCGGAGCTGAACGACGACGAGCGGAGGCTGTTCGCGCGGATGGCGGAGGTCTTCGCGGGCTTCTCCGAGTACACGGATGCCCAAGTCGGCCGGATCGTGGACTACCTGGAGGAGACGGGGCAGCTGGACAACACGATCATCTTCTACTGCGCCGACAACGGCGCCTCGGGGGAGGGATCGCCGGACGGCTCCGTGAACGAGAACAAGTTCTTCAACGGCTACCCCGACGACCTCGCCGAGAACCTCGCGATGATCGACACGCTCGGGTCCGCCGACACCTACAACCACTACCCGACGGGGTGGGCGGCGGCGTTCTCCACGCCCTTCCAGATGTTCAAGCGGTACTCCCAATACTCCGGCGGCACCTGCGACCCGATGGTCGTGCACTGGCCGAAGGGGATCGCGGCGAAGGGGGAGCTGCGCCACCAGTACCACCACTCGGTGGACGTCGTGGCGACGGTGCTCGACGTGATCGGCATCGCGATGCCGGAGTCCTACCGCGGAGTGCCGCAGCGACCGCTCGACGGCGTCTCGATGAAGTACTCCTTCGACGCCGCGCCGGACGGGCCGACGCGGAAGAGCGTGCAGTACTACTCGATGCTCGGCACCAGGGGCATTTGGAAGGACGGCTGGAAGGCGGCGGCGGTGCACGCGCCGCTGAGCGGCAAGGGCCACTTCGACGACGACGTGTGGGAGCTGTACCACGTGGCGGAGGACCGCTCCGAGTCGAACGACCTCGCCGCGACGCACCCGGAGAAGCTGCAGGAGCTCATCGCCGCGTGGTTCGCGGAGGCGGAGGCGAACTTCGCCCTTCCCCTCGACGACCGGTCGGCCCGCGAGATCCTCACGGTTCCCCGGCCTCAGGCCGAGGCGCCCCGGGAGCGGTACGTCTACTTCCCCGGCACCGCGGCGGTGCCGGAGAGCGTCGCGGTGAACGTCCGCGGGCGCTCCTACAAGATCATCGCCGACGTCATCCTGGAGCAGGGCGCCGAGGGAGTGCTCTTCGCGCACGGCTCCCGCTTCGGCGGGCACTCGCTGTTCCTCAAGGACAACAGGCTCGTCTACGTGTACAACTTCCTCGGCATCCCGCCGGAGCAGTCGTTCACCTCGGACGAGCTCGCCCCCGGCCCGCACACCCTGGGCGTGGAGTTCGTGCGGGAGGGAGCGGGGGAGCACGGCGAGTCCGTCGGCACCGCCACGCTGTACGTCGATGATCGCGCCGTGGCGTCCGGTCCGATGCGGGCCCAAGTCGGCAAGTTCACGCTCTGCGGCGACGGGCTCTGCGTCGGGTGGGACAGTGCCGACCCGGTGAGTGCGCAGTACGCCAACCCGTTCCCGTTCACCGGCGGCACGCTCCTGGGCGTGGCGGTCGACGTGAGCGCGGAGCAGTATCTCGATATGGAGCTCGAGGCGGCCGCGATGCTGTCGCGCGAGTGACCGCGCGGAGCGGGCGGCGGCCTAGCATGAGGGCATGACGGCGATGATCGAGGTCCCCGGCGGAACGCTGCTCATGGGGTCGGACGAGTTCTACCCGGAGGAAGGCCCCGTCCACGAACGGCGCGTGGAGGCGTTCGCGCTGGATCAGCACCCCGTGACGAACCGCCAGTACGCCGCGTTCGTCGAGGACACCGGCTACGTCACGATCGCCGAGCGGCCGATGGACCCCGCCGACTACCCCGGGGTGCATCCGGACGACCTCGTCCCCGGCGCCATGGTGTTCACGCCGACTCGCGGCCCCGTCGACCTGCGCGACTGGCGGCAGTGGTGGCGGTGGGAGCCCGAGGCGTCCTGGCGCCACCCGTTCGGACCGGCCTCGTCGATCGACGACCGCCTCGATCATCCGGTCGTGCAGGTCGCGTACCCCGATGCCGTCGCCTACGCCGCGTGGGCAGGCAAGCGCCTTGCCACGGAGGCGGAGTGGGAATGGGCGGCGCGCGGCGGCCTCGTCGGCGCCCGCTTCGCCTGGGGTCAGGAGACGAAGCCGGACGGCACCCTCATGGCCGACACCTGGCAGGGCGCCTTCCCGTACCGGAACGACGGTGCCGACGGGTGGATCGGCACCGCGCCGGTCGCCTCGTTCCCCGCGAACGGGTACGGCCTGCACGACATGATCGGCAACGTCTGGGAGTGGACGGCGGACTACTGGACGCACCGGCACGTGCCGCCGGGCGCGGTGGGGGTCGACGCCGGTCAACGCGCGAGCCTGCTGTCCTCCGAGCCCGGGTCGCCCATCCCTCGCCGCGTGCTCAAGGGGGGATCGCACCTGTGCGCTCCGGAGTACTGCCTCCGCTACCGCCCCGCGGCGCGATCGGCGCAGGCGGAGGACACCGCCATGACCCACATCGGGTTCCGCTGCGCCCTGTGACCGGTGATCCCCGACTCAGATGGGGTCGGGGAACAGGGACGCCCAGTCGTCGCGGACACTCACCACGGTGTACCCGCGGTCGGCGGCTGCGCGGAGGGCCTGCTCCGCTCCCGTGTCGTAGGGCGTGTCGTCGCGGTCAGCGTCGTCGTGATGGATCAGCAGGGCGAGTCCGGGCCGAGGGCCGCCGTGCGCGAAGTCGAGCATCGGCAGGTCGCCGTTCGAGTTGCCGGCCGCCAGCAGCGGGCGCCGCCCGATCCGACTCCAGATCCGCACCGGTTTCTCCGGTCCGTCGTCGAAGAACGCCAGGGCCGAGGAGTAGCGGACGCTGGCATCCTTCTCGTCGTAAGCGAGTCCGAGCGCCGAGCCGATCACGCGCTCGGGAGGGATGCCGTAGTTCGCCTGGGTCATCGGCCGCATGAAGTCGCGCTCGCCGCCCGACACGATGTAGCACGTGAAGCCGTGGCCCTCGAGGTACCGCAGCAGCTCGACCATCGGGCGGTACACCGATTCGGCGTAGGGGCGGCCGAGGAGCGGGTGCTGGGCCGTGCGGTAGAACTCCGCGACGGAGCGGGCGTAGTCCTCCACGCTCACGCCATCGGTCAGTCCCAGGAGCGCCTGGATGATGACGCCGAGGTCGGAGTCGTCGCCGGCGTAGTGCTTGTCGATCGCGGTGCCGAGCCAGGCGAGGTCACCGGTGACCGCGGCGCGGTAGGGCTGCCGGTCGGCCAGGGAGGGGTCGCGGGTCGCCTCCTCGCGCCAGCGCTCGACGACGTAGTGCAGCTGGGTGGGCATGGGTTTCTCCGACCAGAGAGTGCCGTCGTTGTCGAACACCGCGATGCGTTCGTCGACGGGGATGGCGTCGGGGCCCTCCGTCACCGCGGCGACGAACGCCTCGATGGTGCGCCGCGTGCCGGTGTCCCGCCAGGAAGACAGAGGTGAGGAGTCCATGACCGGGATCCTCCCAGGCGCGACGCCGGATGCCGAGCGTCCCTCACCCGGAGCGGACGAGTCCCGCTGCGGCCGGGCGTGCGGGAATACCCTCGGAGGGTATAAGGTTGTGCCGAAGGAGTACCCCAGGGGGGTATCCCGAGGAAAGGAAGCATGATGAGCACGAGCGAGTACCAGGTCACCGGAATGACGTGCGGCCACTGCGAGATGGCGATCCGCGACGAGGTGTCGCGCATCCCCGGTGTCGAGGGTATCGATGTCAGCGCGCAGAGCGGGAGACTCGTGGTGCGCAGCTCCGCCCCCGTCGACGACACGGCCGTGCTGGCCGCCGTGGACGAGGCGGGCTACCAGGCGGTCCGGTCCTGATGGACACTCCGTCCGCGACCAGCGTGGAGCTGGAGATCGGCGGCATGACCTGCGCGTCGTGCGCGATGCGGATCGAGAAGAAGCTCAATCGTCTCGACGGCGTCACCGCCACCGTGAACTACGCGACCGAGAAAGCGAGCGTCACGGTGCCGGCGGGCGTCGACACCGCCGTGCTCATCGCCGAGGTCGAGAAGACCGGATACACCGCCGTCGTCCCCGCGCCTCCCGCGCCGGAGGGAGCGCAGCCCGACGGAGAGCAGCCGGATCCGGAGCTGACGGCGCTGCGGCAGCGGCTGATCGCCTCCGTCGTGCTCACCGTCCCGGTCATCGCGATGGCGATGATCCCGGCGCTCCAGTTCACGTACTGGCAGTGGCTGTCGCTCGCGCTCGCGGGTCCCGTGATCGTGTGGGCGGCCTGGCCGTTCCACAAGGCGGCGTGGATCAACCTCCGGCACGGTGCGGCCACGATGGACACGCTCATCTCGATGGGCACGATCGCCGCGCTGCTGTGGTCGCTGTACGCGCTCTTCTTCGGCACCGCCGGGATGCCCGGCATGACGCACCCGTTCGAGTTCACCGTCGCGCCCAGCGACGGTGCCGGGAACATCTACCTCGAGGTCGGAGCGGGGGTGACCACGTTCATCCTCGCCGGACGCTACTTCGAGAAGCGCTCCAAGCGGCAGGCCGGTGCGGCGCTCCGCGCGCTGCTGGAGCTCGGCGCGAAGGAGGTCGCCGTGCTCCGCGACGGCGTCGAGACGCGCATCCCGACGAGCGCGCTGCGGGTCGGGGACGAGTTCGTCGTGCGCCCGGGGGAGAAGATCGCCACCGACGGGGTGGTGGTCGGCGGCACGTCCGCCGTCGATGCCTCGATGCTGACCGGCGAGTCGGTGCCCGTCGAGGTCGGGGAGGGCGACGTCGTCACCGGCGCCACCGTGAATGCCGGGGGACGCCTCGTCGTCCGCGCGACCCGCATCGGCGCCGACACCCAGCTCGCGCAGATGGCGCGGCTCGTGGAGGAGGCGCAGACGGGGAAGGCCGAGGTCCAGCGGCTCGCCGACCGTGTCTCCGGGATCTTCGTGCCGATCGTGATCGTGATCGCCCTCGGCACGCTCGTGGCCTGGCTCGCGGCCGGGTACCCGGCTGCCGCCGCCTTCACCGCCGCGGTCGCGGTGCTCATCATCGCCTGCCCCTGCGCTCTGGGTCTGGCCACGCCGACCGCTCTCCTCGTCGGCACGGGTCGCGGCGCCCAGATGGGCATTCTCATCAAGGGCCCCGAGGTGCTCGAGTCGACCCGGAAGGTCGATACGGTCGTGCTCGACAAGACGGGCACCGTCACCTCCGGTCGCATGACGCTGACGGCGGTGCACACCGACGACGGCGTGCAGCGCGAGGAGCTGCTGCGGCTCGCCGGGGCCCTCGAGGACGCCTCCGAGCACCCCATCGCGCAGGCCGTGGCGGCCGCGGCCACCCGGGAGCTCGGCACCCTGCCGAGCGTCGAGGAGTTCGCGAACGTCGAGGGCAGGGGCGTCCAGGGCATCGTGGACGGCCACGCCGTCGTCGTGGGACGCGCCTCGTTGCTCGCCGACTGGTCGCAGCACCTGTCCGCGGGGCTGGCTGCGGTCAAGGCCGAGGCGGAGGCCCAGGGCAAGACCGCGATCGCGGTGGGCTGGGACGGTCGTGCCCGCGGGGTGCTCGTCGTCGCCGACACGGTCAAGGCCACGAGCGCGGAGGCGGTGGCGCAGCTCCGGGCGCTGGGACTGACGCCCGTCCTGCTCACGGGAGACAACCGTGCGGTGGCCGAGCAGATCGCCCGCGAGGTGGGGATCACCGAGGTGATCGCCGAGGTGCTGCCCCAGGACAAGGTCGAGGTGGTGCGCCGGCTCCAGGGCGAAGGAAAGGTCGTCGCGATGGTGGGAGACGGTGTGAACGACGCCGCGGCCCTCGCCCAGGCGGACCTCGGGCTGGCGATGGGGACCGGGACCGACGCGGCCATCGAGGCGAGCGACATCACGCTCGTCCGCGGCGACCTCCGCAGCGCGGCCGACGCGATCCGCCTGTCCCGCCGCACGCTCGGCACGATCAAGGGCAACCTGTTCTGGGCGTTCGCCTACAACGTCGCAGCCATCCCGCTGGCGGCGCTCGGCCTGCTCAACCCCATGCTCGCCGGTGCGGCGATGGCGTTCTCCAGCGTCTTCGTCGTCGGCAACAGCCTCCGCCTGCGGTCCTTCCGCAGCAGGGCGGTGGACACCCCGTGAACGAGAGACAGAGGAGTACCGACATGTCCGATTCCCCCGCAGGATCCTGCTGCAGCGTCCCGCGCCAGAGCGGCGTCTCCGCCGAAGGGCGCACCGACCTGCTCGCCGTGCCGGCCGAGGGCATGGCCGAATGCCCGGTGATGGTCGGAACGCCCGTCGTGATCGCGACCGCCGAGGCCGCGGGGTTGTACCGCGACCACGAGGGCACCCGCTACTACTTCTGCTGCGCGGGCTGCGGGCCGGCATTCGACGCCGATCCCGCGAAGTACACCAGGGCGGCCTGAGCCCCCACCCGTGCGGGGCCGCGACAGATCCGGCCCCGCACGGCATCATCGACGTTGGAGGGAAGACATGAGCACCTCGCATCACGACCATTCCGCGCACGGTCACCTCGCGGACCACGCGGGACACAGTGGGCACGCCGGGCACGACGATCACGCGGGACACGGCGGTCACGGGGGCCATGGCGATCACGGCGACCACGTCGCCCAGTTCCGGCGGCTGTTCTGGATCATGCTCGTCCTCGCCGTGCCCACCGTGCTGCTCTCGGGCATGTTCGCGATGATCGTGGGCTACCCGCTTCCCGACATCCCGGGTCTGGTCTGGGTGTCGCCGGTCCTCGGGACGGTCATGTACGTATGGGGAGGGAAGCCGTTCCTCACCGGCGCCGTCAGCGAGATCCGTGCCCGGCGGCCCGGCATGATGCTGCTCATCGGGCTCGCGATCACGGTGGCGTTCGTCGCGTCCTGGGGAGCGAGCCTCGGCCTGCTGCATCATGAGCTCGACTTCTGGTGGGAGCTCGCTCTCCTCATCGTGATCATGCTGCTCGGGCACTGGATCGAGATGCGCTCTCTGGCGCAGACCACCTCCGCCCTCGACTCGCTGGCCGCGCTGCTGCCGGACGAGGCGGAGCGTGTGGAGGGCGATCAGGTCGTGCGGGTCTCCCCGTCGGACCTCCGCGTGGGCGATGTCGTGGTGGTGCGCCCCGGCGGGAGCATCCCCGCCGACGGGCGGATCGTCGACGGCCGCGCCTCGATGGACGAATCCATGGTGACGGGGGAGTCCCGCACCGTCACCCGGGCGACCGGCGACCCTGTGACCGCGGGGACCGTCGCCACCGACTCGGGGCTGCGCGTGGAGATCACGGCGACCGGAGACGACACGACGCTCGCGGGGATCCAGCGGCTCGTGACGGAGGCGCAGAACTCCTCGTCCCGCGCACAGCGTCTCGCCGACACGGCAGCCGGCTGGCTGTTCTGGTTCGCGCTCGGTGCTGCCGCGATCACCGCGGTGGTGTGGAGCGCAGTCGGCCTGCCGGACGACGCCGTCATCCGCACGATCACCGTCCTCGTGATCGCCTGCCCGCACGCGTTGGGCCTGGCCATCCCGCTCGTCGTCTCGATCGCGACCGAGCGCGCGGCCCGTGGCGGGGTGCTCGTGAAGGATCGGCTGGCCCTGGAGAGCATGCGCACCGTCGACACCGTGCTGTTCGACAAGACCGGCACGCTGACCAAGGGTGAGCCCGTCGTCTCCGCGGTGTCGGTGGCCGGTGCGGAGACCGCGGAGGAGGTGCTGGCGCTCGCCGCGGCCGCCGAGGCCGACAGCGAGCATCCGCTGGCGAAGGCCATCGTCCGCGCCGCGCGCGACAAGGAACTCCGCGTGCCGGCGAGCCGCGACTTCTCGTCCTCGCCGGCGGTGGGGGTGACCGCGACGGTGGACGGTGCGGTGATCCGCGTCGGCGGCCCGCACCTGCTCACGGAGGAGGATGCCCACGAGCTCCCCGCTGCGGAGGGCTGGCGTGCGGACGGCGCGATCATCCTGCATGTGCTGCGGGATGGACACGTCATCGGGGCGCTCAAGCTCGCGGACGAGCTGCGCCCGGAGTCGCGGGACGCGGTCGACGCCCTGCACGCGCTCGGTGTCCAGGTCGTGATGATCACCGGCGACGCGGAGGCCGTCGCGCACACCGTCGCGGCCGACCTCGGCATCGACCGCGTGTTCGCGGGCGTCCGGCCGGAGGACAAGGCCGCGAAGGTGCAGGAGCTGCAGCACGAGGGCCGCAGGGTCGCGATGGTGGGCGACGGCGTGAACGACGCGCCCGCGCTCGCTCAGGCCGACGTCGGCCTGGCGATCGGCGCCGGCACCGACGTGGCGATCGCCTCCGCCGGGGTCATCCTCGCCGGAGACGACCCGCGTGCGGTGCTGTCGGTGATCGAGCTCTCCCGCGCCTCGTACCGGAAGATGAGGCAGAACCTCTGGTGGGCGGCCGGGTACAACCTGCTCTCCGTCCCGCTCGCGGCGGGTGTGCTCGCTCCGATCGGCTTCGTGCTGCCGATGTCGGTCGGCGCGGTGCTCATGTCGCTGTCGACGATCGTGGTGGCGCTCAATGCGCAGTTGCTGCGGCGGCTCGATCTCCGTCCGGAGGTCGTCACCGCGGGCATCCTGCAGCGCTGAGCGCCACCACGCCGCCGTCTCGGTCCCGGCTCAGCGCCGACGGCCGAGGCGGCGGAGAGCGCGGACGCCCAGGACCGCCGTCAGCACCCAGGGCCCCACGACGATGATCGGGTCGAGCCAGGTGTGCCGGAGATCGATGCGGCCGCGTCCGAACCGCGACGCGAGCGGACGATGCTGCGGTTCCGCGAGGACGCCGGTCTGCGTGATGGGGTCGTCCGGCCGCCGGGTGATAAGGGAGCGGGCGTGCGCGGTCACGGCATCGACGCGGTCGCCCAGCACGAGCAGCAGCCAGCGGCTGTTCTTCGTCTCGCTGAACCGGTCGTAGGCGACGCGCCTGATGGCACCCGACACGCCGTGCAGCGGTTGCGCGGTGCCCCAGACGGGAGGCAGCATGCCGTGCTCGATCGAGCGCTCGCGGCCGCGGTCGGGGCCCTGACGCTCGGGGAGGTCCCAGTGCGCGCCGGTGTCGCCGACATCCTCCAGCTGCTGCCAGGTGCGGCGGTGCTCGGGGGCGAGGTCGGCGCCCCAGCCCGGGATCCGTGCACGCAGCTCCTCGGGGGTCGGTGCGGGGATGGGGCGAGATCCTTCGTACGGCATGGTCATTCCTCTCCGACGACGATGAGCGGTTTGATGCAGTCGTCGAGCTTGGACGAGAACACGTGGTAGGCCTCCGCGATGTGCTCCAGCGGGAAGCGATGCGTCAGCAGCTCGGAGGGACGGATGTGCCCTGCCTGGATGTGTTCGAGCAGCCGCGGCCACTGCCTCTTCACGGGAGCCTGGTTGCCGCGCACCGTGAGCCCCTTGTTCATGATGTCGCCGAGGCGCACCGAGGTCACCAGAGGACCGTACGCGCCGAGGATGGACACGGTGCCGCCCTTGCGCGCGCTGTCGATGGCCCAGTTCACCGCGACGGGGGAGCCGCCCTGCAGCTTGAGCTTCGCGGCGGTCACGTGCTGGACGACGCTGCCGTCCGCCTCCGCGCCGACCGCGTCGATCACCACGTCCGCGCCGAGGTAGCCGGTCGCCTTCTTCAGGGCGAGCACGATGTCACCGGCTTCGTGGAGGTGCATCGTCTCGGCGAAGGCGAAGTCCCGTGCCTTCTCGAGCCGGTAGTCGAGGTGGTCGACGACGATGACCCGTCCGGCGCCGAGGAACCAGGCCGAGCGGGCGGCGGCCAGGCCGACGGGCCCGGCGCCGAACACGACCACCGTGTCCCCTTCGGCGATGTCGGCCTGCTGCGCGCCGAAGTAGCCGGTGGAGAACGCGTCCGTGAGCAGCAGCGCGTCTTCGGAGGTGAGCCACTCCGGGATCACCGACGGGCCGACATCGGCGAACGGCACGCGCACGCGCTCCGCCTGCCCGCCGTCGTACCCGCCCGTCGTGTGCGAGTAGCCGTAGATCCCCCCGACCGCTGTCGCGTTGGGGTTCACGTTGTGGCAGTTCGAGAAGAGACCGCGGCGGCAGAAGTAGCACGAGCCGCAGTAGATGTTGAAAGGCACCATCACCCGGTCGCCCGGGCGCAGCGTCTCCACGGAGGAGCCGACCTCCTCGACCACCCCGACGATCTCGTGACCGAAGGTGTGCCCGATACGGGTGTCGGGCATCATGCCGTGGAAGAGGTGGAGATCCGACCCGCACACGGCGGCTCTCGTGACCCGCACGATCGCGTCGTTGGGGTGTTGGATCGTCGGATCGGGTTTCTCCTCGACGCGGATCTTGTACGGTCCGCGGTAGGTCATCGCCTTCATCGGGTGCTCCTTCGCTACGTGGAGTGACCGACGCTAGGCACCGCCTCGGGGATGACTCAGGGCATTGACGGATGAGACGGGGAGGCGTACGAACGATGCGAACTCGAGGACCGCGCGCTCCTGCACATCCAGCTCGTCATCACCGCGAAGCTGCGTCGAGGGGAGCCGTTCGCGTTCAGCTGGCGGGAGGATGCCAGCGTCGGCGGCGGGAAGAACACCGTCTGGATCCACGCCTACAGCAGCATCGTCTTCCAGTACTTCGGCAGCAGGAGACCCGAGGTGAATCGCGCGTGGGTCGACGCGCTCGCCTACACGGCCAACAGCCCCACCGGGCTCTACCTGGTACCGGAACCGCCGGGCAGCGCGACGGCCGGAAACCTCGAGATCGCCTGAGGCCGGCCGTCGCGCCGGGGCATCAGCCGGCCGAGGCGGCCCCGCGCGCGCGCCGGCTTCGTGCTGCGAGCACGAGTCCGCCGAGGACCGCGGCGAGGAGGGAGCCGACGAGCACGCCGATCTTCACGTGATCGTCCGCGACGCTGCTGCTGCCGTACGCGAGCTCGCCCACCAGCAGCGAGACCGTGAACCCGATGCCCGCGAGCAGGGACATGCCCGCGAGATCCGGCCAGCGCAGCGACTCATCGAGGCGCAGGGCCGGCATGCGGCTCAACAGGAAGGTCGTGAGCAGGATGCCGACGGGCTTACCGAGCACGAGCCCCACGATGATACCGATCGTGATGGGGTCGGTCAGCGCCGAGACGAGGCCGTCCACGCCGCCGATCTCGACCCCGGCCGCGAAGAAGGCGAACACCGGCACGGCGACGAGGGTCGCCACGATGCCCCAGCGATCCGCGAAGTGCGCGGCGAGACCGTCGTAGACCGGGGCGCCGTCGGCGTCCGTCCCGGTCCGCACCCGCGCGCGCTCCGTCGGACGCACCGGCACCATGAAGCCGAGCAGCACCCCCGCGACCGTCGCGTGCACCCCGGACGCATGTACGAACGCCCAGACGGCCAGGGCGAGGGGAAGCAGGATCCACCAGGACCGGATGCCGTTCTGCACAGCGAGTGCGAACCCCGCGAGGGGGAGGAGCGCCAGGATCAGCCAGGGGAAGCTGATGGTCTCGGTGTAGAAGGTGGCGATGATCGTGATGGCGATGAGGTCGTCGATGATCGCGAGGGTCAGCAGGAACACCCGCAGGGCGGGCGGCAGGAAGCGGCCGACGACGGCGAGCACCGCGATCGCGAACGCGATGTCCGTGGCCGTGGGGATCGCCCATCCGCGGAGGACCTCGGCGCCCGACGCGGCGTTGATCGCGACGAAGAAGAGGGCGGGGACGATGACGCCGCCCACCGCGGCGGCGATCGGAAGCGCGGCCCGGCGCGGGTCGCGCAGCCGCCCGGCGACGAACTCCTCCTTCAGCTCCAGTCCGACGACGAAGAAGAACACGGCGAGCAGGCCGTCGGCGGCCCAGGCGCCCACGCTGAGCTCGAGGTGCCACTCCGGGACCCCGAGACGGAAGTCCCTGACGGCCTCGTACCAGGGGGCGGCGGGGGAGTTGGCGAGGATCAGGGCGGCGAGCGTGGCGGTCAGCAGCAGACCGCCGCCGAGCACGTCGCTCCGGGCGGTGGAACGGATGCCGCGCCAGAGCTCATGCGGCGCGAGACGGAAACGGGCAGGGGACGACGAAGAAGACACAGGGATACCTCACGGCAGATGGATGGGTGACGCGATGGCGCCGCACCCGTCCGGGCGCGGCCTATCCCTGTGGCGGCGGGCAGCCCGCGATCTCGCCGTGCGAGAGGGTGCCCCAGACGCTCGTCCACCCGTTGGTGCCGGGGTGCAGGACCACGCGCATCCACTCCGTCATCGGCGTCGCGGACGACAGACGGCGCGGAGCGCGCGTCGAACCGGCGATGTGGAGGGAGGGCACGGATCCAGGCTACCGGTCCGGGCGGCGGGCCCGCTGAGCAACCTCCGGGGGAACGAGAAGAGGGACCGTCCGTCTGGACGATCCCTCTTGCTGTACGTGCCCCCGACAGGAGTCGAACCTGCGACCTACGGTACCGGAAACCGGCGCTCTATCCACTGAGCTACGGAGGCGTACCGATCGACAATATCACTCGTCGGGGGTGGTCTCCGACCCACCGGCCTCCGTGACCGGCGCGGCGCGCAGTTCGTCGAGCGCCGCCGCGAGCTTTTCGGCGAGATAGCGGTGGCCGTCGGTGGACGGATGCTTGCGTCCGACCTCCACGTCGATGACGGAGAGATAGTTGTCCTCGGTGATCCATTCGCGCGCGACGGGGGAGATGTACCACCAGCCGCGGGCCGAGGCGAGAGCCGCGAGATCCCGGTCGATCCGTGCCGTCTGCGCGCCGACCGGAAGCTCGTGCGGCGCGGGGCCGAGCACGACGATCGCCGCCTCCGGGTACAGCGCCGTCAGCGCGTCCCACGCGCCGGTCACCGCCTCGCGGTAGCCGGCAGCGCCCTGTGCCCGGTCGTTGATGGAGCCCTGGATGATGACGAGGTCCGGGTCGAGACTCGGGTCCAGCGCCGCGATGCGCTCGCCGAAGGTGGGGCCGTCGATGCCGGGCTTGAGGTAGCCGCTGCCGCGCACGCCGTCCACGATGGTCGTGCCGTGCAGCAGGTCGGCGAGCACGTACGCGTAGCCGAGGGTGGGGTCGGACGCGGCAGAGCCGTAGGTCCACGAATCGCCGAAGACGAGGACGGTCGGCTCGTCGGGGAGCGCGAGCGGTGCGGGAGCGATCACCGCGGCGGACTCGTCTCCGGCCGCAGCGCCGACCGGGAGGGACGACGGCGCCGGGACCCACGGTCGCCAGACCCCGATCACGCCCGCGGCGACGGCGACGAGGAGGGCGGCGGCGACGCCCGCGATGCGCCGTCGACGAGGGGCGGCGGGGGCGTTCATGGTGTGAGAGTAGATCACGGAGGACGGATCGCAAACTCGGCGGGACACGGGGCGACGGAACGGGCCTGCGCACCCCCGTAAACTGGGGGGTCTATGAATCCTGAAACGCTCGCCCACGCCCTCCTCGCCGTCCTCGCCCCCATCGCCGAGGAACGACGTCCGGGCGAGCCGTTCGACCTCTCCGCCGCCGACATCGTGCTGGAGCGCCCGCGCAACCGCGATCACGGCGACTGGGCCTCGAACATCGCCATGCGCCTGGCCAAGTCCTTCGGCACGAACCCGCGGGAACTCGCCCAGCAGATCGCCGACGGACTGGCCGATGTGGACGGCATCGCGAGTGTGGAGGTCGCGGGCCCCGGCTTCCTCAACATCCGCCTCGACGCGGCGGCCGCCGGCGCGCTCGCGAAGGTCATCGTCGACGCCGGCCCCGCCTACGGGACGAACTCCTCGCAGGAGGGCGTGAGCGTCAACGTCGAGTTCGTCTCGGCGAACCCCACCGGGCCGCTGCACATCGCGCACACGCGCTGGGCGGCCCTCGGCGACGCGATCGTCCGCCTGCTCCTCGCGAGCGGCGCCCGTGCGGTGCGCGAGTACTACATCAACGACGCGGGCGTGCAGATGGACCGCTTCGCCGCGTCCGTGCTGGCCGCGGCGAAGGGAGAGCCCACGCCGGAGGGCGGCTACCCGGGCGAGTACATCGCGACGCTGGCCGGCCGCGTCCTCGAGGCCCGCCCCGACCTGCTCGACCTCCCGGAGGAGGAGCAGCTCGCCGTCGCCCGCGAGCTCGGCTACGAGTACCAGCTCGCCGAGATCAAGCACTCCCTCGAGCGCTTCAACGTGCCGTTCGACGTGTGGTTCTCCGAGCGCACCCTCCACGCGAAGGACGCCTCCGGTTCCAGCCTGATCGACCAGGCCGTCGACCGTCTGCGCGAGCAGGGCCACGTGTTCGACGAGGACGGCGCCGTCTGGGTGCGCACCACCGACTTCGGCGACGACAAGGACCGCGTGATCCGCCGCTCGAACGGCGAGTACACGTACTTCGCCGCCGATGCCGCCTACTACCTGAACAAGGGCGACCGCGGCTTCCGCGACAAGATCTACCTGCTCGGCGCCGACCACCATGGCTACGTGCACCGTCTCAAGGCGGTCGCGGGAGCGGCGGGCGACGACCCCGCGAAGAACATCCAGGTGCTCATCGGCCAGATGGTCTCGATCAACGGTGCCCGCCTCAGCAAGCGCGCCGGCAACATCATCGAGATGGACGACCTGCTCGACTGGCTCGGCACGGACGCGCTGCGGTACTCGCTGGAGCGCTCGCCCGCCGACTCGCCGCTCGACCTCGACCCGGAGCTGCTGCAGAAGCGCACGAACGACAACCCGGTGTTCTACGTGCAGTACGCACACGCCCGCACCCACAACGTCGCGCGCAACGCCGCCGACTCCGGCATCGACCGCTCGGTCTTCGCCCCGGAGACGCTCACGCACGAGACCGAGGCGGCGCTGCTGGGCGCGCTGCAGGAGTTCCCGCGCATCGTCGCGTTCGCCGCCGAGGTGCGCGAGCCGCACCGCGTCGCGCGCTACCTGGAGGAGCTCGCCGGGCTGTACCACCGCTGGTACGACAACTGCCGGGTGATCCCCCTGAGCGACGCCCCGGTCGAGGACGTGCACCGCACGCGCCTGTGGCTGAACGACGCCGCCGGCCAGGTCTTCCGCAACGGGCTCGACCTGCTCGGCGTCTCCGCGCCCGAGCGCATGTAGGGAGCGCCATGAGCGACGACAACCCGACCCTCCCGTACCCGAAGCCCTCGGACGAGCACCCGACGCTCGTGGTCCCCGACCCGGCGGACGGTCGTGGGCGGAAGAGCGCAGCGCCGCGGCGGCGCCGGTGGCCCTGGGTCGTCCTCATCGTCGTGGTCGTGCTCGCCGCCCTCGTGGTCGCGGCGGAGCTCGTCGCCCGTGCCGTGCTCCCCGGCGTCGTGCGGTCGATGGTGATCGAGCAGCTCGACCTGCCCGCCGACCAGCAGCTCGATGTCGAGACCGAGGGGATCCTGTTGCCGCAGCTGCTCGCCGGCCGCCTCGACACCCTGCGCCTGTCGACCGACGCCGTGACGCTGCAGGGCATCACGGGGGCGGCCGACGTCACCGCGACGGGCGTCCCGCTGCGCGGCGGCGACCTCGATGGCGCCGACGGCACCATCCGCATCGACCAGGAGCAGTTCACCGCTCTGCTCTCGGACACCGACCTGCCCGTCGACACGGTCGAGTTCGCCGCGCCGAACGCGACGCTCGGCGGCTCCTTCGCGGTGCTCGGGACGGCGGTCCCGGTGTCCGTCACGTTCACCCCCGGCGCCGTCGAGGGGGACCTCGAACTCACGCCGGTGGCGGCCAGCGTCGGCGGCGTGGAGGTCGACCTCGACCGCGTCGGGTCGTCGCTCGGCTCCCTCGGCGAGGGGATCACCCAGCCACGACGGGTGTGCGTCGCCGACCAGCTCCCGGCCGGTCTCACGCTGACGGGGGTCGAGATCGTCGGCGACGACGCCGTGATCGACGTCGATGCGGACGGCGCGATCGTCACCGACGAGGCACTCCAGGCGAAGGGCACCTGCGACCGCTGAGCGCACCCCGGTTCACCCGGGCAGGCGCTCCTGCAGGCGCGCGGCGAGTTCCGCCGGCCGTTGCAGGGGGATGCCGTGACCGCAACCACGGAGGACCTCGAGGGTGCTGCGGGGATGGACACGGTTCAGCAGCGCGGCGGAACGGCGCATGAGCGGCTTCTCGTCGCCTCCGACGAGGACCAGTGCCGAGCCGGGGTGCGTGCTCCACGCGGGCGGCGGCGTGAAACGCAGGTTCTCCTCGACGGCGCGCAGCAGGGTCGTGCGTGAGAGGGCGGCGGAGGTCTCCAGATAGCGGGGGAGCAGTGCGTCCGGGATGAACAGCTCGCGCGCCTGCAGACGGGCGAAGCGCTCGTTCCTGGCGAGTCCGGCGGTGAGGCGGAGCAGCGCCAGAGTGGGCCCGACGGCCCGGATCGGCTCCGCCTGAGCGCTGATGACGACGGCGTCGGCGACGAGGTCCGGGCGTCGTGCCGCCAGCAGGACGGCGAGCTGCGCGCCGAGGGAGAAGCCGACGACCGTGGCCGGTCCGGTCTCCTGCTCCAGCAGGGGGACGAGCGCCGCCACCGTCTCCTCGTGCGACGCGTAGTCCTCGGTCGCGCTGCGGCCGTGACCGGGAAGATCAGGGACGATGACCCGCCGCGCAGGATCGAGGTGCGTGCGCAGCGGCTCCCACATCCAGCCGGCGACGCCGCCGCCGTGCAGGAGCAGAAGCGGTGGTGTCCCCGGGGGACCCGATGTCTCGTGATGCATGTCACTCCGTCTCGAAGCTCGCGGCCATGCGGCCGACCGTGTCGATGGCGCTCTTCAGCGTGCCCCGGTCGAGCGGTCCCAGCGTGCGTGCGGCCGAGAGCAGTCCGAGGGTGGCGCTGGAGAGAGCGAGGGCCAGGGCTTCGGGCTCCACATCCGGCACGATCCGGCCCTGGCGCTGGAGGTCACGGATCCCGGCGACGACCCGTTCGTGACGCGTCCGGTACCGGGAGGTCGGCTGCGCGGCGACGTGGGCGCCGAGCACTCCCGCGTCGTCGAGGAACGCGGCCGTCATGAGCTCGTCGCCGAGCAGCGCCGCCGCCGTGGCGCGGTAGAGGGCGCTGAGCGACGGCTGCGGTCCCGCGGTGCGGGCGACGGCGTCGGCGATCCGCGCGGTGCCGCGCTGGAGCAGGGCATCGAGGATGTCGCGTTTCGCCGCGAACTCCAGGTAGACGGCGCCCTTGCCGATACCGGCCGCGCGCGCGATCGCGGCGACGTTCATCGCGTCGAAGCCCTCGGCCAGGACCATGCGCTCCGCCGCGTCGAGGATGCGTCCCCGACGGTCGGGCACGAGCGGCCTAGGCATCGGAGCCTCGGGCGAACCAGTCGCGCAGGGCGGGGATCACGAGGTCGGGACGGTCCCGTTGCACCCAGTGCCCGGCGCCGGGGGCCACGAGGAGCTGCCCGGCGGGCAGGATCTCCGCGGCCTCCTCGACCCGCCGGAGAGGGACACCGGAGTCGCGGTCGCCGTGCACGAGGAGGACCGGGACGCGGATCTCGGCGAGTCGATCACGGTAGTCGGTGCGGAGTCGCAACGGCCGCACCTGATCCCGCTGCCAGTCGCCGAACGTCGTGAGACCGGAGCCGGTCGCGGCCTCGGCGAGCACCGCGTCGACGAGACCAGGGGTGCGGGCGTCGGGGGAGCGCACGAGATCCTGGAGGCCTCGCGTCATCGCCTTCCGGTCGCGTGCGTAGACGCGTTTCATCGCACCGAGCAGGCCCGAACGCAGGAGCAGGAACGTCGACAGGTGCGAGAGGGGCCCGAAGGTGCCGTCCGTCAGGCGCGGCATCAGGCCGTAACTGCCGAGGAGGGCGGCGGCGTGTGCTCCGTCCGGGCGGTCGAGCAGATGGCCCAGCGCCATCCCCGCGCCCATCGAAAGACCCCCGATGGCATACGCGTGCAGCTCGAGGGCGTCGACGAGGTCGCCGACGTACTGCACCAGGCGCTCCTGGGTCAGCGACGCATCGAGGCGTGGGCTGCGTCCGAAGCCGGGGTGGTCCGGCGCGAGGACGCGGTGTCCGGCCGCCGCCAGCGCCGGCCCGACCTCGCCCCAGGAGAGCTCCGCACTGTCGGCCCCGCCGCCGTGCAGCAGCAGCACGGGTGTCTGCGTCTCGCCGGAGGGGCGCCATTCCAGGACCGACACCGCGGCGCCGGGAACGGTCACGGTGTGCCGTCGTGGTGCGGACATGCGTCCCCTCTCGTTGTGACCATCCTATCGATTCCGGTCACAACGAGGACCTCACTCCGGGGCGGCGGTGCCGTTCTCCTCGGCCGCCGCGCGCTGGGCGTCGCGCAGCTCGGCCGTCGCGATCTTCACGTCGACCTCGGCGCGCTGCAGCCGTCGCTGCACGAACGTCCGCGCACCGAACCGTTCGTGCAGGCGGTCGCCGCGCTCCTCTTCGGCGGTCACGATGTAGGCGCACGCGACGAGGATGACCTGCGTGGACAGCTGGAGCCAGATCAGGAGCGCGAGGAGCGAGGCGAACGACGCGAGGAGGGGGTTGCTCGTCGCTCCGCCCACGAACAGTCCGGAGAGCTGCTGCAGCACGATGAGGCCGAAGGCGCCGAGGAAGGCGCCGCTCCACAGGGAGCGCGCGGCGGGCCGGACGCCGGACAGCAGGAGGAAGGCGCCGACGATCAGGGCCGCATCGAGGATGAAGACCACGAGCAGCGACAGGAGACGGACCGTCCAGGCGAGCAGCGGCGAATCCGACGGCACCCCGAGCAGATCGCCGATCCAGGTCACCCCGAGCTGTCCGATGAAGGTGATCCCGGCGGCGAGCACGAACGCGAGCCCGATGCCGACGGCGAGCAGGAGGTTGCGGACGATGACCCAGATCCACAGGATGTCCGCCTGGATCGTGCCGGCGATGGTCCGGATGGCCGTGCGGAGCGAGCCGATGGCGCCGAGAGCGGCACCGACCAGCGCGACGAGGGAGATGATGCCGGCGATCGAGAACGAGGCCGGAGTCCGGAGGTCGTTCGTATTGATGACACCGCCCTCGCCGATGAGCCCGGGGACCGCGGATTGCACGGCGTCGATGATCGCGCGCCAGGCCTCCGGGTTGCCGGACAGCCAGAGGGCCGCGAGGGAGAAGCCGAGGAGCACGCCCGCGAAGACGCTGAACAGGGCCCGGTAGGTCACGCTGTCGGCGAGCATCGGGCCACGGCGCTCGGAGTACAGCAGCACGGCCCTGACCGGGCGCCGGGCGAGGGCCCAGGCGATCACCGGACCCGTGATGCGGGCGACCAGCCCCGGGCGGGCCGGGGCTGCGGAGTGGTTCTCGGAGTCTCGGTTGTCGGTGTCTGCCACGTGCCCACCCTACGAGCCGGGCGGTACCGCTCCCCAGGGGGTTGACGCGGCGTGTCACCGTGACCAGGCAGCGACAGAGGGTGCCCTAGAATCGGGGCAACTCGATGTGCGCCTCCGCCCGAGATCCGTCCCACGATTGGTGTTCCGTGCTCGACTCTGCCGCCACGCTCGCTCCGGACTGGCTCGTCGTCCCCGAAGATCCGAACGATCTCGCGCCGGGTGTCTGGCCGGCTTCGGCCACGCGCGACGACGACGGCAGCCTGGTGCTCGCCGGAGTGCCGGCGCCCGAGCTCGCCCGCACCTACGGCACGCCGCTCCTCGTGCTCGATGAGGACGAGGTGCGGCGCCGCGCCCGGGCCTTCCGCGACGCGTTCGACCGCGCCGCCTCGGCGCACGGCACGACCGCGCAGGTGTACTACGCCGGCAAGGCCTTCCTATGCACGACGGTCGCCCGCTGGGTCGTCGACGAGGGGCTGCGCATCGACGTGTGCACCGGCGGCGAGCTCGAGGTCGCCCTCGCCGCGGGGGTCGCACCGGCCTCGCTGGGCTTCCACGGCAACAACAAGTCGGTCGCCGAGCTGGAGCGCGCTGTCGCTCTCGGCATCGGCACGATCGTCGTCGACAGCGCGATCGAGATCGAGCGCCTCGCCGCCATCACGGCCCGGACGGACACCGTGCAGCGCGTCATGGTCCGGGTCATCAGCGGCGTCCACGCCGAGACCCACGACTTCCTCGCCACGGCCCACGAGGACCAGAAGTTCGGCTTCCCGCTCGCCGAGGCCGAGGTCGCCGTGGCCCGCATCCGCGAGATCCCGGGGCTGGAGTTCGCCGGCCTGCACTGCCACATCGGCTCCCAGATCTTCGGCGTGGCCGGCTTCCGCGAATCCGCGTCGCGCGTGCTCGAACTGCACGCCGCCCTCCTCGAGGACGGCCCGGTGCCGCAGCTAAACCTCGGCGGCGGCTTCGGCATCGCCTACACCCGCGTCGACGACCCCACGCCGATCGACGAGCTGGCCGACGGCATCGTGGCGGCGGTCGCCGAGGGCTGCGCGGCGCGGGGCATCGCGGTGCCCGCGCTCTCGTTCGAGCCCGGGCGCGCGATCGTCGGCACGGCGGGTGTGACCCTCTACGAGGTCGGCACGACGAAGGACGTCACGGTCGCCTCCGGGGCCACGCGGCGGTACGTCAGCGTCGACGGCGGGATGAGCGACAACGCCCGTACGGCTCTCTACGGCGCCAGCTACTCCGCCCGCCTCGCCTCGCGGACGGGGACGGACGAGCCCCAGCTGAGCCGAGTGGTCGGCAAGCACTGCGAGTCCGGCGACATCGTCGTCGACCACGAGTACCTCCCCGGAGACGTGACACCGGGCGATCTGCTGGCCGTCCCGGCGACCGGCGCCTACTGCGCCTCGCTCGCGAGCAACTACAACCACGTCCCGCGGCCGCCGATCGTGGCGGTGCGGGAGGGGCGCTCGCGGGTGATCGTCCGCGGCGAGACCGTCCACGACCTGCTGGCCCGCGACGCGGGCATCGACGGGGCGCACGCCCCCGAGGGAGCACGATGACCCACCCCGAAGGAGCACCCATTGACTGACTACAGACGACTTCGCGTGGCGCTGCTGGGCGCCGGGGCCGTCGGCTCCCAGGTGGCGGCCCTCCTGCTCCGCCACGGCGACGAGCTGGCCGACCGCGCGGGTGCCGCGCTGGACCTGGCCGGAATCGCGGTCCGTGACCTCGACGCGCCCCGCGACGTCGAGCTCCCGAAGGAGCTCTTCACGACCGACGCCGAGTCGCTCATCCTCGGCGCCGACATCGTGATCGAGCTCATCGGCGGCATCGAGCCCGCCCGCACCAACATCCTCCAGGCGATCGGCTCGGGAGCCGACGTGGTCACGGCCAACAAGGCGCTGCTGGCCACCCACGGACCGGAGCTGTTCGAGGCGGCGGATCGCGTCGGCGCCTCGGTGTACTACGAGGCGGCGGCCGCGGGTGCCATCCCGATCATCCGTCCGCTGCGCGACTCGCTCGCGGGCGACCGCGTCGTGCGGATCATGGGCATCGTCAACGGCACCACGAACTACATCCTCGACCGGATGGACACCGAGGGCGCCGACTTCGCCGACGTGCTGGCGGACGCGCAGCGCCTCGGATATGCGGAGGCCGACCCGACCGCGGACGTCGAAGGCTACGACGCCGCGCAGAAGGCCGCGATCCTTGCCAGCCTCGCCTTCCACACCGCGGTGCCGCTGGAGGCGGTGCACCGCGAGGGGATCACCACCATCACGGCGTCGATGATCGAGGAGGCCCGCGCGGCGGGCTTCGTGATCAAGCTGCTCGCCGTCTGCGAGCGCATCGAGGCCGACGGCGCCGAGTCCATCTCGGTGCGGGTCTACCCCGCCCTCGTGCCGGTCGCCCACCCTCTCGCCTCCGTGCACGGTGCCAACAACGCCGTCTTCGTCGAGGCCGAGGCGGCGGGCTCCCTCATGTTCTACGGCGCCGGCGCGGGCGGTATCCAGACGGCCTCGGCCGTGCTCGGCGACGTGGTCTCCGCCGCTCGTCGGCACATCGCCGGCGGCGTCGGCGTGGGCGAGTCCACCCGGGCGAACCTCCCCGTCGTGCCCATCGGCCACGTGACCACGCGCTACCAGATCACCCTCGAGGTCTCCGACGCCCCCGGCGTGCTTGCGACCGTCGCCGGTATCCTCAGCGACGGCGGGGTGTCCGTCGCGACCGTCGTCCAGACCGTCGAGGGGGAGGACGAGCCGACCGCACGCCTCATCATCGGCACGCATCGCGCGACGGAGCAGGCCCTCAGCGACACGGTGGACGTGCTCGCGGGCAGCGACGTCGTCGCCCGCGTGGTGTCCGTCCTCCGGGTGGAAGGCGAGTGACCACCGTGACGGCCACGGCTCCCGCCCCCGAGGAGCACGGTGCGCGTGTGGGTCGCACGGTCGAGGTGACGGTGCCGGCGACGAGCGCCAACCTCGGCCCCGGCTTCGACACGCTCGGCCTGGCGCTCAGCATCTACGACCGGCTCGAGGTGACGGCGCTCCCCGAGGGGCAGCTCGAGATCGAGGTCTCCGGTTCCGGTGCCGAGGACATCCCGCGGGATGCCTCCAACCTCATCGTCCGGACGATCGCCCACGTGTTCGCCGACGCAGGCCGGCCGATGCCCGGTCTGCGCATCGTGGCCGAGAACGCCGTCCCGCACGGCCGAGGCCTCGGGTCCTCCGGCGCGGCCGTCGCTGCCGGTGTGCTCGCGGCGAAGGGGCTGCTGGCGGGAGACGTCGACATCTCCGACACCGATCTGCTGCGCCTGGCGACCGAGCTGGAGGGCCACCCGGACAACGTGGCCCCTGCGCTGTTCGGCGGGCTCACGATCGCGTGGATGGGGGAGCGCGGCCCGCAGCACAAGAAGCTCCTCGTGCACCGCGGCGTCTCCCCGCTCGTCCTCGTCCCGGCGTACACGATGTCCACCTCGCAGGCCCGGTCGCTGCAGCCGCCGCACGTCTCCACGGCCGACGCGGTGTTCAACGTGTCCCGGTCCGCACTGCTCATCGCCGCGCTGATGCAGAGCCCGGAGCTGCTGCTCGACGCGACCGCCGACCGCCTGCACCAGGACTACCGCGCTGGTGCCATGCCGGAGACGCAGCGCCTCGTGCAGGCTCTGCGTGCCGCCGGATTCGCGGCGGTCGTCTCCGGCGCCGGACCCAGCGTGCTCGTGCTCGCCGACGGTCCCGGCAGCCGTCTGGACGCCGTCGAGGTGGCCAATCAGGTGACCGACACCCCGTGGGAGGCGCTCCTGCTCGCCGTCGACGTCCGTGGTGGTACAGTGGGGGATCGAGCGGAGGGCTCCACGTAGCATTCGTGAATCTGGCCCCATTGCATCTCTTGCAAGACCCGCACGCGAACCCCTGAGGCCCAAGTGCCGAGGCTGGCTGACGCCGAGCGTCAGCCCGTGCGATCGTGCGCAGCACCCGTTGTGCGCGTTCACGCTCATTTCCCATGACCTATAAGGGAGTACTCGTGGAGAACCTCTCCGAGACCCAGAACGATCAGGCGGCTCCGACCGCCGATGCCCCCGTCGCCGAGCAGGCGACCGAATCCGCTCCGGCCAAGAAGCGCGCACCGCGTCGGGCGAACACCGCTACGGCTGCGGCCAAGGCGGCCAAGGCCGCGGAGGAGTCCGGCTCGGCGGAGGCCCCTGCGGCTGCCGGCGACTCCGCCGAGGCGGCGGAGGCGGCCCCGAAGGCGAAGGCTCCGCGCCGCACGCGGGCGAAGAAGGCGGACGCCGAGGCTCCGGCCGAGGCCGCACCGGCCGAAGCGGCACCGGCTGCCGAGACCACCGAGGCGCCCGCCGAGGCCCCCAAGTCCGCCCGCGGCCGTCGCACGAAGAAGGCGGATGCCGAGGCCTCGGAGGCGAAGACCGAGAAGGCCGAGGCCGCACCGGCCGACAGCGCGGCGGAGACCGCCGACGCGGGCACCGCCCAGGGCGGCCGCGCCAAGAACGACGCGGCGAAGAGCGAGTCGAAGAACGACGGCGCTGCCGCGAAGAACGAGGCCGAGGCGGACGCTCCCTCGAAGGACTCGTCCGGCGAGGCCGACAACGGCGAGGAGCAGGGCGGTCGGGGCCGCAGCCGCAACCGCAACCGCAACCGTGGCCGTGGCCAGGGCGGCGGTCAGGAGCAGGCGCAGAACGCGCCGGCCGACGACGACCAGTCGGGTAACGGCAACGGCCGCAACCGTCAGCGCAACAAGCGTCGCAGCGGCGGCCAGGTCGACGAGTTCGAGACGGAGATCACCGAGGACGACGTCCTCATCCCGATCGCCGGCATCCTCGACGTGCTCGACAACTACGCCTTCGTGCGCACCACCGGTTACCTGGCCGGCCCGAGCGACGTCTACGTCTCGCTCGGCCAGGTCAAGAAGTACAACCTCCGCAAGGGCGACGCCGTCGTCGGCTCCATCAAGCAGCCGCGCGAGGGCGAGCAGCAGGGTCGGCAGAAGTACAACGCCCTGGTCAAGGTCGACTCGATCAACGGCCTCTCGGTCGACGATGCGGCCACCCGCGTGGAGTTCGGCAAGCTCACCCCGCTCTACCCGCAGGAGCGTCTGCGGCTGGAGACGGCTCCGGAGAAGCTCACGCAGCGGATCATCGACCTCGTCGCGCCGATCGGCAAGGGCCAGCGCGGCCTCATCGTCGCACCGCCCAAGGCCGGCAAGACGATCGTCCTGCAGCAGATCGCCAACGCGATCGCGCAGAACAACCCCGAGGTCCACCTCATGGTCGTGCTCGTCGACGAGCGCCCCGAAGAGGTCACCGACATGGAGCGCACCGTGAAGGGCGAGGTCATCGCCTCCACCTTCGACCGCCCCGCGGAGGACCACACGACGGTCGCCGAGCTCGCGATCGAGCGGGCCAAGCGCCTCGTCGAGCTGGGCCGCGACGTGGTCGTGCTGCTCGACTCGATCACCCGCCTCGGGCGCGCGTACAACCTGGCCGCTCCGGCGTCCGGCCGCGTGCTCACCGGCGGCGTCGACGCGTCCGCGCTTTACCCGCCGAAGCGCTTCTTCGGTGCCGCGCGCAACATCGAGAACGGCGGATCCCTCACGATCCTCGCCACCGCGCTCGTCGAGACCGGTTCCAAGATGGACGAGGTCATCTTCGAGGAGTTCAAGGGCACCGGCAACAGCGAGCTGCGGCTGTCGCGTCAGCTGGCCGACAAGCGGATCTTCCCGGCGGTCGACGTCAACGCGTCCAGCACCCGCCGCGAGGAGATGCTGCTCTCGGCCGACGAGGTCAAGATCACCTGGAAGCTGCGCCGTGCTCTCGCCGGCCTCGACCCGCAGCAGGCCCTGGAGGTCGTGCTCGGCAAGCTGAAGGAGACCCACTCCAACGTGGAGTTCCTCGTGCAGATGCAGAAGTCCATCCCGACGCTGCCCTCGGGCGCTCACGGGCACGACAACAACATCCGCTGAGGACCGACGTGTTCGAGTCCGTCCAGACTCTGATCGACGAGCATCGCCGGGTCCAGGAGGAGCTCTCCGACCCGGCGGTGCACGCCGACGCGGCTCGCGCCAAGCGCGTGAACCGTCGGTATGCCGAGCTGTCGCGCATCGTGGCGGCGCATGAGGCGTGGACGGCTGCCGTCGACGATCTCGAGGCGGCGCGGGAACTGGCCCGTGAGGACGAGGCCTTCGCCGCGGAGGTCCCCGCCCTCGAAGAGGGCGTGCAGGCGGCGCAGGAGCGCCTGCGGCGCCTCCTCATCCCGCGCGACCCGGACGACGCCCGCGACGTGATCATGGAGATCAAGGCGGGGGAGGGCGGCGCGGAGTCGGCCCTGTTCGCCGCGGATCTGCTGCGCATGTACGTGCAGTACGCCGCGTCGAAGGGGTGGAAGACCGAGCTGCTCGAGCGCAACGAGTCCGACCTCGGCGGCTACAAGGACGTCCAGGTCGCCATCAAGGGTTCCTCGTCCGACCCCGCACAGGGTGTCTGGGCGCATCTGAAGTATGAGGGCGGCGTGCACCGCGTGCAGCGGGTTCCCGCCACGGAGTCGCAGGGCCGCATCCACACCTCCACGACCGGCGTGCTCGTGTTCCCCGAGGTGGACGAGCCCGAGGAGATCCAGATCGATCAGAACGATCTGAAGATCGACGTGTTCCGCTCGTCGGGCCCCGGCGGACAGTCGGTGAACACCACCGACTCCGCTGTCCGCATCACGCACGTGCCCACCGGGATCGTCGTGTCGATGCAGAACGAGAAGTCGCAGCTGCAGAACCGCGAGGCGGCGATGCGGGTGCTGCGTGCCCGGCTGCTGGCCAAGCAGCAGGAGGAGCTCGATGCGGCCGCCTCGGACGCGCGCAAGTCGCAGATCCGCGGCATGGACCGCTCGGAGCGCATCCGCACCTACAACTTCCCCGAGAACCGGATCGCGGATCACCGCACCGGGTTCAAGGCGTACAACCTCGATCAGGTCATGGACGGCGCGCTCGACCCCATCATCGAGAGCGCCATCGCCGCCGACGAAGAGGCCCGTCTGGCCGCCGTCGGCTCCGAGGGCTGAGCGGCCGCCGCGACGGCGTCAGGTGCGCGCGGCGTACCGGTGCTCGGGACGCCCGGTCGACCCGTAGCGCAAGCGCACCTCGACGATGGTCCGTGTGGCGAGCGCCGCGAGGTGCCGTTGCGCCGTGGCCCGGGAGATGCCGACCCGCTCGGCGACCTCCGCCGCTGAAGCCTCGCCGTCGCCGAGCGCCGCGAGCACGCGCTGCTCGGTGGCCGAGCGCGACAGGGAGACCGGCTCGCCGCCGCCGTGCAGGATCGCCAGCGCGCGGTCCACGTCCTCCTGCGTGACGGGCCGATCACCCGCGAGCAGGTTGCGGTAGCGGGTGTACCGGTCGAGGAGTCCCGTGAGAGCACGTCGGTCGAAAGGCTTCACGAGGTAGCCCACGGCGCCGGCTCGCAGTGCGCGGCGCACGGTGGGCGCGTCGTCCGCGGCGGAGATGAGGATCGCGTCGACCCCGAGCTCGCGGACGAGTCCGATGCCGTCCCCGTCGGGGAGGTAGACGTCGGCGAGCAGGAGGTCGGGGCGTGTCGAGCGCACGAGGTCGCGCGCCTCGGCGCAGGACCGCGCGGTCCCGGTCACGGTGTATCCGGGCTGATCGTCCACGATCGTCCGGTGCAGGTCAGCCACCCGGAAGTCGTCGTCGAGGATGAGCGCGCGCAGCGGTTCGGTCATCGGTCCTCCTTCGGGACACGCGGAGCGGGGTCGACGGCATCCCCGAGCCGGGCGGCGAAGACCGCGCCGTGATCGGGACCGCCGGAGTCGATGATCCAGAGGTCGCCGCCGCTGCGGCGGGCGATCTCCGTCGCGAGCGGCAGTCCCATGCCGTGTCCGTGCACGGAGTCCGCGCTCCCGTCGTCGGCGTGCGGCCGGGGGTCGGACGGGCGGAGCCCCTCGCCGGAGTCGGCCACCGTGACGACGAGCGCGTCACCGTCGCTCAGCACCGAGACCTCCACCCACCGCGGCTCCCGCGCGCCCGCGACGGCGGCCACGACCGCGTTGTCCACGAGGTTGCCGAGCACGCTGGCCACGTCCTCCGCTCGACGGACGGTGCCGATCACCTGGGTGTCCGCCGCGATCCGCAGGGCGACGCCCCGTTCGGCGGCCTCGACGCCCTTGGCTCCGAGGAAGGCGTGCAGGAACGGGTCGCCCACGAGGTCGAGTCCGGTGACGGGGAACGCCACCGGACCGCGGCTCACCAGTTCGTCGAGGAACGCCCTGGCGTCGTCGACGCGACCGGCGTCGATGAGGCCCGCGGCCACATGGAGGCGGTTCGCGAACTCGTGGCGTTGGACACGCAGCGCGGAGGTCATCGTCCGGACGGCCTCCAGCCGCTCGGTCAGGGCGATGAGGTCGGTGCGGTCGCGCACGATCAGCACATCGCCGAGCGCGCGCCCGTCGCGTCGCACCGCGCGCGACTCGAGGTACAGCATCCGGTCGCCCACGACGGCCTCCGCGCGGTCGCGAGCCCCGGTGGCGGTGTCGCGCACGACAGGGGGGGAGGGGAAGCGCGTCCACGGTGCGGCCGACCGGATCGTGGAGCCCGAGAAGCCGGTCCGCCGCGGCATTGCTCACGCGCACGACGCCGTCCTGATCGACCGCGAGCACGCCGTCGCCGACGCCGTCGAGCACCGCCGTCTGATTCTGCACGAGGGCGACCAGCTCCTCGGGCTGCACGCCGATGGTCAACCGTTCCCAGCGCCGGCGCAGGAGGAGGAAGGTCAGGAGGGCGAGGGCGAGCGCGCCGGCGGCGGTCAGACCGAGAGCGGCGAGCAGCGGCGGCAGGTCGTCGAAGACGCCGTTGCGCTCGAACCCGACGCTGATCTCGCCGACCGGCGTGCCGGAGTCGTCGCGCACCGGCACCTTCGCGCGGGCGGACTCGCCGAGCGTGCCGGTCTGCCAGTCGACCACCTCGCGTCCCGCCAGCACCGCGGCGAACGGGGTGCTCACGACCTCGCCGATCCGCGAGGGCAGCGGATGGGCGAGTCGGATGCCTTCATCGTCCGTGATGACGACGAACAGGGCCCCGGTGCGGGCCATGACGTCGGTGGCGATCTGCTGCAGGTCTCCGTTGCGCAGCGCCTCCGCGTCCGGCTCGTCGTCCGACGCGGAGATGGCGGCGACCGCCGCCCGCACCTGCGCGTCCTCGGCCAGGGTCCTCGCGATGCCGAGCGCGGTCGACTCCGCCTCGGCGCGCAGCTGCTGGACCGCGAGGGCGAGGTACACGCCCGTGCACAGCGTCACGACGAGGGCGACGGCGGCGAGGTGCAGCAGCAGCGCGCGGGTCGCGAACCGGACCCGTCTCCGCGGGGACATCGACACCTCCTCGACGCGCAATATGCGCAGAAGTCACGGTACGCGCACAAGGCGCGGTTATGCGGCATACCGCGCTCGGCGTCTCCGGATTCCCTAGCCTCGTCAGGATCCGTCAGCGATGACGGAGCGACGACGAAGGAGTCACGCATGTTCCACGCATCGACCGCGCTGATCGCTGCCGCCGAGGAGGAGGCACCGACCTACGACGTGGCCTTCGTGCCGCCGGAGGGTGTGCTCGTCATCCTCGGCTTCACGATGGTCCTCGTGTTCATGACGCTGATCATGACCAAGCGCCTCACCCCGATGGTGGCCCTGATCCTCGTGCCGACCGCCTTCGGGCTCTTCGCGGGAGCAGGGCTCGGGCTCGGCGACATGATCCTCGACTCGATCGGCACCATGGCGCCCACGGCCGCGCTGCTGATGTTCGCGATCATGTTCTTCGGCATCATGATCGACGTCGGCCTCTTCGATCCCCTCATCCGGCTGATCACGCGGGTGCTCGGCGACGACCCCGCGAAGGTGGTGCTCGGGACGGCGATCCTCGCGGGCGCGGTGTCCCTCGACGGCGACGGCTCGACGACCTTCATCATCACGACCTCCGCGATGCTGCCCATCTACCTCCGCCTCGGCATGAGCCCCGTCGTCCTCACCTGTGTCGCCGGCCTCATGAACGGCACGCTCAACATCGTCCCGTGGGGCGGCCCGACCGTGCGCGCCGCGACCGCGCTCGGTGTCCAGCCGACGGAGATCTTCGTGCCGATGCTCCCCGCCCTCGGCGCAGGCATCGTCGTGACGCTCGGCTTCGCCTGGCTCCTCGGGCTGGGGGAGCGGCGGCGTCTGGGGCGGATCGACGCGGACGGCCGGCTCACCGGAGCCGACGGCGGCGTCCTCTCCTCGGTGCCCCGGATCTTCCGCGGCGCCGAGCTCAAGCCGGGCGCTCGTGCCTCGCTGCGCACCGGCAACCTCGTCGTCGTCGCCGGCGGACACGCTCCGGTCGCCGCCGGGAGCGTCGACCCCGCGGACACGGCGATGGCCGACACCATGCTGGATCCCGCCCGCCCGACCCTGCGTCCGCGGCTGATCTGGTTCAACCTCCTCCTGACCGTCGCGGTCATGGTGCTCCTGGTGATCGACATCCTGCCGCTGCCCTACGTGTTCATGGTCGGCGCGGGCATCGCGCTCGTCGTCAACTTCCGCGGCATCAAGGACCAGGCGGCGGAGATCGTCGCGCACGCCCCGAGCATCGTCGGCGTCGTGTCGATGGTCATCGCCGCCGGCGTCCTCGTGGGGGTCCTCTCCGGCACCGGCATGGTCGACGCGATGGCGACGTGGATCACGAACGTGCTGCCGCCCGCACTCGGCCCGTTCCTCGCCCCGATCACGGGCGTGCTGTCCATCCCGTTCACGTTCTTCATGTCGAACGACGCCTTCTACTTCGGGATCCTCCCCGTGCTCGCCCAGAGCGCGGCGAACTTCGGCATCGATCCGGTCGAGATGGCCAGGGCCTCGATCACCGGGCAGCCGGTGCATCTGCAGAGCCCGCTCGTGCCCGCGATCCTGCTGCTCGTCTCCCTCGCCGGGGTGAACCTCGGAGACCACCATCGCAAGGTGCTGTGGCGCGCGGTCATCGTGTCGCTCGTGATGCTGGGGATCGGCATCCTGGTCGGTGCCGTCCCGTTCTTCGTCGCGCAGTGACCGCGCCCCGGTGCCGCGCTAGGCTCGCCCCGTGATCACACTCCTGTATCGCGGCCTGATGTACCTCGTGTCGGCCGGCCTCGGTCTGCTGGCGGCGGACCTCCTCCTCGACGGTTTCCAGATCCAGTGGGACCAGTGGTGGGGGTTCGTCGTGTGCATCGTCGTGTTCGCCGTGCTGCAGAGCGTTCTGTCGCCGTGGGTCAGCAGGCTCGCCGACCGCTATGCGCCCGTGCTCATGGGCGGCATCGGGATCTTCTCCACGCTCATCGCCCTCATGGTCGTCGTGCTGCTTCCCATCGGGGGCCTGCGCATCGTCGACCTGACCGGGTGGCTGCTGGGCGCCGTCATCGTCTGGCTCGTGACGGCGCTCGGCAGCGTGCTGCTGCCGCTCATCTTCCTGCGGCGCCGGATGGAGGGCCGCAGCGGCCGTCGCTCGGGTCGAAGGGCTGCGCGTCAGATGGAGTAGTCCGGGGCGGTCAGCAGCGCCCTGGTGTCCTCACCGGCGGTCCGCTGACGCGGCTTCGCCGGCACACCCACGAGCACGCTGTCGGCGGGGGCGTCCTTGGTGACCACGGCGTTGGCGCCCACCACCGAACGGGCTCCGACCGTGACGGGGCCGAGGATCTTCGCCCCCGCGCCCACGGCCACGCCGTCCTGCAGGGTGGGGTGCCGCTTGCCGACGTCCCTGGTCCGGCCGCCGAGGGTCACACCGTGGTACATCAGCACGTCATCACCGATCTCCGCCGTCTCGCCGATGACGACGCCCATGCCGTGATCGATGAAGAAGCGTCGGCCGATCCGGGCGCCGGGATGGATCTCGACGCCCGTCAGCCACCGGGCGACCTGCGACCCGGTGCGGGCGAGGAGCCGGAGGCGCCGCCGCCACAGCGCGTGCGAGATGCGGTGCGCCCAGATGGCGTGCAGCCCCGGGTAGAGCAGCGCGACCTCGACCGCGGTGCGCGCGGCCGGGTCGCGAAGGCGCGCGGCGGCGATGTCCTCGCGCATTCGCCCGATCATGCCCATCGACGACCTCAGTCCTCGCGCAGATCCTCGAACAGGGCGGTGGAGAGGTACCGCTCGCCGGTGTCCGGGATTATCACGACGATGGTCTTGCCGGCGTTCTCCGGGCGCGCGGCGACGGTCAGCGCGGCCGAGACGGCGGCACCGGAGGACATGCCGACCAGCAGACCCTCCTTCGCCGCGAGCGCGCGGGCCACGCGCAGCGAGTCCTCGAACTCCGCCGTGATGATCTCGTCGAGCACCTCGCGGTCGAGCACGTCGGGCACGAAGTTCGGGCCGATGCCCTGGATCTTGTGCGGTCCGGGGTGCCCTTCGGTCAGGACGGGGGAGTCCTTGGGTTCGACGGCGATGACCTGGACCTCGGGCTTCGCCGCCTTCAGGGCCTGGCCGGTGCCGGTGACCGTGCCGCCCGTGCCCACGCCGGCGATGAAGATGTCGACCGCGCCGTCGGTGTCGCGCAGGATCTCCTGCGCCGTGGTCTCGCGGTGGATCTGCGGGTTCGCCGCGTTCTCGAACTGGCGGATCCAGATGGCGCCCGGGGTCTCGTCGACGATGCGCTTGACCTCCTCGATCGCCCCCTTCATGCCCTTCGTGGGGTCGGTGAGGACGATCTCCGCGCCGAACGCCTTGAGCAGCACGCGGCGCTCCTTCGACATCGAGGCGGGCATCGTGAGGATGACGCGGTAGCCGCGCGCGGCGCCCACCATGGCGAGGGCGATGCCGGTGTTGCCGCTCGTCGACTCCACGATCGTCCCGCCGGGGGCGAGCTCGCCGGCGGCCTCGGCGGCGTTGATCATGGCGATGCCGATGCGGTCCTTCACGCTGGACGCCGGGTTGTAGTACTCGAGCTTCGCGAGCACGGTGGCGCCGAGGCCCTCGGTCACGCGGTTGAGGCGGACGAGCGGGGTGTTCCCGAAAGCGGTGGTGATGTCGGGGTGGATGCCGGACATGGGGGAGCCTTCCTGTGCGGGTGCGCTGCCGATCCAGCCTAGGCGAGCGCGATGGGGGACGGGGCATTGTGACGGTCGCGCACTCTACGCTGGAGCCATGCCCGACCTCTCCCTCGCCGCCGCCGTGCGCGCCGCGGCGCAGCGTCTCGCCGACGCCGGCGTGCCCGACCCCCTCGTCGATGCGGAGCTGCTCGCCGGACACGTCCGCGGACAGCGCAGGGGAGAGGTGCAGGCGGCGGTGATCCGCGGCGACCGGCTCACCGATGACGACGCGGCGGCGCTGGACGCCCTCGTCGACCGCCGCGCGCGCAGGGAGCCGTTGCAGCACCTCACCGGAACTGCGCCGTTCCGGCACCTGGAGCTCGCGGTCGGCCCTGGCGTCTTCGTCCCGCGTCCCGAGACGGAGACGGTGGTGCAGTACGCGATCGACGCTCTCCTGGGTTCGGGGGAGCCGTCACCGATCGGGGTCGACCTCGGCACCGGCAGCGGCGCGATCGCGCTCGCGATGGCCACCGAGGTGCCGCACGCCCGGGTGTACGCCGCTGAGCTCTCTCCGGAGGCGCACGCCTGGGCCCGACGCAACGTCGCGGGCGTCGAGAACCTCACCCTCGTGCTCTCGGACCTGGCAGACGCGTTCCCCGAGCTCGATGGCACCGCGAGCGTCGTCATCTCCAACCCGCCGTACGTGCCGGCGCAGGCGATCCCCCGCGATCCGGAGGTCCGGCTGTTCGATCCGGCGCTGGCCCTCTACGGCGGAGAGGACGGTCTCGACGTCGTCCGCGTCCTCAGCACGCGCGCACTGCGACTGCTCCGGCCCGGGGGGACGCTGGTGATCGAGCACGGTGAGCTGCAGGGCGCTCCGATCCGGGAGCTGCTCGCGGCGGACGGCTGGCGGGCCGCGGCCACCCATCGCGATCTGACGCTGCGCGATCGCGCCACCACCGCCGTGCGTCCCTGATCAGCAGACGTCGAGGTCGTCCCGAACCCGCCCCGCGTAGAATCGAACCGTCATGTCCCCCATCTTCGACTGCAGCGACGAGGCGCAGCTGCTCGCCGGGATGCGCAACGCGCGTCAGGCGATCGGCCGCGGCGACCTCATCGTCATCCCCACCGACACCGTCTACGGCGTCGCCGCCGACGCCTTCTCGCCGCCCGCGGTGCAGCGCCTCCTGGATGCCAAGGGGCGCGGCCGCAATCAGCCGCCGCCCGTTCTCGTCGGCACGAAGGAGACGCTGACGGCCCTCGCGGAGGAGGTCCCGGAGCCGGTCCAGCGCCTCGTCGACGCCTTCTGGCCCGGCGGCCTCACGATCGTCCTTCCCGCGCAGCCCTCGCTGGTGTGGGACCTGGGGGAGACCAGGGGGACCGTGGCCGTGCGCATGCCCGAGGGGCGCGTGGTTCTCGAACTGCTGGCCGAGACCGGGCCGCTCGCGGTGTCCAGCGCCAACCTCACCGGCAAGGCGGCGGCGATCTCCGCGCTCGACGCCGAGAAGATGCTGGGCGACAGCGTCGCGGTGTATCTGGACGACGGCATGAGCAGGAACGGCGTCGCGTCCACGATCATCGACGCCACCTCGCTCGTCCGCCGCGCCTCCGACGCCGAGCCGGGCGTGGTCCGGGTCCTGCGGGACGGCGTGGTGACGAGAGAGCAGCTGCGCGAGGTCCTGGGCGATCTGCTCGAGCCGGAGCCGCAGGACGGGGATTCGTGAAGCAGTACCTCTTCACGATCATCGTCACCGCCGCGATCACCTTCGTGCTGACGTGGGCGGTGTGGCGGTTGAGCCTGCGCTTCAAGCTGTATCCCGGCATCCGCGAGCGCGACGTGCACACCACGCCGACGCCCCGCCTCGGCGGCGTCGCGATCTTCTTCGGCATCGTGGCCGCCTTCGCGATCTCGGCGGCCAACCCCTTCTTCCAGAGCATCTGGACGCCCCCGCAGACCATGTGGTCCATCCTTGCGGCCGCCCTCCTCATCGCCGTGATCGGGGTCATGGACGACCTCTGGGACATCGACTGGATGATCAAGCTCGGCGCGCAGTTCCTCGCCGCGGGCATCATCACCGTGGGTGGCGGCCTGCAGATCCTCTCCCTGCCGTTCGGCGACCTCATCGTGGTGTCGAGCTGGCTGAGCATCACGATCACGATGTTCGCGATCGTGATCGTCATGAACGCCGTGAACTTCATCGACGGCCTCGACGGTCTCGTCGCCGGCGTCTGCCTGATCTCCAACGGGGTGTTCTTCGCCTACTCGTACATCTTCACGCGCGACTCCGGTGCCTCGAGCTACTTCAACCTCTCCACGTTCCTCGCCGCGGTCCTCATCGGGGCGTGCCTCGGGTTCCTGCCGTTGAACTGGAGCCCGGCGAAGCTGTTCATGGGCGACTCCGGTGCGCTCGTCATCGGCCTGCTCATGGCGACGTCGGCCATCGCGATCACCGGACAGATGGACCCCTCGGCGCTGGACCCGGAGCGCCTCGGACGCTCGCAGCTGATCGGCGCCTTCCTGCCCATCCTGCTTCCGCTGCTCGTCGTGCTCCTGCCGCTCCTGGACTTCGGGCTCGCCGTGCTGCGCCGGATGAGCGCCGGCCGCTCGCCGTTCTCCCCGGACCGCAAGCACCTGCACCACCGGATGCTGGACCTCGGTCACCGCGACCGCGACGCCGTCCTCATCTTCTACGCCTGGACGGCCGTCATCTCGCTCGCCGTCCTCCTGATGTACGTCGGCGCCAGGGAGGACTGGCCGGGCCAGTACATCCCCGGCGTCGTGTTCGGCGTCGTCGGCATCGCCGCGTGCCTCGTCATCACCCTGAGTCCCACCCGCCGACGCAAGACCGCCGCGGGCGCCGCGCCCGACCCGATCCCTCTGGAGCCCCGATGAGCCCGAGCCCCGTTTCCAGCACCCCGATCCTGCGTCGCACGCTCATCTGGTCGGCCGTGGCCACCGTCGTGCTCGCCCTCGTCGCCGGCGGCATCGGATTCGCCGTCGCGCAGGGGGAGGGGCTGATCAGCGGACTGCTCGGCGTGCTCCTCGCTGCGCTCTTCCTCGGCATCACCGGGCTGAGCATCCTCATCGCGAACCGGTGGTACGGCGACCCGCTCTATGTGCAGCTCTTCTTCGCGATCGTGCTCGGCGGCTGGCTGCTGAAGCTCGGCGTCTTCGTCGTCGTGATGATCCTGCTCGCGGGACAGCCGTGGATCGAGCCGATGGTGTTCTTCCTGTCGATCGTGGCGGGCGTGCTCATGTCGCTGATCATCGACGTGGTCGTCCTGACCCAGATGCGCCTGCCGAACGTCAGCGACACCACGCTGCCCACCGAGGTGCCGGAGGACCGCGCCCCGGGAGCAGCGAACGATGCCCCGGACGGCCCGGCGGACACGGCCCCGCGGTCTTAGGGCACCCTTGGATTCTGATAGTGTTGAGGAGTGCCCGCCGCTCGCCCGCGAGCGCTTGCGCTGTGTAGCACACCGACCATCGTCGCCCCGGTTCTGACCGGTGCCCCGAAGCTGGAGCCCGCGCTGTTTAATCTTGCTGCGACCCTGACCCCCCGACTCGCGTCCTCTGATGGCGAGTTCCACGGCCCTTCGATCGATGAGTTCTTCCCGGAGATCCTCTTCCACGTCGGACCCATCCCGGTCAACCGGATCCACCTGATCCAGTTGCTCTCGGTGATCGCCGTCGTCCTGATCCTCTGGCTCGGCACCCGCCGCATGAAGGTCGTGCCCGGCCGGTTCCAGAGCCTCGTCGAGATGGGCCTCGGCTTCGTCCGCGGCGGCATCGCCCACGACCTGTTGGGCCGCAAGGACGGCGACCGGTTCCTGCCGATCCTCACCACGATCTTCTTCATGGTGCTGTTCATGAACATCACGGGCATCATCCCGTTCCTGAACATGCCGGGAACGGCGATCATCGCGGTGCCGCTCACGCTCGCCGTGGTCAGCTACGTCACGTTCATCTACGCCGGCATCAAGAAGAGCCCGAAGAACTTCTTCAAGAACGCCCTCTTCCCGTCGGGCGTGCCGTGGCCGGTCTACTTCATCGTCACGCCGATCGAGCTCATCTCGACGTTCATCATCCGCCCGGTGACCCTCACCCTGCGACTGCTGATGAACCTCGTCGTCGGCCACATGATCCTGGTCCTCTGCTTCGCAGCGACCCAGTTCTTCTTCTTCACCGCGGGTGGCGGCTGGGCCGCCCTCGGTATCGGAACCCTCGCCTTCGGTGGCGCCTTCACTCTCTTCGAGATCCTGGTGGCCGTCCTGCAGGCATACGTCTTCACCGTCCTCACCGCGGTCTACATCCAGCTCGCGGTCGCAGAAGAGCACTGAGCGGGCGGGCAACAGCCCTCCCACCCAACGAAAGGAAAAACCCGTGGACGCAACTACGGTTCTCGCTGAAATCAACGGCCACCTCGCGGCGGTCGGCTACGGCCTCGCGGCCATCGGCCCGGCCATCGGTGTGGGCATCGTGGTCGGCAAGACCATCGAGGGCGTCGCCCGTCAGCCCGAGCTGGCCGGTCGCCTGCAGGTCCTCATGTGGATCGGTATCGCCTTCACCGAGGCGCTTGCGTTCGTCGGCATCGCCGTCGGATTCATCCCCTTCCCGTAATCCCCACCGACTTCTGAAGGAGACAGGATGCTGAACGCTCTTGTCACGAACCTCGCGGCTGAGGGTGAGGCGGCGAACAACCCGCTGATCCCCGCGTGGTACGACATCATCTGGTCGGGCTTCTGGTTCCTCATCATCCTCGCCGTCGTGTGGAAGGTCGCCCTTCCCCGTCTGACGAAGATGCTCGACGAGCGGTCCGCCGCCATCGAGGGCAACATCGCCAAGGCCGATGAGGCGCAGAAGCAGGCGGAAGCGGCTCTCGAGGAGTACACCCGGCAGCTCGCCGAGGCGCGTACCGAGGCCGGTGAGATCCGTGAGGCCGCCCGTGAGGACGGCAAGAAGATCATCGCCGAGGCGAAGGAGACCGCAGCCAGCGAGGCCGCGCGTCTGACCGCCACCGCGCACACGCAGATCGAGGCCGAGCGCCAGACGGCTCTCGTCTCCCTGCGCAGCGAGGTCGGCTCGCTCGCTCTCGACCTCGCCGGCGGCGTGGTCGGCGAGACGCTCTCCGACGACGCTCGCGCGGCCGCCGTGGTCGACCGCTTCCTCGCCGATCTCGAAGCATCCGAGAAGGCGGCTCAGTAATGGGCAGCGCGACCGCTCAGGCACTCGCGGCATCCACTCAGACGCTTGCCGCAGCGAAGGACGTCACCCTCGAGACCGCGCGCGAGCTGTTCGCGGCCGCGCGGGCCGTGGGCGAATCGTCTCAGCTGAGCGGCGCGCTGGCTGACCCCTCGGCTCCGACCACGGCCCGGCAGAACGTCGTGTCCGCGGTGTTCGGCCAGTACGGCTCCGCAGCGCAGGACGTCCTGCGCACCGCGGTCGCCGAGCGCTGGTCGAACGCGTCCGAGCTGATCGACGGCCTCGAAGAGCTCGCGATCCGGGCGGCGACCATCGCCGAGCCCGGCGCGGACATCGAGGGAGAGCTCTTCGGCTTCTCGCGCGTGATCGCGGCGAACCCGGAGCTCGAACTCGCTCTCGGCAGCCGGCTCGGGGGAGAGGACGCGAAGGCCGCCCTGGTCGAGCGTCTCCTCGCCGACGCCTCCGCCAGCGCTCCGACGGCCCTCATCGTCACGTCCCTCGTGCGTCAGCCGCGCGAGCGCCGGGTGCGGCAGCTGCTGAGCCGGGCGATGCGCATCGTCTCGAGCCAGCGCGGCCGCCTCGTGGCCACGGTGCACACGGCGACCGAGCTCAGCGACGCCCAGCGCACGCGACTCGGCCAGACGCTCTCGCAGCGATACGGCGGCCAGGTGTCCCTCAACGTCGTCATCGACCCCAGCGTCGTCGGAGGCCTGCGCGTGCAGATCGCCGATGACGTCATCGACGGCAGCATCTCCGCACGACTCGCCGACCTTCGCCAGAAGCTCGCGGGCTAACACGACTTCGCGCGGGGAACCGCGCACCCAGATACAAAGGGAAGACAATGGCAGAACTATCGATCAGCCCCGACGTCATCCGTGACGCGCTGAAGGATTTCGCCGCCGCGTACGAGCCCACCGGGGCCGCGGCGACCGAGGTCGGCACCGTCATCGACGCCGCCGACGGCATCGCTCACGTCGAGGGACTTCCCGGCGTCATGGCGAACGAGCTCGTGACCTTCGCCGACGGCACCAAGGGTCTCGCGCTGAACCTCGACGAGCACGAGATCGGCGTCGTCGTCCTCGGCGACTTCACCGGCATCGAGGCCGGTCAGGAAGTCACCCGCACGGGTGAGGTCCTCTCCGTCCCGGTCGGTGACGGCTACCTCGGCCGCGTGGTCGACCCGCTCGGCAACCCGATCGACGGCCTCGGCGCGATCGCGACCGAGGGTGTCCGCGAGCTCGAGCTCCAGGCCCCCGGCGTCATGCAGCGCAAGTCGGTCCACGAGCCGATGCAGACCGGCATCAAGGCCATCGACGCGATGATCCCGGTCGGCCGCGGCCAGCGCCAGCTCATCATCGGCGACCGTCAGACCGGCAAGACGGCCATCGCGATCGACACGATCATCAACCAGAAGGCCAACTGGGAGTCCGGCGACGTCAACAAGCAGGTCCGCTGCATCTACGTCGCCATCGGTCAGAAGGGCTCGACCATCGCTTCGGTGAAGGGCGCGCTCGAAGAGGCCGGCGCTCTGGAGTACACCACCATCGTGGCGGCTCCGGCGTCCGACCCCGCCGGCTTCAAGTACCTCGCTCCGTACACCGGTTCGGCCATCGGCCAGCACTGGATGTACGGCGGCAAGCACGTCCTGATCATCTTCGACGACCTGTCGAAGCAGGCCGAGGCCTACCGTGCCGTCTCCCTGCTGCTCCGCCGCCCGCCGGGCCGCGAGGCCTACCCGGGCGACGTCTTCTACCTGCACTCGCGTCTGCTCGAGCGGTGCGCGAAGCTGTCCGACGAGCTCGGTGCCGGTTCGATGACGGGTCTCCCGATCATCGAGACCAAGGCGAACGACGTCTCGGCGTACATCCCGACCAACGTGATCTCGATCACCGACGGCCAGATCTTCCTGCAGTCCGACCTCTTCAACGCCAACCAGCGTCCCGCGGTCGACGTGGGTATCTCGGTGTCGCGTGTCGGTGGTGACGCCCAGGTGAAGTCGATCAAGAAGGTCTCCGGAACGTTGAAGCTGGAGCTGGCGCAGTACCGCTCGCTCGAGGCGTTCGCGATGTTCGCGTCGGACCTCGACGCCGCGTCGCGCCGTCAGCTCTCGCGCGGTGCCCGTCTGACCGAGCTGCTCAAGCAGCCGCAGTACTCGCCGTACCCGGTGGAGGAGCAGGTCGTCTCGATCTGGGCCGGCACCAACGGCAAGCTCGACTCGATCGAGGTCGAGGACGTGCTCCGCTTCGAGCGCGAGCTGCTCGACTACCTGCGTCGCAACACCAAGGTGCTCGACACGCTGCGGGAGACGAACGTGCTGGACGACGCGACCGTCGCCGAGCTCGACAAGCAGACCGACAACTTCCTCCTGGAGTTCCAGGGCGGCAAGGGCCACGCCATCGGCGCCCCTGGTCACGAGGAGCACGCTGCGGCCGAGGCCGAGGACGTCAACCAGGAGAAGATCGTCAAGGGTCGTCGCGCGTAATCGCGTGAGGTACTGATTCATGGGCGCTCAACTCAGGGTCTACAAGCAGAAGATCTCTTCTGCTCAGACGACCAAGAAGATCACGAAGGCGATGGAACTCATCGCGGCTTCGCGCATCCAGAAGGCGATGGCACGCGTCAAGGCGTCCACTCCCTTCGCGCGGGCCGTGACGAGGGCCGTGTCCGCCGTCGCGACGCACTCGAACGTCGACCACCCGCTCACCCGCGAGCCCGAGACGATCCGCCGCTCCGCGGTCGTGATCTTCTCGTCGGACCGCGGCCTCGCCGGAGCCTTCAACTCGCAGATCCTCCGTGAGGGTCTCGAGGTCGCGGAGCTCCTGCGTGAGCAGGGCAAGGAGCCGGTGTTCTACCTCGTGGGCCGCAAGGCCGTCGGGTACTTCCAGTTCCGTCGTATCGAGGCCGCTGCAGAGTGGACCGGCGACACCGACACCCCCTCGTTCCACACGGCGGAGGAGATCTCGCAGACGCTTCTCGAGGCCTTCAACCGTGGGGGAGAGGACGGCGGCGTCGACGAGATCCACCTCGTGTACAACCGCTTCGTCAGCATGATGACGCAGTCGCCGGAGTCCGTGCGCCTGCTGCCGCTGGAGATCGCGGAGGCCGACGACTCGGAGGCGGGCAGCACCGTCTACCCGCTGTACGAGTTCGAGCCCGACGCCGAGACGGTGCTCGACGCGATCCTGCCGGTGTACATCCAGAGCCGCGTCTTCAACGCCCTCCTGCAGTCGTCCGCCGCCAAGCAGGCCGCGACGCAGAAGGCGATGAAGTCGGCCAGCGACAACGCCGACAAGCTCATCACGGACTACACCCGCCTGCGCAACAACGCGCGTCAGGCCGAGATCACCCAGCAGATCGCCGAGATCGTCGGTGGCGCCGACGCTCTCGCATCGAGCTGACAGACCCTCAGGAAAGAGACGAAGAAATGACCACCACCGCCACGGCTGAGCAGCCGGCGACCGCGGTCGTCGGGCGCGTCGCCCGCGTCAACGGTCCGGTTGTCGACATCGAGTTCCCGCACGACTCGATCCCCGACATCTACAACGCGCTGAAGACGACGATCACGATCGGCGAGGAGTCCACCGAGATCACGCTCGAGGTCGCGCAGCACCTCGGCGACGACCTGGTCCGCGCCATCGCCCTGAAGCCGACCGACGGCATCGTCCGCGGTCAGGAGGTGCGTGACACCGGTGAGGCCATCTCGGTCCCCGTCGGTGACATCACCAAGGGCAAGGTCTTCAACGTGATCGGCGAGGTCCTCAACGGCGAGCCCGGTGAGACCATCGAGGTCACGGAGCGCTGGCCCATCCACCGCAAGGCCCCGAACTTCGACCAGCTCGAGTCGAAGACCACGATGTTCGAGACGGGCATCAAGTCGATCGACCTCCTCACCCCGTACGTGCAGGGTGGGAAGATCGGTCTCTTCGGTGGTGCCGGCGTCGGCAAGACCGTCCTCATCCAGGAGATGATCCAGCGCGTCGCGCAGGACCACGGTGGCGTGTCGGTGTTCGCCGGTGTCGGTGAGCGCACCCGTGAGGGCAACGACCTCATCCACGAGATGGAGGAGGCGGGCGTCTTCGACAAGACCGCCCTCGTCTTCGGCCAGATGGACGAGCCGCCGGGGACGCGTCTGCGCGTCGCCCTGTCGGCTCTGACGATGGCGGAGTACTTCCGTGACGTGCAGAAGCAGGACGTGCTGCTCTTCATCGACAACATCTTCCGCTTCACGCAGGCCGGTTCCGAGGTCTCCACGCTGCTGGGCCGCATGCCCTCCGCCGTGGGGTACCAGCCGAACCTCGCCGACGAGATGGGCCTCCTCCAGGAGCGCATCACCTCGACGCGCGGTCACTCGATCACCTCGCTGCAGGCGATCTACGTGCCGGCCGACGACTACACCGACCCGGCTCCGGCCACGACCTTCGCGCACCTCGACGCGACGACCGAGCTCTCGCGTGAGATCGCGTCGAAGGGTCTGTACCCGGCCATCGACCCGCTGACCTCGACGTCGCGCATCATGGACCCCCGCTACTTGGGCGAGGACCACTACCGCGTGGCCACCACGGTCAAGCAGATCCTCCAGAAGAACAAGGAGCTGCAGGAGATCATCGCCATCCTCGGTGTCGACGAGCTCTCCGAGGAAGACAAGATCGTCGTGTCGCGTGCACGTCGCATCCAGCAGTTCCTCTCGCAGAACACCTACATGGCGAAGAAGTTCACGGGCGTCGAGGGTTCGACCGTGCCGCTGAAGGAGACCATCGAGTCGTTCGATGCGATCACCCGCGGTGACTTCGACCACGTCGCCGAGCAGGCTTTCTTCAACGTCGGTGGCATCTCCGACGTGGAGGAGCGCTGGGCGCAGATCCAGAAGGAGAACGCCTGACCATGGCGCTGCACGTCAGCCTCGTCTCCGCCGACGCGGAGGTCTGGACGGGAGAGGCGAGCCTCGTGGTCGCCAAGACCGTCGAGGGCGAGATCGGCTTCATGTCCGGTCACGAGCCGGTGCTGGCCATCCTCGCCGAGGGCCAGGTCCGGATCACCCAGACGGATGGCGCCAAGGTGCTGGCGAACGCGCAGGACGGATTCCTCTCGATGGAGGGCGACGTCCTGACGATCGTGGCCGGCAACGCGGCACTCATCTCCTGACAGTCCTGTACATCGCGTCCGCCTCGACACCCGCCCGGGTGCCGAGGCGGACGCGTCTCTTTTCCCCGAGGTCCTATGAAGATCCTGCTCCCGCCGTCCGAGACCAAGCGCGAGGGCGGTGACGGCAGCCCGCTGGACGTGTCGGCGCTCGCGCTTCCCGATCTCGCGCCGCAACGGAACGCCGTGATCGACGCGCTCATCGCTCTCGCGGACGACGAGGACTCGGCGCGCCGCGTGCTCAAGCTCAGCGAACGGCAGCGAGGAGACATCGCACACAACAGGGCTCTGCGGAGCGCACCCACGATGCCCGCGGTGGACCGCTACACCGGGGTGCTGTTCGACGCCCTCGACGCGGGATCGCTGTCCACCGCGTCCCGCCGCTGGCTGGATTCCCATGTGTGGATCCACAGCGCCCCGTTCGGTCCCGTCGCCGCCCTGGACGGGGTTCCGACGTATCGGCTCGCTGCCGGCACGGCGCTGCCCGGAGTGGCGCCGCTCCGCCGTCACTGGGCCGATCCGACGTCGGCGGCGATCGCGGCCGACGCCCCCGCGTTCGTCCTCGATCTGCGCAGCGAGGCCTACGCAGCGCTCGGTCCGGTCCCGCGCGCGGTGTCGTCGGCGTACGTGCGGGTCGTCACGGAGCAGGGGAGAGCCCTGAACCACTTCAACAAGAAGAGCAAGGGGCTGCTCGTGCGCGCGCTGGCGGAGGATCGTCCGCGGCTCGGCTCTCTCCGTGCGCTGCAGCGGTGGGCCCAGGCGCATGACGTCGTGCTCCGGGACGGGAAGGTGCCCGGCGAGGTCGACCTGGTCGTCGCCGACTGACGCCCGCCCCGAGCCCGGCGAATCGCCTCCGGCGGTCGTTGCCGCCCCCTGGGCGCACCGCTACCATGTCCAATGCGAGGCGGGGAGTCTCGTGGTGGGGGACGAAAGCCGTCTCCCCTGACCAGAGAATGTGAGCCTCATGGGTTACGACGACTACGGAGCGGGCTATCTCGGCCTGCTCTTCGCCTACTTCTTCGTCATTCTGCTGATCGCGGTCGCCGGATACGTCCTGGTGTCGCTCTTCTACATGAAGATCTTCCAGAAGGCCGGAGTCCAGGGGAACTGGCGCGCCTGGGTGCCGGTCTACAACTCCATGATCTTCTTCAAGCTCGGCGACCTGAGTCCGTGGCTCGTCCTCTACGGGATCGCGGGCGCCGCGCTGCTGAGCTGGATCGGCATCGGCTTCCTGTTCTCGCTGGCCCTCGGGGTGCTCTCGGCCATCGCCGCGTGGCGCGTGGGTCTCAAGCTCCAGAAGGACGCCGTCTGGGTTGTCCTCTACGTCTTCCTCGCCGTCGTCTGGCTCGGCATCAACGCCTTCGACAAGTCGCGCTGGAACCCGAACATCCAGCCGGCACCGTGGGCGGGCAACGGATTCCTCGGCGACCGCACGGTCTGGGACGGCATCCCCGTCCAGCCCGCCGCGGCCGCGCCGCAGCAGGGCTACGGCGCGCCCCAGGGGTACGGTGCCCCGCAGGGCTACGGCACCCCTCCGCAGGGGTACGCTCCTCCGACGCAGCCGTACACCCCGCCCGCCGCTCCGGGCTACGCACCGCCGGCCGCGCCGACCGCTCCGGCGACGGGAGCGCCGATCCCTCCGGTGCCGCCCACCACTCCGCCGGCTCCGCCCGCGGCTCCGCCCACCACGCCTCCCGCGCCTCCGGCGGCTCCGCCTGCGGCGCCTCCGGCTCCGCCGACCACGCCGAACGATCCCACGCAGCCTCCTGCGTGATGACGGTGGAAGAACCCCCGGTCTCCGGACCGGGGGTTCTTCGCGTCCGTGGTGCCGGCACGCCCCGACATGCCGCTAACGTGGAGGCATGGACTCGTCGCACCGGAGGGCCGTGCACTCTCCTCCTTTCGTCCCGCGCCCCGTTCACAAGGATCCCGGTGCGGAGCAGGAGAGCGAGTTCCACTACGATGTGTGAGTATCCTGCGCCCGTCCCCTTCGCCGCAGGTCCATCGGAGGCAGTTCGTGGCTGAGACCAAGACGCACACCGTCACGGTTGCGCATCGTCCGTTGCTGCTGTCCTGGGCCGGGGTCACCGACCAGGGGCGACGCCGGGAGACGAATCAGGACGCGCTGCTCGCCGAGTACCCGTTGTTCATCGTCGCGGACGGCATGGGCGGCCACGCCGGCGGGGAGATCGCCAGCCAGAGCACCGTCACCCGGCTGCGCGCGGTGGTGGACGCGGACGAGGTCTCTCCGTCCGCGATCGAGAAGGCGCTCGCTCTCGCGGTGGACGACATCGCCGGGCACCCGGACACCACCGATGAAGGCACCGGCACCACGCTCACGGGTGTGTATCTCGATGAGCGCGAGGGGGAACCGCACTGGGTGGCGCTGAACATCGGCGATTCCCGCGTGTATCTCCTCCGCGACGACCGGCTGCTGCAGGTCACGACGGATCACTCCGTCGTGCAGGAGCTCATCACGGCGGGCAAGCTCAGCCCGGAAGAGGCCGAGGGACACCCGTACAGCAACGTGATCACCCGCGCCGTCGGCGCCAGTGAGCTCACCGCGCCGGACTACGTGACCATCGACGTGCGGCCGGGAGATCGCTTCGTGATCTGCTCCGACGGACTCACGAAGGAGCTCACGGACTACGGCATCCAGCACTTCCTCCGCGCGCACGCCGATCCGGGGGAGAGCGTCGACGCGATGCTCGCCGCGGCTCTCGACAACGGCGGTCGCGACAACGTCACCGTGATCGTCCTGCAGGTCAGCGACCCCGAGGACTCCTCCTCCCCATCCGACGACTCCGCGGAGTAGCGCCCCGCAGCCTGTGGAGAGGCCGCATCGGCACCGGGGGTGGGATGCACTGGGGGCATGGACCCTTCGCCGCTGCTCCTGCCGTCCGCATCGACACCGCTCCGCCGCCGCCCGCTTCCCCTCGTCGCCGCCGTCGTCCCCGTGGCGGCCGGCCTCGCGCTCTGGATGACGACGGGGGCCGTGCACGCGCTGTGGTTCGCGGCTCTCGGTCCCCTGATGCTGGGCGCTTCTCTCCTCGATACGGCCCGGGGGCGCCGCCGGGAACGGAAGGCCGACGCGCTCAGGGTGAGCACCGCCTGGGCCGACATCGAGGCCGAGCTGCATCGTCGCCACGCGCAGGAGCGGGCGCAGGGGGAACGCCGTCATCCGGATGCGGCATCCTGCATCCGCGACCGACCGTTGCGGGATGCCCGACCGCCGGGCGACGACACCCCGCTGGTGGTGGGACGCGGATCCCGGGCGAGCGGGGTGCGCTGCGAAGGCGGTGACGACGCCCGTGCTCACGCCTTCCGCCGCCGCTGCGCGGTGTTGGAGGACGCGCCGTGGGTCGTCGCCCTCGGCCGTGGGGTGTGCCTCCGCGGCCGGGAGCCGCTCGTGCAGGCCGCGGCTCGCGCTCTCGTGATCCAGCTCTGCCTGCGCTTCTCGCCGAGCGTGCTGTCCCTCGTCGGCGACGAGGGGTGCGACCCGGCGCTCCGAGCGCTTCCGCATGCGCAGCGGGCGCGACGCGGCGGATTCCGTCTCGCCCTCGCCACCGGTTCGGCCGGCGGGGCGGGAGCCGGTGCGGATGCCGTGATCTGGACCGTTCCGTCCGGCGCCGAGGTCCCGGAGGGCATCACGACGGTGATCGACATCGAGGAACCGGGCGCGGCCACGCTGCGGACCCCCGACGGCGAGGCCGACCTCGCCGTGGAGTTCCTGTCGTCCGCCCAGGCAGCGGCCGCGGCGGAGCTGTGCGGCGCCCGGGACGGGGCGGGGCCCGCCGTCACCGCGACAGCCCTGCGAGACCTTCCGCAGCCGCCGGCAGGGCCGGGCCTCCGCGTCGCGCTGGGCACCGGGAGGGATGGCGCGCCCGTGGGAGCCGACATCGTCGAGGACGGTCCGCACGCCATCGTGACGGGGATGACGGGCACGGGCAAGAGCGAGCTCCTCGTCAGCTGGGTCGTCGCGGTCTGCGCGGGACACGGCCCTGACCGAGTGAGCTTCCTCCTCGCGGACTTCAAGGGAGGAACGGCCTTCGACCGGTTGCGCGGTCTGCCGCAGGTGGTCGGCGTCATCACCGACCTCGATGAGACGGAGGCGCGACGCGGGGTCGCCAGCCTCGCCGCCGAGATGCGGCGTCGCGAGGCAGCCCTCGCCGCGATGGGCGCCCGGGACGTGCGCGAGACCGACCTGCCCCGTCTGGTCATCGTCGTCGACGAGTTCGCCGCCTTGCTGCAGGAGCACGCGGAGCTCGCGGCGGTGTTCACCGATGTCGCGGCGCGGGGGCGTGCGCTGGGCATGCACCTGATCCTGGGCACCCAGCGCGCCGCCGGTGTCATCCGTGACGCTCTCGCGACGAACTGCCCGCTGCGGATCAGCCTCCGCGTCGCGGAGGCCGCCGACAGTCGAGCGGTGATCGGGACCGGGGAAGCGGCGGATCTGCCCGGGGGCGCGGACGGGCGCGGTCGGGCGCTGCTCCGACGCCCCCAGGACGAGGAGCCCCACCCCGTGCGCACAGCGCTCGCGGATGACGAGCACATCCGTCGCATCGGGGAGCGGTGGTCCGGTACGACTCCGTCCGCACCGCCGTGGCACCCGGCCCTCCCCACGCACCTGCCGCTCGAGACGCTGCGGGCCGGGTCGAGGACGGGCGACCGGAGAACCGAGGAGGGGCCGCTGATCGTGCTCGGACGCGCCGACGACCCCGACCACCAGGCGCAGCCGCTGGAGGTCCTGCGTCCGGGGCGCGAGCGCGGCCTCGCTGTGCTCGGCGCTCCGGGGACCGGCAGGACGACAGCGCTGCGCGTGATCGCCGCGCAGTATCCGGAATGCACGTGGTTCCCTGATGACCCCGAGAGCGCCGTCGATCAGCTCCTTGCATGGACGGAGGAGGACGGCGCTCCCTCCGATGTCGTGCTCGCCGACGACCTCGACGCTCTCCATGCGACGCTGCCTCTCGAAGACGGTCAGGACTTCGTCCAGCGCTGGGAGCACCTCGTGCGATCGAAGGCGGCCGTCACCTGGGTGCTGGCCGCGAGCCGGGCCGTGGGCCCTCTGGCGCGCGTGTTCGATGCGCTTCCGCGACGAGCGGTGCTCCGGATGCCCACCCGGGTCGAGCACCTCGCCGCCGGTGGCGAGCTGGCGGCCTTCCGACGAGACCGGCCGCCGGGGCGGGCGGTCCTCGAGGAGCGGGAGATGCAGTTCGCGTGGATCGACACCGAGAGCGTGCCCGTGCGGCCGGTGCAGCCCCTCCGAAAGGTGGCGCCGGCCTGGGCACCGGCGGGGGAGCTGACGGCGCTGGTCACCCCGGGCGCGGCCTCGGTCGTCGAGACGCTGGCCTCGGCGCACCCGGAGTGGGACGTGCAGGCCGCGGGTGCCGAGACGAGCCGGAACGGCAAGCCGCTCGTGCTCGTCGCCGATGCCGAGAGCTGGCAACGTCACTGGGCGCTGTGGCAGCGGGTGCGGTCGCACGGGGAGGTGCTGATCCGGGCGGAGCGGCCCAGCGAGCTGCGTCAGCTCGTCGGCGTCCGCGTCCGCCCGCCGTACGCCCGACCCGACGCCGGACGCGCGTGGTCCGTGATCGGCGACCGCGCACCCCGGCGTGTGGTCATCGATGCTCTGGGGCGTCGATGACCACCCGACGGCGGCACACGGATCCCGTGCCGCGGATATGCGGTCAGATACCCGCGCCGGGCCGGACGACGCCGACCCGGGAGCCGCCACCGAGCACCGCGAGCGGCAGGGCCTCGGCCAGCGCGGTCACGTCGGCCTCGCTGAGGCCGCCGGCGCGCGCCAGCAGCGTGGCGGCCACGATCGTCGATGCCCGGGCACCGCCGTCCAGCATCTTGAGGGCGACCGTGGTCCCGTTCGGAGCCACCATCACCATGACGCCCTCCGCGCCGCCCTTCGCGAAGACGCCGAGCCGCTCGATCGCGATCGTGTCAGGGCGCCCCGGACCATCGATGGTCCAGGGGTTCTCGCGGACGGCCTTCACCAGGGCGCCGGCCACCCGATGCAGCGCGAACGGGGAGCGCTCGGAGGCGGTGCCGACGCGGTGGATCGCACGGGCCAGGCCCGTGAGGGTGAGGGCGTACACCGGGGCGCCGCAGCCGTCGATCGCGGTGTGCGCCATCTTCTCGCCGGTCAGGCGTTCGATGACGTCACGGATGTGGGCCTGGAGCGGGTGGGTCGGTTCGAGGTAGCCCTCGACGGGCCAGCCGGTCGCGATGCAGGCGCGGAGCATCGCGGCGTGCTTGCCCGAGCAGTTCATCCGGACCCGCGCCTCTTGGCCGTGCTCGCGCACCATCTCGTCGCGGGACGCGGAGTCGCTTGGCCACGCCGGGGGACAGGCGAGGTCGTCCTCGTTGAGGCCGCCGGCGGTGAGCATCTCGCGAACGACCTCGGCGTGCCGGTCGGTTCCGGAATGGCTGGCGGTGGACAGAGCCAACTGCTCTCCCTCGAGCACGGCGCCCGCCGTGAGGCAGGCGACTGCCTGCAGGGGCTTGAGGCTGGAGCGGGGGAGGATCAGTGCCTCCGCGTTCCCATGCCGCGCGACCACCTCGCCCTCGGGCGACAGCACGACGGCCGCACCGGCATGACGCGACTCGATGAAGCCGCTCCGCTCCACGACGGCGAGTTCGACGGAATCCTGAACGGTGAGAGTCTCCAGCACCCGACAACTCTACCGGCGGGTGCGGCGCGGCTCCGTCGAGGGCGGAGCCCGGGTGTCGGCGCCGCCTGGCAGACTGGGCGCATGCCAGAGCAGACGACTCCCCGGGCCCTCGGCGAGCACCGCTACGCCCTCACCTCCACCTGGACCGGCAACGCCGGGTCCGGCACGAGCGGTTATCGCGACTACCGCCGTGACGTCACGATCGAGGTCGAGGGGAAGCCCGAGCTGCTCGCGTCGTCCGACAAGCCCTTCCGCGGCGATCCGTCGCGCTGGAATCCGGAGGACCTCTTGCTGGCCTCCCTCTCGGAGTGCCACCTGCTGTCCTATCTGCACGCGTGCGTGACGGCCGGCGTGGTGGTCGTCTCCTATCGCGACACCGCGAGCGGCCTGATGCGCGAGAACGGCGCCGGCGGCGGGTCCTTCGTCGAGGTGCTGCTGCGACCGGAGGTCGTCGTCGCCGAGGCGTCGATGATCGAGGCGGCCGAGCGGGCGCACGCCCAGGCGAACGAGTGGTGCTTCATCGCCAACTCGGTCAACTTCCCCGTCCGGCACGAGGCGACGGTGACGGCCGCCGGCTGAACGGGGCGCTCAGCGGCGCTCGTGCGGGAGCGCCTGCTTGATCTTCTCGATCGCGTTCTGCGCCGGCGCCTCGTTGTAGGTGCCCGCGAGCTCCTGACCGGAGAGGGCGTGGATCGCGGCCATGATCTCGTCGGTCGCGAGTCGGCGTGCGCGGCCGCTCGTCGCCGGTCCGTGCGGCGACAGATCCAGGGGCTCCCCGAAGCGCACGGTGATCCGCTCGGACAGCGTGGGCATCTTGGCGCCGACCGGCATCACCTTGTCGGTGCCGATGAGTCCCACGGGGACGACGGGGGCGCCGGTCTGCAGGGCGAGGAACGCCACGCCCGTGCGGCCCTTGTACAGCCGGCCGTCGGTGGAGCGGGTGCCCTCGGGGTACAGCGCGACGGCGAGGCCCTCGTCGAGGAGCTGACGCTGCAGGTCGAGGGCGTCGAGCGCCGCCTGGCCGGCGCCGCGGCGGACCGGGATCGCACCGATCGCCTCGAAGAACGTCTTGGACGCCCAGCCCTTCATGCCGGTGCCCTCGAAGTAGCTCGACTTGGCGAGGAAGTGCACGGGCCGCGGAGCCGCCACCGGGATGGCGATGGAGTCGATGAACGACAGGTGGTTGCTGGCGAAGATCACCGGGCCGGTGGTGGGGACGTGCTCGCGTCCTTCGATGTGCGGCCGGTAGACGAGCCGGGCGAGCGGGGCGATGAGGCTGCGGCCCAGGGCGTAGGTGAAGCCGGCGTGCCGGGGCTTCGGGGAGTCCTCTGAGGGGGTTTCGGGGTCCGCGGACTGCTCAGAGCTCATCAGAGCAGGCTACTCCCGGATCCATGCCGACGTGGGAATGAAGACTCGCGCCGCCGCTTCCCAGCGCGAGCAAAGGGCGATGAGGCAGGATGGAAGCTCCCGCCCGCGATCGTGAGGTCTTCCTGTGCGCACCCGTCCGCTGCTCGTCCTGTCCACCGTCGCTGCGGCGACCCTGCTGCTGGCGGGCTGCTCCGGGAACGGCGATCCGCAGAGCACGTCCTCCCCGGACGCCTCCGGGTCGAGCCAGTGCCTCGTGAACGCGAAGGCCGGCGACACCTCGGACGCCATCGAGGTGGACGGCGAAGGCCTCGACGCCAAGATCACGGTTCCCGACGATGCGGAGTTCGCGAACGTCGAGCGGACCGTCGTGTCCGAGGGCGAGGGAGACGACCTCGCGGCGAACGACCTCGTCTCCGTCCAGTACCAGATCGTCGATGCCGCCAGCGGCGACGTGGTCGACTCGTCGGCGCGCGGCGAGGACGGCACGCTCCCCGTGCTCCTCGACCCGAACCAGTCGTCGCTGTTCGTCGCCGCGCTGGAGTGCGAGCCGGTCGGATCCCGCGTCGTCCTCGCCATCCCCGGCAGCGCGCTCGGTGAGGGGCAGAGCAACATCGTCGTCTACGCGGAGGCCGTCGACCGACTCCCCGAGGTCGCGACCGGTGAGCCCGTCGAGCCGACCGCCGGCATGCCCGAGGTCGAGCTCGACGACGACGGCAAGCCGTCCGTCACGATCCCGGACGGCGACGCGCCGACCGAGACGAAGGTCTCCGTCCTCAAGCAGGGCGACGGTGCGACGGTCGCGTCCGGCGACCTCGTGGTCGTGCAGTACCTCGGCGTGAAGTGGTCCGACGGCGAGGAGTTCGACTCCAGTTGGAGCCGCGACGCCGCCCCCGCGCAGTTCCAGACCACGGGGGTCGTCGCCGGCTTCCAGAAGGCGCTCGAGGGGCAGAAGGTCGGTTCGCAGGTCCTCGTCGTCATGCCGCCGTCCGACGGCTACGGCGCGAGCGAGGGCCACGAGCTGCAGGACGAGAGCCTCGTGTTCGTCGTCGACATCCTCGCGACGACCCCGGTCCAGCCGCAGCAGTAGGGCCGCCGTCGCGGCGTGTCCTAGGCTGGCGTCATGCGTCGCGTCATCATCCTCGGCTCCACCGGTTCCATCGGCACCCAGGCGCTGGATGTGATCCGTGCCAATCCTCGACGCTTCGAGGTCGTCGGTCTCGCCGCAGGATCGAACGCGGCGATGATGGCCGAGCAGGCGGCGCAGTTCCAGGTGGAGCACACCGCTCTGGGCGCCGCGGAGGCGGAGCAGCTGGTCCGTGACGTCGAAGCCGATGTGGTGCTGAACGGGATCACCGGCTCGATCGGTCTGGGCTCGACGCTGGCTGCGCTGGAGGAGGGGCGGACGCTCGCCCTGGCGAACAAGGAGTCGCTGATCGTCGGCGGTGATCTGGTGCTCGCCGCGGCGGCGCCCGGTCAGATCGTCCCCGTGGACTCCGAGCACTCCGCCCTCGCGCAGGCTCTGCGCTCCGGTACGCACGACGAGATCCGTCGGCTGGTGGTCACGGCCTCGGGCGGGCCCTTCCGCGGGAAGTCGCGCGACGAGCTCACCGCTGTCACGCCGCAGGATGCGCTCGCGCACCCCACGTGGAACATGGGACGCACCGTCACCACGAACTCCGCCACGCTGGTCAACAAGGGCCTCGAGATCATCGAGGCGCACCTGCTGTTCGACGTGCCCTACGACGACATCGACGTCGTCGTGCACCCGCAGTCGATCGTGCACTCCATGGTGGAGTTCATCGACGGATCCACCATCGCCCAGGCCTCTCCGCCGGACATGCGGCTGCCGATCTCGCTGGGCCTCGACTGGCCGCACCGGGTGGGCGGTGTGGGCCGCCCGCTGGACTGGACCACCGCCACGTCGTGGACGTTCGAGCCGCTCGATGACGACGCCTTCCCCGCGGTGGCACTCGCGAAGGCGGTCGGGCGTGCCGGAGGCACCTTCCCCGCGGTCTACAACGCCGCCAACGAGCAGGCCGTGGACGCGTTCCACGAGGGGCGCCTGCCGTTCCTCGGCATCGTCGACACCGTGCAGCGGGTCGTCGACGCGCACGACGCTCCGGACACGCTGACCGTGGAATCGCTCGCGGCGGCGGAGGACTGGGCGCGGCGGAAGGCCGACCAGCTCATCGCCGCCGCCTGACGCGGCGCGGGGTCAGTCCTCGTCCGGGTACGGCACGGGCCAGCGCGGCTCCGGGACGGGCCATCCGGCGGCCTTCAGCGCACGCCGGGAGAGCTCGCGGGCGGAGTACGGCGTCCGCACTCCGCGGATGTCGCGGTAGTCCTGGTGGCCGGGTCCCGCCCAGAGGATCGCGTCGCCGTCGCCGACGAGTCCGACGGCGGCCACGATCGCGGCCTCCGGCGGGGAGTACTCGTGGATCTCGGCGTCGGGACGGGCGCGACGCGCGCCCTCGACGAGCGTCGCGCGGATCGACGCCGGGTCCTCGAACCGGGGGTGGTGATCGGTCACGACGAGGATGTCGCTGCCCTCCACCGCGGTGCGGGCCATGTCGAAGCGCTTGCTGGCGTCGCGGTCCCCGTCGGCCCCGAAGAGCATGAGCACCTTGCCGGGGGTCACCCGCCGCACGGCGGCCAGGGTCTTCTCGAAGGCGTCGGGCGAGTGGCCGAAGTCGACGAAGACGGCCGGCCCTTGCGCGCCCGAGACGAGCTGCGTGCGACCGGGCAGGTAGGCCCGGATGCCGCCGTCGCGCTGCACGGCCCCGACGATCCGCTCCCAGGCATAGCCGCCCTCGAGCAGCATGACGATCGCCAGCGCCGCGTTCGCGGCCATGTGCGGACCGATCACGGGGACGGTCGTGGTGAGCGTGCCGGCCGGTCCCGTCATCGTGAACGTGGTGCCGGTCGCCCGCTCGTCGTCGATGACGACCACCCAGTCCGCTCGCGATGCCTGATCGGCGTCGGCGGCGATGGAGGGCGTCCCGACGGTGACGACGGGGATCTCGGAGCGTTCGACGACGAGGGCGCCGGAGGACGAGTCGAGGCAGACGACGCCGCGCACGGCGCGGTCGGGACGGAAGAGCGGCAGCTTCGCCTCGAAGTACTCCTCCATGTCGGCGTAGTCGTCGAGGTGATCGTGGCTGAGGTTGGTGAACCCCGCGACGTCGAACCGGATGCCGTCGACGCGGTGACGGGACAGGGCCTGGGCACTGACCTCGACCGCGACGGCCTCGACCTCGCGCTCCCGCATCAGCGCGAGGAGGGCGTGCATCTCGGAAGCCTCGGGGGTGGTGAGCCGCGAGACGATGACCTCGCCCGCGATGTGCCGCTCAGCCGTGGAGGAGAGCCCGGTGACGACGCCCATCTGCTCGAGGATGCCCTCGAGCAGGTGGGAGACGCTCGTCTTGCCGTTCGTCCCGGTGGTCGCGAACAGGAGGGGGAGCGGATCCTCCGCGCCCGTGCCGTACACCCAGGCGCTCAGCGCGCCGAGCACGCCGCGGGGGTCGTCGACGATGAGGATCGGGAGGCCTGCGTCGGCGGCGATGTCGGCACCCGCCTGGTCCGTGATCACCGCGACCGCTCCCTTCTCGGCGGCGGTCTTCGCGAAGTCCGCGCCGTGGCGGTTCACGCCGCGGATGGCGACGAAGGCCTCGCCCGGGCGCAGATCGGCCGTGGCAAGGGTGATGCCACTGAGAGCGACGCCCTCCACGTCGCCCCGCACGGAGCGGGCGAACAGGGAGGCGAGTTCGGACAGCTCGCGCCGGGGCGGGTTCGCCGGGCGGAGCACGGGGGGCAGGGTCGGCTGTTGTTCCATCGACATGTCGTCTCCATGTTCTCACGGCCGCGGTGTCAGCCCGGGCGGGTCGGTCCGCCGCGCGCTGGAGCCGGGCGCGGCGGACCGGGGGTCAGGCGCGGCGGCGGAACGCGAGCACCGCGACCACCAGCGCCGCGACGCCGGCGAGCAGACCGCCGGCACCCAGCGCGATGCCCAGCGCGTCGTCGCCGTCGTCCGCCGTCGCGGGCTGCGGCGCGGCGCTCGTGCCGTGACCGTCCGCGGTGCCATCCGTGACCGTCACGACAGGCGCGGGGGAGTCGAGGTCGTGCGGGTCCTCACCCTTCTCGGCGAGCTGCGTCCACTCGGTCGCGCCGTCCACGCACTGCTGGACCACCGGGAAGGCGAGCGTTTCGGGCGTGTCCTCATCCAGGCCCACCGACATGCTCACGGCGCCGCGCAGGTCGGTCGGCACCGGCGTGAGGGCGGTGTACGTGACGGCGCTCACGAGACCGTCGTCGCCGCGCTCGACCTGGATGGTCCAGTCGCCGTCGAGCGTGGGGGCGACCGAGGCGAGACCCTCCGGCATGGTGATGCGCAGGGCGGTGGTGGGCGAGGTGCCGCAGCCGTGCGAGAACGAGAAGGTCAGCACGCCGTGGTCACCCGCGGCGAGCTCGTCGGGGCTGACGCTGACGTGTGCCCCGGCCATCGCGGGGACGGCGAGGGCGAGGGCGAGTCCGCCGACGACGCCGGTGGCTCCGAGGAGGGTGCGGCGTGGACGACGGGGACGGATGGTGGTGTTCGACATGGGGTCTCCAGATGCTCGTGTGCGGGCGCGCCGGAACAGCGCAGCCCGGAAGGATGGGCCGTCGAACGGCGACGGCCGGATCGAGGGCGGCTCAGCCGCCGACGAGCACCGGAGGACCGCGTCGCGAGACCACGGCTGTCGTCGCGACGTCGAGCGGAGGGAGGAGGGCGGAGCGCAGCGGACGCGGCGGTGCCGGAGGCGTGGAGGCGGGCGTCGCCGTGCGTCGGAGGGCGGCCTGGAACCAGCGGGCGATCGTGCGCAGCACGCTCTCGCCATGCCACAGCAGCACCGTCGTCAGCAGGGCGGCGACGAGGTGCGCCGACAGCATCAGCGCTCCTGGCCCTGCGGCCGGTGACAGCGGGCCGAGTGCGCTCAGGTCGAGGTGGTGGGAGTGGACGCCGAGTCCCGGCGCCTCCTCGGCGGTGGGCGCCCCCAGGAGCTGGAAGAGCAGGTGGAACGCGCCCTGCGCCAGGATCACGGCCACCGCGACTCGGGCGCGCGAGGACCGCCGGCCGACCACGGCGGCGGAGAGCGGCACGAAGAGCGTCGCGACGGCGGCGATGAGCAGCGGGTGCGGGGCGGCCCCGCCGGCGAGCGTGTGGGAGACGGCCGCGAGGAGCGTGGCGATCGCGGACACGGCGGCGGCGCGGAGGAATCGCAGCTGCCGGGACGTCATCATGCCAGCCTAGCGACGCTGCGCGAGCCGGGCGGATTCCTAGGCGGCGGGCAGTAGCGTGGGCTCGTGGAATTCCTGCTCTATCTGGGCGGCATCGTGTTCATGCTGATCGGCCTCGGCCTCTCGATCGGTCTGCACGAGGTCGGCCACCTCGTCCCCGCGAAGCTCTTCGGCGTGCGTGTCGGCCAGTACATGATCGGCTTCGGGCCGCGCCTGTGGTCGAAGCGGATCGGGGAGACGGAGTACGGCTTCAAGCTCCTGCCCCTGGGCGGCTTCATCTCCATGTCGGGGATGTATCCGTCGTCGAAGGACAGCGGGCCCGCCTCCGGGGCGTTCCGCACGCTCATCCAGGACGCGCGTTCTGCCAACGACGAGACCATCGCGGAAGGCGCCGAGGACCGGGTCTTCTACAAGCTGCCGGTGTGGAAGCGCGTGATCGTGATGCTCGGCGGACCGCTCATGAATCTCGTGCTGGCCGTGGTGATCTTCACCGTCCTCGTCAGCGGGATCGGCGTGCAGCAGGGCACCACGACGGTCGCGGCGGTGAACGAGTGCGTGGTCCCCGCGTCGTCGACGGCGACCGAGTGCGGGGCCGACGATCCGGAGTCCCCGGCCGCTGCGGCCGATGTGCAGCCGGGCGACGTCCTCGTGTCGATCGACGGGAAGCCGGTGTCGACCTTCGCGGAGGCCACCGCCATCGTCCAGGCCTCACCGGGCGAGCCCCTCGCCCTCGTTGTGCGCCGGGACGGCACCGAGCGGACGCTGACCCTCACCCCCATCGCCGCGGAGCGCACCATCACGGACGCGAGCGGGCAGCCGGTGCTCGACGACGACGGCGATCCCGTCGTGAAGGAGGTCGGCTACGCGGGGATGATCGCGCAGATGGGCTACGTGCAGCAGCCGCTGACCGCCGGACCCCAGCTGGCGGCGGACACCGTCGCCCGGGTCGGCTCGCTGATCGTCACGCTCCCGGTGCGCCTGTGGGACGTCGGGGTCTCGCTCGTGACGGGAGGGGAACGCGATCCGAACGGGCCGCTGAGCGTCGTCGGCGTCGGGCGTCTCGCGGGCGAGGTGGCCGCGACGGACGCTCCGGTGCTCAACCGCTTCGCCGTGCTGCTCGGCCTTCTCGGCTCGCTCAACGTCGCGCTCTTCGTCTTCAACCTGATCCCGCTGCTGCCGCTCGACGGCGGGCACATCGTCGTCGCGCTGTGGGAGGGGATCAAGCGGGCGTGGGCGAAGCTGTTCCGGCGGCCGCCCCCGGCCCCGGTCGACGCCACCAAGCTCGTGCCGCTGACCGTCGTCGTCGCGACGCTGCTGATCGCGATGGGCGCGCTCCTGCTCGTGGCCGACCTGTTCAACCCGGTCAAGCTCCTGGGCTGAGCGGCCGGAACGCGCTCAGCGCAGGGCGTGCGCCGCCAGGCGCTCCAGCGTGCGGATGCCGTCGCGGGACAGGATCGATTCGAGGTGGCCCTGCACCGATGCGAAGCCGTCGCCGCGGAGCGCGTAGACGTCTCCGGTCACCGGATCCGCGGAGACCTCGGCCGCGCCCACCGTGGTCGCTCCGGGGTCGACCCGTGCCGTGAAGGTGTTGTAGAACCCGATCGAGGCGTCCTCGCCGAACACCGGCACGGCCTTCTGCAGCCCCTGGTGCGGAGCGTCGAGGGGCGTCAGCGCGATCCCCATCCGGTCCGCCAGGATCTGGTGGCTCAGGCAGACCGCGAGCAGCGGCGAATGCGCCTGCAGGCGGGCCGCCACGACCTCGCGCATCCGGGCGATGCGCGGGCTCGCGTCGTCTCGGGGGTCGCCGGGGCCGGGGCCGGCGACGACGAGATCGGCCGTCTCGACCGCTTCGTCGTCCACCTCGTCCCAGGACGCGATGGTCACGTCGAGCCCGAGGTGCCGCAGCTGATGCGCGAGCATCGTCGTGAAGCGGTCCTCGGCGTCGACGACGAGGGCGGAGCGGCCGGAGAACGGACCGGTGAAGTCCTCGCCCTGCGGGTTCAGCCAGAACTCGGCGAGGCGGGCGTTGCGCGAGGAGAGGAGCGCGGCGACGTCCGGGTCGTCCGCGAGACGCCGCGGCTCACCGGGGGCGTCGGCGTCGCTGCGGGCCTCGGCGACGCGGTCCCGATCGATCGCGCCGATCGCGCCGAGCACGCCGGCGGCCTTGCCGTGGGTCTCGGACACCTCGCCGTGCGGGTCCGAGTGGCGGACGAGGGTCGCGCCGACGGGCACGCTCAGCTCGCCGTCGCGCAGGTACACGGTGCGGATGAGGATGGGCGCGTCGAGGTCGTGCCCGCCATCGGCGTTGGGCGTGAAGAGCGCCGCGACGCCCGAGTAGTAGCCCCGGGGCTTGCGCTCGTGCCGCCGGATCACGGCGCAGGCGTTCTGCATGGGGGAGCCGGTGACGGTCGGGGCGAACATCGTCTCGCGGAGGATGTCCCGCGGGTCCAGCCCGCTCCGTCCGCGCAGCATGTACTCGGTGTGCGTCAGCCGCGACATCTCCTTGAGATGCGGGCCGGTGATGCGTCCGCCGTCGGCGCAGACGGCGCTCATCATCTTGAGCTCCTCGTCCACGACCATGAACAGCTCCTCGGTCTCCTTGGTCGACGCCAGGAAGTCGGTGAGCGTCTCCTTCGTCGCGCCGCCGGCCGGATGCCGGAAGGTGCCCGAGATGGGGTTCATGGTGACGACACCGTCGCGGGCCACGACGTGCGCCTCGGGGCTCGCCCCGACCGCGATGTGCCCGGGGGTGACGACCGCGAACGTCCAGTACGCGCCGCGCTCGTGGGCGAGCAGAGCCCGGAACCAGGTGAGCGCCGCCTGGCGCTCGTCGGCGTCGACGGTCGCGGTGAAATCGCGGCGGATGACGAAGTTCGCACCCTCGCCGCGGCCGATCTCGTCCGCGATCACGGTCTCGACGATCCGCGCGTACTCCTCGTCCGCGATGTCGAAGCCCTCATCGCGGAGCGGGATCGGGGCGGTCGGAAGCGCGTCGAGCACGGCGCCGGTCGGCAGGTGGAGGTGCTCCACCACGACGAGGCAGCGCAGCGGCGCCCCGTCGTCCTGGGCCACGAAGCCGCGTTCGCGGACCTGCCGATACGGGACGAGCGCGAACACCTCCCGCGGCTCTCCCCCGACCGTCAGGGGGATGTCGGCGAGCAGGTCGACGTCGGTCACGTCTCCGGTGAGCAGCTCGACGGTGTCCGCGCCGTCCCGGGCGATCAGCACGAAGGACGCGGTGGGGTCGGCGCTGAGCTCGTCGAGGCGAGAGAGGGTCATCGATGTCTCCTGTGCGAGGGCTCCGGCTCGGCGCAACGAAAAGACCGCCCCGGAGGCGGTCTGGATTCGAGGGAACGCGAACACACCGCCTAGGAGGCGGGCCACCAGGTGATGTGCGCGATCATTGGGGCGAAACTACCACACCCCGCCCTGCCGGCCGGGCGGCGTGACGTCACCAGAGCGAGCCGCCGGTTCCCGCTTCTTCGTCGTCGAGGCAGTGATCCACGAGCAGACGGACGCCGCGCGCGATCTCCTCGTCGTCCAGGTGCGGAGCGCCGGCCGGCGCGGTGCTGCGGGACCAGGGCAGATGGACGAAGCCGGCGGGCACGTGCGCGGGAACGGCGGAGAGCGCCGTGTACAGCACGTGGTTGCACACGTACGAGCCGGCGGAGAGCGAGAGGCGTGCGGGGAGACCCGCATCGTCGAGCAGGCGCACGAGGCGCTTCACGGGGAGGGTGGTGAATCGGGCGGCCGGACCGTCGGGATCGCTGTGCTGGTCCACCGGCTGTGCACCGTCGTTGTCGGGGATCCGTGCGTCGATCAGGTTCAGGCCGACCCGCTCGACCGCGATCCGATCGCTTCCGCCGGCGAGACCCGTGCACACGACCGCGTCGGGGGAGTGCTGGGCGATCCGCTCCCGCAGGAGCGCGGCCGATCGGGCGAACGACACCGGCAGCGTCGCGACGACCAGGTCGTGAGGGCCGTCGTATCCGGTGGCGACCCTCTCCACAGCCTCCGCCGAGGGATTGCGGGCCGCGCCGTCGAACGGATCGAAGCCGGTGAGAAGAATGACCGCCATGCCCTCAGCGTAAGCGCCCGCATCCAGCCCTTCTGCATCCTGGCGGCGTAGGCTGGGATCGTGCCAGCAGTGAATCTTGGGATGCCGAAGGTCCCCGAAGTCCTCGCCCCGCGTCGCAAGTCCCGCCAGATCAAGGTGGGCAAGGTGCTCGTCGGCGGCGATGCGCCCGTCAGCGTGCAGTCGATGACGACGACGAAGACCACCGACATCAACGGGACGCTGCAGCAGATCGCGGAGCTCACCGCCTCCGGCTGCGAGATCGTCCGCGTCGCCGTTCCCTCGCAGGACGACGCCGACGTGCTGCACATCATCGCCAAGAAGAGCCAGATCCCGGTCATCGCCGACATCCACTTCCAGCCGAAGTACGTCTTCCAGGCGATCGACGCCGGCTGTGCGGCCGTGCGCGTGAACCCGGGCAACATCCGCAAGTTCGACGATCAGGTCGGCGAGATCGCGAAGGCCGCCAAGGACGCGGGCGTCTCGCTCCGCATCGGCGTGAACGCGGGCTCGCTCGACCGTCGCCTGCTCGAGAAGTACGGCAAGGCCACGCCGGAGGCCCTCGTCGAGAGTGCGGTCTGGGAGGCGTCGCTGTTCGAGGAGCACGACTTCCACGACTTCAAGATCTCGGTCAAGCACAACGACCCGGTCGTCATGGTCAAGGCCTACCGTCAGCTCGCCGAGCGGGGCGACTGGCCGCTGCACCTCGGCGTGACCGAGGCGGGACCGGCCTTCCAGGGCACGATCAAGAGCGCGACCGCCTTCGGCATCCTGCTGGGGGAGGGCATCGGCGACACCATCCGCGTTTCGCTGTCCGCGCCGCCGGCCGAGGAGGTCAAGGTCGGTCACCAGATCCTCCAGTCCCTCAACCTCCGGGAGCGCAAGCTCGAGATCGTCTCGTGCCCGTCGTGCGGTCGGGCTCAGGTCGACGTCTACACGCTCGCGGAAGACGTCACCGAGGGGCTCAAGGAGATGACGGTGCCGCTGCGCGTCGCCGTCATGGGCTGCGTCGTGAACGGCCCGGGTGAGGCACGCGAGGCCGACCTCGGTGTCGCCTCCGGCAACGGCAAGGGCCAGATCTTCGTCAAGGGCGAGGTCATCAAGACCGTCCCGGAGGCCGACATCGTCGCCACCCTCATCGAGGAGGCGAACCGCATCGCCGCCGAGATGGGACCGGACGCTCCGCTCGGCACCGCCCAGGTCGTCACCGCCTGATCCGAGGAGTGCTGTGTCCGACATCCTGCTGCCTGCGCCGGTCCAGGCCATGATCGACGCGATCAACGCCGGGGACACCGACGCCTTCGTCGCCGCTTTCACCGCGGACGGCTTCGTGAGCGACTGGGGCACCGTGAAAGCCGGTGCCGACGGCGTGCGCGGCTGGGCGGACAGCGATGCGATCGGCGCCGGGGCGCGGATGACCGTGCTCTCGGCCGCCACGGACGGCGACACGACGCGCATCCGGTTCGCGTGGAGCAGTCGCGTCTTCAACGGCGAGTCCGATGGGATCTTCGTCGTCGATGGCGACCGGCTCGCCAGCTTCACGATCCCGCCGTCCCACTGACACCCCGTGCCCGATCGGCACCATCGTTCCGTCGACTCTCCGAGGAGCCCCATGACCACGCCCACGATCGTCACCTTCCCGGACGGCAGCCTCCGCGGAGACGCCGTCGTGACCCGCGTGGCCGACGACGCCGACGGAACCGTGGTCGTCGTCGACGCCACGCCGTTCCACCCCGTCGATCACACCTGGCCCGATCAGCCCGGCGATACCGGCGACATCTCCGGCGAGGACGGAGCCGTCCCCGTGACCGAGGCGCTCATGGCGGCCGTCTCGGATGACGGCGCGTTCGCGGTGGGCAGCGCGATCCCCGTCAAGCGCGGGGCCGAGGGGTGGACCTGGCTGGTGGGCCACCGGCTCGATGGTGCCGCGCCCGCCTGGCTCGCAGAGGGAACGCGCGTGGCGCTCTCGGTCGACGAGGCGCACCGTGCCGGCCTCAGCCGCGGTCACACCGCGTGCCACCTCGCCTCCCTGGCCCTGGATCTCGCGGTCGCCGACCTCTGGCGCAAGGACCCGGGGGAGGATGCGCTGGGAAACCCGGACTTCGAGGGACGGGCGAACCAGTTCAGCCGCATCCACGAGGACGGCGCCGTCGACGAGTACCGCCTCGGCAAGAGCCTGCGCCGCGCGGGATTCGACACCGAGACGTTCGCGGCCACGCTGGCCGACCGCGAGCAGCGCATCAACGCACAGCTCGCCGCGTGGGTCGCCTCCGCTGCCGCGAGCCGCATCGAGGTGGACGGACCGACCATCGTCGACCGGCGACGCTGGCACTGCGACCTCCCCGAGGGCGAGGCCGTGATTCTCTGCGGCGGCACCCACGTCCGTTCCCTCGCGGAATTCGCCGCCATCGCGGTGACTCTGGATCTGTCCGACCCGCAGCTCCTCGTGATGACGACGACCGCGACTCCCGCCTCCTGAGCCCTCGCCCGCCTCAGGCATTCGCGCGAGGACAGGCGACAGCGGCCGGTGTCGCCTGCTGTCGCATGCCTGCCTGTTCCCGCGATGACGTCAGCGCACGAAGCCCGCCTGCATCCGACCCCCTGCGAGTTCCAGTTCCTCACTGACCCGCTCCGCGAACCCCGGGATGTCTCCGGCGAGCAGCGGAGCGCTGAGCTGCTCCGCGCGCTCGGGATTCCACGCGCGCAGACGTCGGGGGAGCCACTTCCCGGAGCCGATCCACTGCCCGTCGGCCAGCAGCATCAGCTCCGCCATGCGCTCGAACAGCAGGCCTGCGACCACGCGCTGTTCGAGAGGATCCGTCGCGTCGCCCAGGTCGTCGAGGAGATCGGTGATCACGTACCGCCGGAACCGTGACTCGCGGTCTTCCACTGTGGGGCCGGCGGCGAGCACGGCGCCCCACCGGGCCCGCAGGTCGTCGAGCCCGGGTCCGGAGCGCACCGGCACGCCCTCCACGAGCATGTGCACGATGACGGGCCGGTGCTGTGCAATGCCGCGGTTAGCCCATGTCTCGAACCCTGCCGCCGTGTATGCGAACACCTCGAAGGTCTCGCCCTCGAACTCGAAGGTGGCGGCCTCGCTCGCCTGGGCGTCGTCGGCGAAGAGGTCGTCGTCGATGAGCAGGAGGTCGATGTCGCTCGTGTGCGTGCGCTCGCCGCGGGCGGTGCTCCCGGCGACGATCGAGATGCGTGCGCGCGGATACCGCTCCACGAGGAAGCGCTCGACGCGCTCGGCCTGATCCATCTCGACAGGGTATCCGGAGGGGACACAGGCGATCGCGGCAGCACAGGCGCTGGTGCCGGTAAGCGCCTGATCCGGCGTCCTCGCCTGACCCGGCGGAGTCAGACGGCGAGCTCGATCTCGCCCGTCGCGATGTCCACGCGCACGACGCGCAGCCGCACCACGTCCCCGGGCCTGGCGAGACCCACCGGCGCGATCGTCGTCACGGCAGGGTCCCCGATCTGAACGGCGGCCCGCTCGCCCCGGAGCTCGATGACCGTGGCCTCGACCGTCTGTCCCACCAGAGGTGTGAGCAGGGCGGCCTCGACGCGGTTCACGGTGTCCGCGTCCAGCTGCGACGCCCGTCGGCCCGAGTCCTGCATGAGCGCGGGGAGGTCGCCGAGGGAGGAGCGCACCCACTCCGGCACCGGCTGTCCCGTCGACACGGCGAGACAGATCGCGAGGACCCAGCGGTCGACGAGCCGGCGGAGGGGAGCGGTCGCATGTGCGTACGGGGCGCCGATCGCGGCCTGCACGGCGTCGGCGGGCCGCTCCCCGTCGAACACGAGGTACCCCGCACCGCGGAACAGCGAGGCGGCGGCTTCCAGCACCGGGAGGGTCATCGGGTCGGAGCGGTCGAGGCCGCGGAGGTACTCGCCGTACGTGCCGTCGGTCCACGGGCGCCCGAGCGCGTCCGTCTGGTGACGGAAGGCCGCGAACGCCGCCTCGTCCGGCTCCGGCATCGTGCGGAGGATGCCCACGCCTGCGTCGATCATGAGCGTCGCGGCCGCCATCCCGGTCATGAGCGACAGCTGCGCGTTCCACTCCTCCACGGGCAGGGGGCTGCGGCGCTCGATCGCATAGGAGCCGTCCTCGGTGCGCACGACCTCCTCGTCCGGGACGTTGAGGCTGGCTCCACCGCGCCCACGCTCCTGTTCGAGACGGAGGGCACCGATCTCCGGCAGCAGGGCCGCGTGGCCGCCGTCGCCCCGGTCCAGCGCCTCCTGGGTGGACGCGTAGTCGAGCTGCGCACGGGACCGGATGAGGGCGCGCTCCAGCCGGAAGTCGGTCACGGTGCCCGCGGCATCCAGCGCGAACGTCCACACGAGAGCGGGACGGTCGACATCGGGGAGCAGGGAGACGTGGTCCTCGCTCAGCACCGGCGGATGCAGCGGGATCGTGCCGTCCGCGGCGTACAGGGTCTGTCCCCGTCGGCGGGCCTCCGCGTCCACGGCACCACCGGGGGTGACGAAACCCGGCACGTCCGCGATGGCGTACCGCACCCGATAGCCGTCGCCGTCGCGCTCGAGGTGGAAGGCCTGGTCGAGGTCACGGGCGCCCGCCGGGTCGAGGGTCGCGAACGGGATGTCCGTGAGGTCGAGCTCCGGGGTCGTCGCCGAGGCCGCTTCCGCCTCGGCGAGCACGTCGGCGGGAAACGCGCTCGGCGTGTCCAGGGCCTCCCGCAGCGCGGAGAGCGCCGCGGCGAGCTCGGTCTGGGCGGCGGAGGGGGCGACATGCGAGCGGCGCTGGGGCATGCCGCCAGCCTAGGTCGAGCACCGGGACGATCCGCCGCAGCCGGCCCGCGTGCCCGCATCGGCCGCTAGCGTGGGGACATGACCACTGCTGCCAAGGCTCAGACCCTCGTCGGACTCTATGACGCCCCGGAGATCCTCCGCGTGGTGAACGTGTGGGATGTCGTCTCCGCACGCGCCGTCGCCGCGCTGCCGGAGACGAAGGCGATCGCCACCGCCGGTCACGGCATCGCCGCGTCGTTCGGCTACGACGACGGGGACACCCCGCGCGACGTCATGATCGACATGGTCGGACGGATCGCGGCGGCCGTGTCCGTTCCCGTCACCGCCGACCTGGACGACGGGTACGGCGACGCGGGGGAGACCACCCGCCTCGCGATCGCGGCCGGCGTCGTCGGCGCGAACGTCGAGGACCGCCTCAAGCCGCTCGACGAATCGGTCGCCGTCGTCGAGGCCATCGTGAAGGCCGCGGAGGCGGAGGGCGTGCCGTTCGCCCTCAACGCCCGGACCGACGCGTTCGTGCGTGCCGGGTCGCGCCCCGTGGAGCAGAGCATCGCGGATGCCATCCAGCGCGGTCGCGCCTTCCTCGATGCGGGCGCCACCGCGGTCTTCGTCCCCGGCATCCTGGACGCGAACGTCACGCGTCAGCTCGTCGAGGGGATCGGTGAGCGCAAGGTCAGCGTGATCGGCATCCCCGGCGCGCTCGCCGCCTCCGAGTACGAGAAGCTCGGCGTGACCCGCATCTCCTACGGTCCGCTGCCGCAGCGCGTGGCGCTCACGGCTCTGCAGGAGCTCGCGGAGAGCCTCTACCGCGGCGGTGTCGTGCCGCAGGGACTCCCGGCCCTCAACTGAGCGACGAGGCGGGTGACCGCGGCTCACTACACTTGAGCCGTGGTCACTCGTCTTTCGAACTTCTTCCTCCGTACGCTCCGCGAAGATCCTGCCGGTGCCGAGGTCGCCAGTCACAAGCTGCTGATCCGCGCCGGGTACATCCGACCGCAGGCGGCGGGCATCTTCGCGTGGCTGCCGCTCGGCCTGCGCGTCAAGGCGAAGATCGAGTCCGTCATCCGCGAGGAGATGGCCGCCGCGGGTGCGCAGGAGGTGCACTTCCCCGCGCTGATGCCGCGCGAGGCGTACGAGGCCACCGGGCGCTGGGACGAGTACGGCGACCTGCTGTTCCGCCTCCAGGACCGCAAGGGCGGGGACTACCTGCTGGCGCCGACGCACGAGGAGGCGTTCACGCTGCTCGTGAAGGATCTGTACTCGTCGTACAAGGACCTGCCGCTGACGATCTTCCAGATCCAGGACAAGTACCGCGACGAGGCCCGGCCGCGCGCTGGGCTCCTCCGCGGCCGCGAGTTCACGATGAAGGACGCCTACTCTTTCGACGCCTCCGACGAGGGGCTGGATGCGAGCTACCAGGCGCAGCGGGACGCGTACGAGCGCATCTTCCAGCGGCTGGGCCTCGAGTACGCCATCGTGCAGGCCGACGCCGGGGCCATGGGCGGTTCGCGGAGCGAGGAGTTCCTGCACCCGACCCCCGTGGGCGAGGACACGTTCGTCCGCAGTGCCGGCGGCTACGCGGCCAACGTCGAGGCCTTCAGCACCCCGGTACCCGCGCCGGTCCCGTTCGATGCCGACGGCGCCCCCGTGATCTTCGACTCTCCGGACACGCCGACCATCGAGACGCTCGTGGCGCACTGCAACCGCGAGCTCGACGGCGAGTACACCGCGGCCGACACGCTCAAGAACGTGGTCCTCGCCCTGAAGCACCTCGACGGCACCCGTGAGCTCGTGATCGTCGGGATCCCCGGCGACCGCGAGGTGGACGAGAAGCGCGCCGAGGTGGCGTTCGCGCCGGCGGAGGTCGAGACCGCCACCGCGGACGACTTCGAGAACAACCCCCTCCTGGTGAAGGGCTACATCGGTCCCTGGTCGCCCACGGGTGCGGTGCTCGGCGAGGAGTCCGCCACGGGCATCCGCTACCTCGTGGACCCCCGTGTGAGCGAGGGCACGAGCTGGGTCACCGGCGCGAACATCGACCAGAAGCACGCGCACTCCATCGTCGCCGGACGCGACTTTGAGGCGGACGGCATCGTGGAGATCGCGAACGTGCGCGCAGGCGACCCGGCGCCCGACGGCTCCGGTCCGGTCGAGCTCGCCCGCGGCATGGAGATCGGTCACGTCTTCCAGCTCGGACGGAAGTACGCGGAGGCGCTCGGCCTCAAGGTCCTCAACGAGAACGGCAAGCTCGTCACGGTCACCATGGGGTCGTACGGCATCGGCGTCACGCGGATCCTGGCGATCATCGCCGAGCTCAACAACGACGACAAAGGCCTCATCTGGCCGGCCTCGGTCGCCCCGTTCGACGTGCAGGTCGTCGCCGCCGGGCGTGACCAGGTCGCCTTCGACGTCGCGGAGGACCTCTCCGCGCAGCTCGAAGCCGCCGGGCTCGACGTGCTCTATGACGACCGTCCGAAGGTGTCGCCCGGAGTCAAGTTCGGTGATGCAGAACTCGTCGGCGTCCCGAAGATCGTGATCGTCGGCCGGGGCGCCGCCGACGGCCAGGTGGAGTTCTGGGACCGCCGCACGGGCGAGCGCGAGGCGGTCTCGGTCGCCGAGGCCGTGGAGCGGCTCTCCGCCACGCGCTGACCCGGCGCCGCCGGTCGCTCAGCAGGTGACGCGGCCGTGATTCATGATGTCGTCGTCCGGGGTGTCTCGGGTCACCAACGCCTTGAGCGCGCCGGCGGCCATCGCCACCTTGCCCTTCGCCGGTTCCCAGAATTCGGCGACGACCGGGGTGACCGCGAGCAGGGCGATGCCGGGGGTGTCCAGCCCGTCCTCGAACCAGATGTCGAGGGAGGGGGAGTAGAGCTCCTCCATCTTCGCGCGGTCGTGGACGACCTCGGCGGTGCCGGCGACGGACACGTAGCGCATGCCCTTCGCGTCGCAGTAGGCCAGCCCGACATCATGGTGACGGCGCGCCTCCTCGACCTTCTCCGTGTCTTCCGCCGTGAAGAACCAGATGGCGCCGGCGTCGTCCATCTGCCTGGTCGACATCGGCCGGCTGACGAGGTTCCCGTCCGGGTCGGTGGTGGTGAGCATGGTGAAGTCGATGTCCTCCACGAGCTCCTTGATGCGGGCGAGGGCCTCGGGTCCGGTGATCTCTGTCATGTCGCCATCGTGGCGCCACCGCCGACCGAGGGCACGGGCGTTGACACCGTGTCCCGCCCATGCTGCGGAGCGCGGGGGCGCGGATCCTCGGCGTTGCGTCCCGTCGGCGGGAGGCCGCATGGGACGCTGGGGGCATGACCGAGGAACCGCTGCCGGCCGCTCTGAGCGACGAGATCAACCATGTGCTGGACGAAGCGGGGGTGTCCTCGGACCGCCGGCTCGTGATGCGGATGCTCCGCACGGCGCTGCTCCTCGGTGAGGACGACACCGACCGCCTCGACCTCAAGATCGCCTCCGCCGCCCTGGCCGAGATGCGCGACGCGTTCCGCCTCTTCGCCCCGTTCCGCGGCGTGCCGAAGGTGACGGTGTTCGGCTCCGCGCGCACCCTCCACGACGACCCGCTGTACCTGCAGGCGCGCGATGTCGCGGCGGCGCTCGCGAACGACGGCTGGATGGTCGTCACGGGCGCGGGCCCCGGGATCATGCAGGCCGCCGCCGAGGGGGCGGGGCCGGCGCTGTCGCTCGGCGTCTCCATCCGGCTCCCCTTCGAGGAGAAGGCGAATAGTCTCGTCGCGGGCAGCGATCAGGTCGTCGCGATGAAGTACTTCTTCACGCGCAAGCTCATGCTCATCAAGGAGTCGAGCGGATTCATCTGCCTGCCCGGGGGCTTCGGCACGCTCGACGAGATGTTCGAGCTGCTCACCCTGCAGCAGACCGGGAAGGCCGAGCCGACGCCGATCGTGCTGCTCGACGAGAAGGGCGGATCGTTCTGGCAGGGCATGCGGCGCTTCGTCGACGAGCACCTCGCCCCGATGGGGGTGATCTCCCCGGGGGACTTCGATCGCGTCGTCATCACCGACTCGGTCGAGGAGGCCCGCGCTGAGATCACCGGGTTCTGGCGCAACTACGACTCGCTGCGGTGGGTCGGGGACACGCTCGTGCTGCGGCTCAAGGCCGAGCCGACGGACGCCGAGATCGAGGAGCTCAACACCGCCTTCGCCGCACTCCTGTCGACCGGACGGATCGAGCGCACGGCCCCCCGGTCCCCGGAGGTCGCCGACGACGACCGCCTCGACCTCCCGCGCCTCGCCCTGCACCTGGATCAGCGTCAGGTGGGCAACCTCTTCCGTCTGATCGGCGCGCTCAACACCCTCCCGTCCGCGCCGAAGGCCTGACCAGGCGCCGGACTCCACGACGGGACAGGCCGCCGCGCGGAGGCAGGCCGGTTCCGGCAAGCGCGCCTGCTGTCGCGCGACGGCCTGTGCCGGCGGAGGCCGGATGGCCCGGGCGTGCGGCACACGGTATCGTTGTACGGATGTCGCGCGTGCATTCGGGCGCGACGAGAGCTGAATAGGGAGGCCGTCATGGACATCGAACTGAGTCTGCTGCGAGGGATCGAGAAGGAGAAGGCGATCCCGTTCGACGAGCTCGTCTCGATCATCGAGCAGGCGATCCTGACCGCGTACTCCAAGCACGTCTCGCCCGACGGCGCGACGCCGGAGGGCGTCCGCGTGCACCTCGACCGCAAGACCGGCCACGTCGCCGTCCTCCAGGTCGTCCGCGACGACGAGGGTGCGATCATCGGCGAGGAGGAGGCGACGCCGGACGACTTCGGGCGCATCGCCGCATTCGCCGCCAAGCAGGTCATCAGCCAGCGCCTCCGGGACATCGCGGACGACGCCGTCCTCGGGGAGTTCAAGGGCAAGGAGGGCGACATCGTCGCCGGCGTGATCCAGCAGGGTCCGAACCCGCGCATGATCCACGTCGACCTCGGCTCCGTCGAGGCGATCCTCCCGCCCGAGGAGCAGGTACCCGGCGAGGAGTACGCGCACGGGTCCCGGCTGCGCGTCTACGTCACCAGCGTCGCCAAGGGGCTCAAGGGTCCGCAGATCACCGTCTCGCGCACGCACCCGGGCCTGGTCCGCAAGCTGTTCGCGCTCGAGGTGCCCGAGATCGCGGCCGGCCTGGTCGAGATCGTCGCGCTGGCCCGCGAGGCCGGGCACCGCACCAAGATCGCGGTGAAGGCGAACGACCCGGCCATCAACGCCAAGGGCGCGTGCATCGGCGAGATGGGGCGCCGTGTGCGGGCCGTCACGGAGGAGCTGGCGGGGGAGAAGATCGACATCGTCGACTACGACGCCGACCTGCCCACGTTCGTGGCGCACGCGCTGTCGCCGGCGAAGGTCACGAGCTCGTTCGTCCTCGACGCGAGCACCAAGGCCGTCCGCGCCCTCGTGCCGGACTACCAGCTGTCGCTCGCCATCGGCAAGGAGGGTCAGAACGCGCGCCTGGCCGCCAAGCTCACCGGCGCCAAGATCGACATCCAGCCGGACAGCGTCCTCGACTGATCCCTGTCCGTCCTCGACGCCACGCCCGGTGGCGGCGAGGACGGACGGAACGCAGGTGTAAGATGGAACCCGTACGAACGTGCGTCGGTTGCCGCACGCGTGCTCCCCGCTCCGCTCTGCTCAGGGTGGTTGCCCAGAACGACACCCTCATCCCCGATGAGCGTGCTGTCCTGCCGGGGCGTGGCGCGTGGGTGCATCCGACACCCGAGTGCATGGAAGCCGCTCTGCGGCGTCGAGCTTTCGGAAGAGCACTGCGTGTGACCACTCAGCTGGACACACGGATCTTCGAACAGCACCCACCAAGAAACAAAGGCTGAACAGCTATGGAAACAAAGTGAACGGCTCGAAATGAGACCCGTCCGCGACTAGTGGTCTGCCCTGTCTGGGCAGACCGACCCAGACAGGAGAATTGTGGCTGGTAAACCACGCGTACATGAGATCGCCGCCGAACTCGGCGTCGACAGCAAGGTCGCACTTGCGAAGCTCAAGGAACTCGGCGAGTTCGTGAAGAGCCCGTCCTCGACGGTCGAGCCCCCGGTGGCGCGCAAGCTGCGCGCCGCGATCGAGGCCGACCCGTCCCTGAAGGCGGCCTCCGAGCCCGCTGCGGCGAAGCCCGCCGCGAAGCCGGCACCGAAGTCCTCGGCGCCCACCCCCGGTCCGAAGCCCGGCCCCAAGCCGGGTCCTGCAGCTCCGGCCGCACCCGCCCCGGGCCCGGCGCCCGCCCCCGCGGCGGAGAAGGCTCCGGCGCCGTCGGCGCCCGCGAAGCCGTCGGCTCCGGCTCCGGCCGCACCGTCCTCCGGTGACGGCAACGCCCCGAAGCCCGGCGCGCCCCGCCCCGGCAACAACCCGTTCTCGTCCGCACAGGGTATGGGCCAGCGTCCCGCGGGTCCCCGTCCCGGCAACAACCCCTTCGCCTCGGCGCAGGGGATGGGCCAGCGCCCGACCCCCGGCAACATCCCGCGTCCGCAGGCGCCCCGTCCCGGTGCTCCGCGTCCGGGTGCCCCGCGTCCCGGCTCGCCGCGACCCGGCGCACCTCGTGGTGGCCAGGGCGGTCGTCCCGGTGCTCCGTTCCAGCAGCGCACGGGCGGCCCCGGCCGTCCCGGCGGCGGTGGCGGTCCCGGTGCGGGTCCCCGTCCCGGCGGCGGTTTCGCCGGTCGTCCCGGTGGTGGCGGTCGTGGCCGTGGTCCCGGCGGCGGTACCGCCGGTGCCTTCGGCAAGGGCGGCGGCAAGAGCAAGCAGCGCAAGTCGCGGCGGGCGAAGCGGCAAGAGTTCGAGATGCGGAGCGCCCCGGTCGTCGGTGGCGTCAACGTCACCCGTGGCAACGGCGAGACGATCCGCATGCGTCGCGGTGCCTCCATCGCGGATTTCGCCGACAAGATCGAGGCCCTGACCGGCTACACCGTGCAGCCGGGCACCCTCGTCACGATCCTCTTCAACCTCGGCGAGATGGCCACGGCCACCGAGTCGCTGGATGAGGCCACGTTCGAGGTCCTCGGTGAGGAGCTGGGCTACAAGGTCCAGATGGTCTCGCCCGAGGACGAGGACAAGGAGCTCCTCGAGGGCTTCGGTCTCGACCTCGAGAAGGAGCTGGAGGAGGAGAGCGAGGACGACCTCGAGATCCGTCCCCCGGTCGTCACCGTCATGGGTCACGTCGACCACGGTAAGACGCGCCTCCTCGACGCGATCCGCCAGACCAACGTCATCGAGGGTGAGGCCGGCGGCATCACCCAGCACATCGGTGCCTACCAGGTCTGGACCGAGCACGAGGGCATCGAGCGGGCGATCACGTTCATCGACACCCCCGGTCACGAGGCGTTCACCGCCATGCGTGCCCGTGGTGCGCAGGTCACCGACCTCGCGATCCTCGTGGTCGCGGCCGACGACGGCATCATGCCGCAGACGGTCGAGGCGCTGAACCACGCCCAGGCGGCCAACGTGCCGATCGTGGTCGCGGTCAACAAGGTCGACAAGCCGGAGGCCAACCCGGCCAAGGTGCGTCAGCAGCTCACCGAGTACGGTCTGGTGGCCGAGGAGTACGGCGGCGACGTCATGTTCGTCGACGTCTCGGCCCGTGCCAACACCGGCATCCAGGAGCTCCTGGACGCGGTGCTGCTCACGGCGGACGCCGGTCTCGACCTGACCGCCAACCCGAACAAGGCCGCTCGCGGTGTCGCCATCGAGGCGAAGCTCGACAAGGGCCGAGGTTCGGTCGCGACGGTGCTGATCCAGTCCGGAACCCTCCGGGTCGGCGACGCGATCGTGGCGGGCACCGCCTACGGCCGTGTCCGCGCGATGATCGACGAGAACGGCGAGATCGTCGAGGCGGCCGCGCCGTCCCGTCCGGTCCAGGTGCAGGGTCTGAACTCCGTGCCCCGCGCCGGCGACGTCTTCATCGTCACCGAGGAAGACCGCATGGCGCGTCAGATCGCGGAGAAGCGCGAAGCCGTCGAGCGCAACGCCCAGCTGGCCAAGGCCCGCAAGCGCATCTCGCTCGAGGACTTCACCCGTGCTCTCGAAGAGGGCAAGGTCGAGTCGCTCAACCTCATCATCAAGGGTGACGTCTCCGGTGCCGTCGAGGCTCTGGAGGAGTCGCTCCTCAAGATCGAGGTCGACGACTCGGTGCAGCTGCGCATCATCCACCGCGGTGTCGGTGCGATCACCGAGTCCGACGTGAACCTGGCGACGATCGACAACGCGATCATCGTGGGCTTCAACGTCCGCCCCGACACGAAGGCGCGCGAGCGTGCTCAGCGCGAAGGCGTGGACATCCGTTTCTACTCCGTCATCTACAACGCGATCGACGAGATCGAGAGCTCGCTCAAGGGGATGCTCAAGCCGGAGTACGAAGAGGTCCAGTCGGGTGTCGCCGAGATCCGCGAGGTGTTCCGCTCCTCGAAGTTCGGCAACATCGCCGGTGTCATCGTGCGGTCCGGGACGATCACGCGCAACGCGAAGGCCCGCGTCATCCGCGATGGCGTCGTCATCGCCGATGGCCTCGCCATCGAGTCGCTGCGCCGGTTCAAGGACGACGTCACCGAGGTGCGGACGGACTACGAGGCCGGTATCGGCCTCGGCAAGTACAACGACATCCAGGTCGGCGACGAGATCGAGACGACCGAGATGGTGGAGAAGCCGCGCGGCTGATCCGCACGACTGCGGCGGCTGCCTCCTCCTCCCGTGACGGGGGAGGAGGCAGCCGCCTCCGCGGTTCGCTGGGAACAGCGATGCACAGAGGTGGGAGAAGGAACAATGGCTGGTGAACGACAGGCCCGACTCGCGGATCGCATCCGCGTGATCCTCGCCGAGCGCTTGGAGAAGGGGCTGCGCGACCCGCGTCTCGGCTTCGTGACCATCACCGACGTCCGCGTGAGCGGCGACCTGCAGCACGCGTCCGTGTTCTACACGGTGCTCGGCACGGAAGAGGAGCGCCTCGCCAGCGGTGCCGCGCTCACGTCCGCGACCGGCATGCTGCGCAGCGAGGTCGGTCGACAGCTCAGCACTCGACTCGTCCCCACGCTCGAGTTCATCCCGGACGCGCTCCCGGAGAACGCCGACCACATCACCGCTCTGCTGCGCGAGGCGCAGGAGCGCGACGCGGAGGTGGCCAAGCTGGCCTCGTCCGCGACCCACGCCGGCGAGGCCGACCCCTACCGGTCGGACGACGACGACGAGGACTGATCCCGTCTGATACCCTCAGGTCCGCGGCGGGACAACCGGTGGATCTGGGGGGATCGACATTCAGGCGACGAGCACGCCCGCGGGCCTCTTCGTCGCGCCTGTCGTCGTGGAGCCGCTGCTGGATGAGCTTCGACGGCGGGATCTGTGCTGCGCGCCGCACGTGGCGGCGCAGCTGGCCGCCGCGCTGCCTGACGATGCCGAGGCCGTGCTCGCCGTCGCGGCCCGCCTCACACCGGAGCAGCGCCGCGGATGGAGTCGGATGCCGTGGCCGCTGCCGTCCGCGGCGGTCCATGCCGGCATCCGCGGGCTGGCGAGCGCCGACCGACTGCTCCTGCTCACGGTGGTGCTGGCACTCGAGGAGGAGCTGGATCCGATCCTCGCGGCCGACGGACGCCGCGTGGAGGAGATACGGGCCAGCGCCGCCGCGCCGCATCTGACGATCCACGCGGGCTCGATCCGGCTCACCGACCCGCGCGTGGCCGCGGAGGTGTACGCGGCTGCGTCGGCGGCGGAGGTCGCGCGCGTGCACACCCGGCTGGCTGACGCCGCGGTCGCACGCGGCGACCGGAGTGGCGAGGCGTGGCATCGCGCGCGATCGTGCGCCGCGCGGGATCGTCGGGCCGCAGCGGTCCTGACAGCGCGGGCCCGCGTCGCGGCCGACGCGGGGCTCACCGAGCGCGCGCTGCTCCTGGCCGGTGAGGCCGCCGCGCACGCGACCGGCGTCGTGGGCGAGGAGGCCAGGGTGCTCGCCGGCTGCGCGGCGCTCGCCTGCGGCTACGCCGCGGATGCCGAGGCCTGGCTGAGCGGTCTCTTCCCGGGCGCCGCGGAGCATCGACGGGCACGGGCGCTCGGCCCCTACCTCGCCGCCCGCACCCTTCGGCACGGCCTCGTTCCCGCCGTCGATCCGCGGCGGCTCGCCTCCGGCTCCGCGGCCGACGCCACGGCATGGGCGCGATCCGCGGCGCTCGTCGCGATCCTGTGCGCGGAACGTCGCGACCGCGGGGCCGAGTGGCGCTGGCTCGCCCAGGTCCGCGGAGCCTCCCACGCGGGGACGGACCGTGCGCTGCGCGAGGCCGTGGTGGGGGTGTGCGCTCTCCTCGCCGGCGACGTCATGCCGGCGAGCGGGACCGCGGGGCTCGGTGGGCTCGGCGGCGTAGCGGCGGCGCTGCAGACGGCATGCGCGGGCGACATCGACGAGGGCCTGCGGATGCTGCGCACGGGAGGCCTTCCCGGAGCGGAGCGCGATCCGGTGTTCCCCGGCTTCGAGAGCAGCCCGGTGGTGCGGGCCTACCACGCTGTCACCGAGGTGCTGCTCCTCGTCTGGCGGGGAGACATCGGTCCGGCCAGGGAACTGCTCCGGCATGCGGCGGTCGAGCTCCCCGTCGCCATCCCGTTCGCCGGTCTCGGTGTCGTCCTGGCGCGGCGGCTCGACCTGGCGGTGCTCGGCGCCCTGGGCCCGATCGCGCGTGCGCTCACCGACGTCCTCCCTCCCGCCGCCGAGACGGACGTGCTGGTCGATCGCGCCGTCGAGGCCTTTCTGGACGGTTCTTTCGAGGTGGCCGTCGGCGCCATGGGGCTGTGGCGGGACCGCGGAGCCCCGCAGCCGCTGTTCGCGGTGCCGGGCGTCGACGAGGTCGTGCTCTGGTCGCCGGGGGGATACCGGCCGGGGACCGTGCGCCCGCCGGAGAGCGAGATCGCCGCGGCGCTGCGGCGGGCGGTCGTCGGTTCCGCCGGCCCCACATGGCGCTCGGACCAGGAGGAGCTGCGGGTGGCGGCGAGCCGGCTTCGGTCTCCGTTCGCCCGCGGGCGGGTCGAGGCCCTCCTCGGGGTCCGATCCGGTCTGCACGGAGACGTGGTCTCGGCACGCGGGCACCTCGCGCGGGCCGAGCGGCTGTTCGAGGTCGCCGGAGCGCGGGCCTGGGAGCGCGCGGTGCGACGACGGCGGGAACGGCTCGAGGCGTCCGGGACCACGGCGGACGGGACGGCGGCCCTGCCCGCCTGCCGGAGCGCCTGGGCTCAGCGACTGACGCCCCGGGAACTCGAGGTGGCGATGCTCGCGGTCGGCGGGACGGCGAACCGCGCGATCGCGGAGCGGCTGTCGGTCTCGGTCCGCACGGTCGAGGTGCACCTCGGACGCGCGTTCGCGAAGCTGCACGTCCGCAGCCGTGTCGAACTGACCGTGCTGGCCCACCGCACCGAGCAGCTCCTCTGAGCGCTCACCGTGGCAGGGAGAGGCCCTCCCCGTCGGCTTCCGCGAGCCCGTCGGCGATGAGGGAGTCGATCGCACGGTCCCGCTGACGCACGTCCGGCCAGTCCGGGAGGACGGCGGTGAGCGGGACTGCGGCGGGGGCGGCGGCGCGCAGGAGCCGGAGCACGGCGCCGCGGGCCTGGCGGTCCGAGCCCTCGTACGCGGCCTGTCGTCGTCGCTCATCCCCGGTGTCGGGTCGGCCGGCCGCGAGCCACGCACACCCGTCAGCCAGCGGGCAGCGGTCGCATCGGGGCGCACGGGACGTGCAGATCGTCGCGCCGAGCTCCATCGCCGCGGCGTTGAGCACGGCGGCCTCTGCAGGGTCCGCGGGGAGCAGCGCCGCCATGAGCGCGAGGTCGCGGCGGGACGGGGACCCCGGTTGCGCTCGTCCCTCGACCGCCCTGGCGAGCACGCGCCGGGTGTTGGTGTCGACGACGGGATGACGGTCGCCGTACGCGAACACGGCCACGGCACGGGCGGTGTAGTCGCCGATCCCGGAGAGGGCGAGGAGGGCGTCGACGTCACGCGGCACGACGCCGCCGTGGCGTTCGACCACCTCGACGGCCGCACGGTGCAGCCACAGGGCGCGCCGCGGATAGCCGAGGTTCGCCCATTGCTGCACGACGTCCGCCGGAGACGCGGCCGCCATCGCGCGGGGTGTGGGCCACCGCGTCAGCCACGCGTCGAGGTGCGGGATCACGCGGGTCACGGGCGTCTGCTGCAGCATGAACTCGCTCACCAGCACGCCCCAGGCGCCGAAGTCTGCGTGGAACTCCGGGCGGCGCCACGGCAGATCGCGCGCCTCCTCGGCGTACCAGCCGTGCAGGGGCGTCATCGTCGCAGGAGACGGTGCGGGCGCGGCCATCCCTCCAGCCTAGGCGAGCGGTCGCCGCTCCCGGCGTCGGTAGGCTGGAGGGATGGCGACCCCCGGCATCCTCCTCGTCGACAAGCCCGGCGGGCTGACCAGTCACGACGTGGTCGCCCGCACCAGGCGGGCCTTCGGGACCCGCAAGGTCGGTCACGCGGGGACCCTCGACCCGATGGCCACCGGACTGCTCGTCATCGGCATCGAGGGCGCGACCCGCCTCCTCACCTACATCGTGGGCGCGGACAAGACGTACGAGGCGACCATCCGGCTCGGTGCCGTCACCTCCACGGATGACGCGGAGGGCGAGATCCTCCACCGCACGGATGAGAGCGCCCTCGCGACGATCGAGGAGGCGGCGATCGATGCCGGAGTGGCCGCGCTGACGGGCGCGATCTCCCAGGTCCCCAGTGCGGTGTCGGCAATCAAGGTCGACGGTCGCCGCGCCTACGACCGCGTCCGTGCGGGGGAGGAGGTGGTCCTCCCGGCGCGAGACGTCGTCGTGTCCCGGTTCGACGTCGTCGCGCGTCGCCGCGACGACCACGCGATCGATCTCGATGTCGTCGTGGACTGCTCGTCCGGAACCTACATCCGCTCGCTGGCCCGCGACCTGGGCGCCGCGCTCGGCGTCGGCGGCCACCTGACCGCCCTCCGCCGCACCCGCGTCGGCCCGTTCGACGTGCGTGACGCCGTGACGATCGACGCCCTCGAGGGCGCTCCCGTGCTCACCCCCGGCGCCGCCGCCGGCCGCGTGCTCTCCGTCCTCCCCGTCACGGCGGACGAGGCGCGGGACCTGCGACACGGCAAGCGCCTCGCCGGGCAGGCGGTGCGGCTGGACGGCCCGCTCGCGGCGGCCATCGAAGACGACGGCACGCTCGTGGGGATCGTCGAGAAGCGCGGTGCCGATGTGAAGAGCGCCATGAACATGCCGGAGGTCTCCCGATGATCCTGTGGTTCACGATCGTGCAGATCGTCGTCGCCGTCGCCGCCGGGCTCTTCTGCCTCGGCGCGGGGTTCGCCGGCCGTCGCCCCAGCGACTTCTCCGTCGGCGCGCTCGCTCTCGTCGAGGTGCTGCTGATCGTGCAGATCGTCGTCGCCATCGTCGCGCCGCTCGCGGGGAACCCGCCCACCGGGGATCTGCTGGAGCTCTGGGTGTACCTCGTCTCGGCGGCCCTGCTTCCGATCGGGGCCGTGCTCTGGGCGCTGATGGAACGCAGCCGGTGGAGCACCGTCGTGCTCGGCGTGGCCGCGCTCGCGATCACGATCATGCTCTGGCGCATGCAGGTCATCTGGACCGTGCAGGTCGCCTGAGGAGCACCCGGAGCGGACGCCGGGCAGCTCGCCCGGCTCTAGGATGGAATGCGCTATGAGCTCCACCGCCCCCTCCACTCGGATGACCGGTATCGGTCGTGTCCTGGTGATCGTCTACGCCGTGATGGCGCTGGCGGCCACCGGGCGCAGCTTCGTGCAGATCGTCCGTCGATTCGACGAGGCCCCGTTGGCCTACAGCCTCTCGGCGCTGGCCGCGGTCGTCTACGTCCTGGCGACGCTCGCGCTCGTCTTCGCGCGTCGTCGCGGCTGGTACACCGTCGCGTGGGTGGCGATCGTCTTCGAACTCACCGGTGTCCTGGTCGTCGGCGTTCTCAGCCTCGTCCTCCCCGAGCTCTTCCAGCACGAGACCGTATGGTCGCTGTTCGGGCGCGGCTACCTCTTCATCCCCCTCGTCCTCCCGATCTTCGGGATCTGGTGGCTGCGCACGCACCGGCCCGTCGAGACCGCGCGTCCGGTCGAGGTCGCCGCGTGATCGTGTTCCGGAATCCGGAGGAGGTGCCGGAGGACTTCGGGCCCAGCGCCGTTGCCATCGGCAAGTTCGACGGCGTGCACGAGGGGCATCGCGCCGTCATCCGTCGCCTGGAGGAGGCTGCCGCGGCCTCGGGGAGCCGTGCCGTCGCGGTCACGTTCGACCGCAACCCCCTCGCCGTGATCCGTCCCGACCGGTGTCCCGAGAACGTCGTGACCGTGGACCGCAAGCTGGAGCTCCTCGGCGAGCTCGGACTCGACGCGACGCTGGTGCTGACGTTCGACGAGACGCTCGCCGCCCGGAGCGCGGAGGACTTCGTCGTCGACATCCTCGTCGGCGCGCTGCACGTGTCCACGGTGCTCGTCGGCGCCGACTTCCGCTTCGGACACCGGGGCGCCGGCACCCCCGAGCTGCTGCGGGAGCTCGGCCCCCGGTACGGGTTCACGGTCGAGGTCGTCGACGACGTCTACCTTCCGGGGTCGAGCCGCCGGGTCTCGTCGAGCTGGATCCGCGAGCTGCTGATGGCGGGGGACGTCGCCGAGGCGGCCCGCGCCCTCGGGCGGTATCCCGACGTGCGCGGCGTCGTCGTCCACGGGCTGAAGCGCGGACGCGAGCTCGGGTTCCCGACCGCCAACCTCTCCACGATCATCGACGCGTTCGTCCCCGCCGACGGCGTCTACGCCGGCTGGCTCGTCGACCACGACACCGGCATCCGGCACCCGTCGGCGATCTCGGTGGGCACGAACCCCACCTTCGACGACGTGCTCGTCCGTCAGGTCGAGGCGCACGTGCTGGGGGAGACCGGGCTCGATCTCTACGGTCACGACGTGACGGTGGAGTTCGTGCAGCGGCTGCGCGGCATGGTCGCGTTCGAGGGCATCGAGAAGCTGATGACGCAGATGGCCGCCGACGTCACACAGGCCGCGGCCATCCTGGACGTGTCCGCGTAACACGACGGCGCCGTGCTCCCGCGGCCAGTGCCAGGGATGACATAGAATAGGGTCAGGCTCCCACCGGTCCCGCACGTATCGCGTGCTCCGGCGGGAACACCGATCCACAGTCCGCACGGTCCTGGCTCACGCCACACGCGGACGACGAGAACGGCTCACGGCTCCCTGAGGGCGCCGGAGCCCTTCAGGCTCAGGAGGAGCATGCCGACCACGGCAACCGCCGCCCCGCGGCGCAAGAAGACGTCCCGTCGCGATGACGAGGCACCCCTCATCCCGATCCTCGCGCGCAAGGTGCGCGAGATCGAGGCGAAGTCCCAGCGGGGGAAGCTGGGTCCCACGAACCGCACGAAGTTCCAGGTGATCGCTTTCCTGGTGCGCGAGGAGCGCGCCAGGGTGAAGGCCGACACGGAGATCACCGACGCGGCCCGCGCCGAGCTGCTCAAGCGGCTCGACGGTGTCGCGACGATCCTCGCGAAGACGGCCGCGCGGGACACCTCGCTCATCCAGCTGCTCGAGGCCGACCAGGCCACCTCGCCGGTCGCCAAGCGGATGCGGCGCGACTGGCTGCTCGAGTCGGGGGCCGAGCTCCCGCCGGAGGAGCTCATCATCGCCGACCCCGCGCCCGTGCAGGTGTCGGTGGTCCCCGCGGCCATCGCCGAGCGTCAGGTCACCCCGCCCTCGGTGGAGGCCCGTCAGCTGGCCAACCCGTTCCTCGCGCCCGACCTGACCCCGCGTCCGGCCAGCACGCCCCGCCGCCGCCTCGACGGCTGGGAGCTCATGGGGCCGCTGTACAAGGCCTTCGAGACCGGCGCGGGCGGTGCGGCGGCGTCGATGGAGCTTCCGCCGGCTCCGGAGTTCGATCACATCTCGCCCAAGGGGCGCGAGATCATGGTGCACCAGTCCCGTTTCCTCGAGGCTGTGCGCGCCGGACACCGCAGCTTCCTGCTCGCCGACGAGCCGGGCCTCGGCAAGACGGCGCAGTCGGTGCTCGCGGCCTCCGTCGCCGGCGCCTATCCGCTGCTCGTCGTGGTGCCCAACGTCGTGAAGATGAACTGGGCGCGCGAGGTCGAGCGGTGGACGCCGCAGCGTCGTGCCACGGTCATCCAGGGCGACGGCGACGACATCGACGCCTTCGCCGACGTGTTCATCGTCAACTACGAGATCCTCGACCGTCACATGTCCTGGCTCGCGTCGATCGGCCTGCGCGGCATGGTCGTCGACGAGGCGCACTTCATCAAGAACCTCTCGTCGCAGCGTTCGCAGAACGTGCTCTCGCTCGCGGCGCAGGTGCGCGAGCGCACGCCGGGGCACGATCCGCTCATGCTGGCCCTCACCGGCACCCCGCTCATCAACGATGTCGAGGACTTCGACGCCATCTGGCGTTTCCTCGGCTGGACGAACGGCGAGAAGCCCGGGCCCGAGCTCATGGAGAAGCTCGATGCGACGGGGCTCACGCCCGCGGACAAGGCCTTCTACCCGGAGGCCCGCGACGCGGTGATCTCGATGGGCATCGTGCGGCGCAAGAAGAAGGACGTCGCCGCCGACCTGCCCGACAAGCTGGTCGCCGATCTGCCGGTGCAGCTCGACGACGAGTTCGGTCGTAGCATCCGCCAGGCCGAGCGCGAGCTGGGGGAGCGCCTGGCCGCCCGCTACCGCCGCATCATCGAGGCACGCGGCGACCGCGGTCTCGCGCCCGGAGAGATCGACGACGACATCGTCCGGCTCGTGGCGCAGAACGAGCTCGAGGAGTCGAAGGCAGCCGGCACCGGGGGAGACAACGTCTTCACCATGGTGCGCCGCATCGGTCAGGCGAAGGCCCTCCTCGCGGCCGACTACGCCGCACAGCTGCAGCGGTCGGTCGGCAAGGTCGTGTTCTTCGCGAAGCACATCGACGTCATGGATCAGGCGGAGGCGCACTTCGCCTCCGCGGGCATCCGCGCGGTGTCCATCCGCGGCGACCAGACGAACACGGCACGGCAGCAGGCCATCGACGACTTCAACGGCGACCCCGAGGTCGGCATCGCGGTGTGCTCGCTCACGGCGGCCGGCGTCGGACTCAACCTGCAGGCGGCCTCGAACGTCGTCCTCGCGGAGCTGTCGTGGACCGCTGCCGAGCAGACGCAGGCCATCGACCGCGTGCACCGCATCGGCCAGGACGAGCCGGTCACCGCCTGGCGGATCATCGCCGCGCACACGATCGACACGAAGATCGCCGAGCTGATCGACCAGAAGCAGGGCCTCGCGGCCCGCGCTCTGGACGGCGAGGCGACGGAGGAGACGGCGAGCGAGTCGGTGCAGCTGGCGGCGCTCACGCACCTTCTGCGCGAGGCCCTGGGCGGGCGCTGAGAGGCCGTCAAGAACACGGGTTCTTAACGGCGATTCCCAGGCCTCATCCTGTCGGGACGCGAAGTTCGGCGTGATCGCTCGCCGCGGCCGTCAAGATCCCCGGTTTTCGACGTGCTCGAATGGCCACGCGAGGCGGCGGCGCGCTAGTGTCGATCGCAGGCACTGTCGCCGCACCCCCATCCCTCGACCTCCGAAGGCAGCAGCATGAAGATCGGAATCCTGACGAGCGGCGGCGACTGCCCCGGACTCAACGCGGTCATCCGCGGCATCGTGCTCAAGGGCACCACGACCTACGACCTGGAGTTCGTCGGCATCCGCGACGGATGGCGCGGCGTCGTCGAGGGCGACTTCATGCCCCTGACGCGGCATGAGGTGAAGGGCCTGTCCAAGGTGGGCGGCACGATCCTCGGCACCAGCCGCACCAACCCCTACGAGGGGGAGCGCGGAGGCGCCGACAACATCGCGAAGACCCTCTACGGGCACAAGATCGACGGCATCGTCGCGATCGGCGGCGAAGGCACCCTCGCGGCAGCGGACCGTCTCGCCAAGGACGGCATCAAGGTGCTCGGCGTCCCGAAGACGATCGACAACGACCTCCGGGCCACGGACTACTCGTTCGGCTTCGACACGGCCGTGAACATCGCCACGGACGCCATGGACCGGCTCCGCACCACGGGCGACTCCCACCAGCGCTGCATGGTCGCCGAGGTCATGGGTCGTCACGTCGGCTGGATCGCCCTGCACGCCGGAATGGCCGCGGGCGCGCATGTCATCTGCATCCCCGAGGTGCCAATGTCGCTGGACGAGATCACCGCGCTCGTCACGAGCGCTCACGATCGCGGTCGCGCGCCGCTCGTCGTCGTCTCCGAGGGCTTCAAGCTCGCCGGCATGGACGAGGCCTACAGCGACAAGGGCCTGGACGCGTTCAACCGTCCGCGGCTCGGTGGCATCGGCGATCTGCTCGCTCCCGAGATCGAGCGGATCACGGGCATCGAGACGCGGGCCACGATCCTCGGCCACATCCAGCGTGGCGGCTCGCCGTCGGCCTTCGACCGCGTCCTCGCGACCCGGCTCGGCCTGCACGCCGCGGATGCCATCGTGGACGGCGCCTGGGGGCAGATGGTCGCGATGCAGGGGACGGACATCGTCCGCGTCCCGTTCGCCGACGCTCTGGGCGAGCTCAACACCGTGCCCCGCTACCGCTACGACGAGGCCGCCGCCCTCTTCGGCTGACCGCCGGCTTCAGGCTCTCGCGCGGCTTCAGGCGTCCTGCTGTCTTCCCTGCCTGAACTTGCGTGAGGGCCTGTGTCCGCGCGTTCGTCTGTTCTCACGGCCTCGCGCGGTGTCAGGCTCTCGCGGGGCTTCAGGCGTCCTGCTGTCTTTCTCGCCTGTTCTCGCGCGAGTGCCTGAGCTTGTGGTCGGTCTGCTCCGCGCGAGCCGTCGCGCGACGGCGTGCGCGATGCAGCCCCTGCGCGAGCGCGGACAGGACGGTGTCCTCCACGTGAGTGTCATCGACCATGACCTGGTGGTAATCGAAGCGCAGGACGGTATACCCGCGGAGTGCGAGCCTCGCGTCCGCCGCGAGGTCTCGCCGCCGGTCGCCGGCGGCGCTGTGGTGGCGGAAGCCGTCGATCTGAATGGCGAGCCGTTCGCCTATGACACCGTCGAGCGGATGGCCGTCCACCCACACCTGCTGTCGCACGTCGATGCCGATCGCGCGCATCCGTTCGACGAAGACCGTCTCGGGACCGGAGTCCGACCGGCCGCGGACGATTCGAGCGAGGCGGTCAGCGGCGTGGCACCGCCACCGCACCCGCGCGAGCGTATCCAGCTCCACCGCCCCGTGGCGGATGGCGGACTCCCAGATCGCGCGGGCCTCGACGGGCGGCCGACATCGCGCGACCTGGAAGAGGACATTCAGGACGGGATCGACCGCCGCGCGCTGATGCGCCGGCACAGGCCCCTGGGCGCAGTGCACCTGGACGCCGCCGCGGTCGAACCGAGAAGCGGTACGGGGGAGGGCGACGTGCACGTCCGTGGCCCCGATGTCCCACCATCCGGCGAGAGCCGCAGCGCTCACACAGGTGACTCTCCCGCCGACCGAAGCAGCCGCCCGGCGCCGTGGATCGACATCGGGGAGGAGGAGCCACGACCGGCGCACACGCTCGAGCGTGCCTTCCTGTACCGCACGACGCATCTGGTACTCGGTGAAACCCGCCTCACGTACGCGCGACGAATGCGCGGAGCCTCCCTGCTCTCGAACCCAGCTCTCGACCCTCGTGTGTCTCACCCCTCCACCCTGAGCGCTCGCGCGGCACTCTCCATCGCTGCACTCGGGATGGGGAGATCGTTCGCGGAATCCTGGCCCTGTGCAGGATCAGTCGTCGCGTGTGGTCACCACAGGCGTCCGCGCGAGACCAGGCAACAAGAGCCTCTTGCGCCTGATGCCACGCGAGCGCGTGATGCCGCGCGGAAGCCTGAGCCCACGTCGGACACGGGAGTGCAGGCCTCCGCGCGAGATCAGGCCAGGAGAGCCACTCGCGCCTGATGCCGCGCGAATGCCTGATGCCGCGCGCCTGATGCCGCGCGTGACCGATGCGTCAGGCGAGGTGGAGGGTGTCCAGGAGCCAGGCGAGCTCGAACGCCCGCTCGCGCCAGGAGTTGTACCGCCCGCTCACGCCCCCGTGTCCCGCGACCATCTCGCACTTGAGCAGCACGTCCTTCGCGCCGGCCTCCCGCAGCCGGGCGACCCACTTGGCGGGCTCCACGTAGAGCACGCGGGTGTCGTTCAGCGAGGTCACCGCGAGGATCCGCGGGTACTCCACGCCGTCGCGCACGTTCTCGTACGGCGTGTACGACTTCATGTACGCGTACACCTCCGGGTCGTGCAGCGGGTCGCCCCACTCGTCCCACTCGATCACCGTGAGGGGGAGCGAGGGGTCGAGGATCGTGGTCAACGCGTCGACGAACGGCACCCCCGCGAGGATCCCGGCGAACAGCTCCGGAGCGAGGTTGGCGACCGCGCCCATCAGCAGACCGCCCGCGCTGCCGCCCTCTGCGACGAGCTGGGCCGGGGTCGTGGTGCCCTCGTCGACGAGGTGCCGGGCGCAGGCGACGAAGTCCGTGAAGGTGTTCCGCTTGTGCAGGAGCTTGCCCTCTTCGTACCACTGCCGGCCCATCTCGCCGCCGCCACGCACATGCGCCACGGCGAAGACGACTCCGCGGTCCAGCTCCGAGAGTCGGGCGACGGAGAAGCCCGGGTCGATGGAGTGCTCGTACGAGCCGTAGCCGTAGAGGTGGACGGGCCGGGGCGTCGCGCCGGGCTCTCCGAAGGAGCGCTTCCAGACGAGGGAGATCGGCACGCGCGTGCCGTCCTCCGCGGTGGCCCATTCCCGCCGCTGTCCATAGTCGGCGGGGTCGTAGTCGCCGAGCACCGTCACCTGCTTGCGGAGGACGAGTTCGCGCGTCGCGAGGTCGAGTTCGTAGACCGTGCCGGGCGTGACGAAAGACGTGTAGCCGAGGCGCAGGAAGGGGGAGTGCCACTCCGGGTTGCCGCTGACGCCCGCCGAGTAGAGGGGCTCGTCGAACTGCAGCTCCTCCACGGCGTCCGTCGCGTAGTCCAGGAGCCCGACGCGCTCGAGGCCCTCGCTGCGGTACTCCACCGTGGCGAAGTCGCGGAAAGCGTCCACGCCGAGCAGCCGTCGTCCCGGCTGATGCGCGACGACGATGCGGCGCTCGCCCTGCGGGTCGTCCGCCGCCACGGAGACGAGCTCGAAGTCCAGGGCGTCGTCATTGTGCAGGATGAGCAGGCGGTCCTCGCCGTCCACGACCGCGTGCTCGAGCGAGTACTCCACGCCCTCCCGCCGCGGCCATACCGGACGCGGCTCCGCGGTGATGTCACCGGTCAGGTCGACGAGGTACTCCTCGCTCGTGATGCTGGAGCCCACGCCGATCACGAGGTAGCGACGGCTGCGCGTGATCCCGGCGCCGAGCCAGAACTTCTCGTCGGGCTCGTGGAAGAGCTGGATGTCGTCCGACACCGGGGTCCCGAGCCGGTGCAGCCACAGGGTGTCCGGACGCCAGGCCTCGTCGCGGGTCGTGTAGAGGATGCCGGTGCCGTCGGGGGTGAAGAACGCGCTGCCGGTGTCCGGGATCTCGTCGGCGAGCGTGACCCCCGTCTCCAGGTCGCGGGCGCGCACGGTGTAGAGCTCGTCGCCCTCGAAGTCCGTCGACCACAGCAGCTTCGTCGCGTCGTCGGAGGTGTCGAACGCGCCGAGCGAGAAGAACTCGTGCCCCTCCGCCTCGGCGTTGCCGTCCAGCAGCACCACCTCTCCGGGGACGGGCACCCCCGGCTCGAGACGCGGCGGCGTCCAGTCGCCCTCGACGGCGGCGGCCCGGCAGTGGATGCCGTACTGCGCGCCTTCCTCGGTGCGGCTGTAGTACCACCAGTCTCCGCGTCGCGTCGGCACGGAGAGATCCGTCTCCTGCACGCGGCCCTTGATCTCCTGGAACAGCGTCTCGCGGAGCGCCGCCAGATGCGCCGTCTCCGCCTCGGTGTGCGCGTTCTCGGCCTCCAGGTGCGCGATGACCTCGGGGGAGTCCTTGGCACGCAGCCACTCGTACGGGTCGTCGACCGTGTCGCCGTGGTGCGTGCGGAGGGTGGAACGGCGGGCGGCGATCGGGGCGTCAGTCACCGTCCCACGCTATCCCAGGTCGAGTTGACCGGCACGGGGGACGGTGGCAGGATTTACCGGGGCCGGTAAACGGAAGTCAAACCCACGGTGAACTCTTCGTTCGTCACGTCGATCCCGTCGACATCTCCCTCTTCCTCAAGACCGAAAGCGAACGGTGGAAACCGCAGCCCTCATCGTCGTGCTCGTCATCGCGCTGGCACTCTTCTTCGATTTCACGAACGGGTTTCACGACACCGCGAACGCGATGGCCACGCCCATCGCGACCGGGGCGCTCAAGCCCAAGACCGCGGTGCTCCTGGCCGCTCTCCTCAACCTCGTCGGCGCCTTCCTGTCGACCGAGGTGTCCAAGACCATCTCCGGCGGCATCATCCAGGAGGATGCGATCCTCGCCGCGGGGGCGGAGCTGTTCCTCTCGCTGATCTTCGCCGGACTCATCGGCGCGATCACCTGGAACATGCTGACCTGGCTGCTCGGCCTGCCGTCCAGCTCGTCCCACGCCCTCTTCGGCGGTCTGATCGGCGCGACGCTCGTGGGAGCCGGCCTCGGCGGCATCGACTTCGGCGCCGTGCTGTCGAAGATCGTCCTCCCCGCTCTCATCGCCCCGATCACCGCCGGCATCATCGCCTTCGTGGCGACGAAGATCGCCTACTCGATCACCCGGCGCTATGACGGCAAGCCCGACGGGCGCGACGGCTTCCGCTGGGGTCAGATCTTCACGTCGTCCCTGGTCGCGCTCGCCCACGGCACCAACGACGCACAGAAGACGATGGGCGTCATCACCCTCGCGATGATCACAATCGGCTGGCAGTCCGGTGCGCACCACGAGCCCGAGCTCTGGGTCATCGTCGCCTGTGCGTTCACGATCGCCCTTGGCACGTATCTCGGCGGCTGGCGCATCATCCGCACGCTGGGAAAGGGCCTGACCGACGTCAAGCCGGCGCAGGGCTTCGCGGCCGAGAGCTCGACGGCGGCGACGATCCTCGCCTCCAGCGCCCTCGGCTTCGCCCTCTCCACCACGCAGGTGGCCTCGGGATCGGTCATCGGATCGGGTCTCGGTCGCCGCGGCTCGACGGTGCGCTGGCGGACGGCCGGTCGCATCGGCGTCGGCTGGCTGCTGACCCTGCCCGCGGCCGGAGGGGTCGGCGCCCTGGCGGCGCTGCTCGTCGTCTGGCTCGGTCCCTGGGGTGTGGCCATCGATGCCGTGCTCGCCGTGGTGATCATCCTCGGGCTGTACATGCGTTCCCGGCGCAACGCCGTCACGCCCGCCAACGCCATGAGCGACGTCGCCGAGTCCCACCTCGCGGTCGAGGTCCCCGACACACCGCCGCCCACGCGTCGCCAGCAGCGCATCGCTCAGGCCAAGGCGGAGGCGAAGGCCCGCGCCGAGGCCAAGGAGAAGGCAAAGGCCGAGGCCAAGGACAAGGCGAAGAAGAAGGCCAAGGCCAAGGCCGACGCGAAGGCCGCGAAGACCGGCAGCGTCTCCTCGTCCGACGCCTCGCAGAACGGGGACTCGGCATGAACGTCACGATCGACTGGATCGCCTTCCTGCAGGTGTTCGCCGCCGCGCTCATCGGCGCCGCCGCCATCGTCACCTTCTACGCCCTGGGCCTGCGTCTGCTCGTACGCAGCGGACGGGCCCCCGTGGTGAGCCCGGCGGAGTTCACCGACGCCATCACGGTGATATCCGAGAAGGAGCTCAAGCGGGCCGCCAAGCAGGCGGCGAAGGCGGCGAGGAAGAGCCCGCTCACCGAGGGGCAGAAGACCCTCGCCCTCGTGGGCGCCTACGGCTGCTTCGTGCTCTGCGGGGCCGCGGTCATCGCCGGCATCCTGCTCATCGTCGTCGGCCACTGAGCCTCCGGCGCGCCAGGGACGGGCGTCGGCACCCGCCCCTAGGCTGAGGGCATGTCCGCAACCAACGGAACGCCCCCGGTCTTCGGCCGATACGCCCCCGCGTCCCATGTCCTGATCCATGTCAGCGACCCGCACTTCCTGGCCGGCGGGGCCGCGCTGGGGGGACGGTACGACGTCGAGCACACGTTCGCGCGGACGCTCGAGGCGATCCGCGCCGTGCATCCCGCTCCCGCCGCCATCGTGATCACCGGGGACCTCGCCGATCTCGGCGAGCCGGACGCGTACCGCCGGCTGCGTGCGGCGATCGAGCCGGTCGCCGCCGAACTGGGCGCTCCCGTGGTCTGGGTCGCGGGTAACCATGACGAGCGCCCGGCGCTCCGCGAGGCGCTCCTGGACGGCGAGCCCACCGAGGAGCCGGTCACCGGGGTGTGGGATCTCGACGGGCTGCGCCTCGTGGCCCTCGACACGAGCGTCCCGGGATGGCACCACGGCGACCTCGACCCGGCGCAGCTCGCATGGTTGGCCGACGTCCTCGCGGAGCCCGCGCCGCACGGGACGATCCTGGCGATGCACCATCCGCCGCTGCCCAGCCATCTGCCATTGTTCGACATCCTCGAGCTCCGTCATCAGGACGAGCTCGCCGCCGTCATCCGCGGCACCGACGTCCGCGGCATCCTCGCCGGCCACCTGCATTACTCCGCACACGGTCTGTTCGCCGGTGTCCCGGTGAGTGTCGCGTCCGCGACCTGCTACACCATGAACGTCGCCCGTCCGGCGGCGGAGGTGAACGGCATGGACGCCGCCCAGGCGTTCCAGCTCGTGCACGTGCGGCCGGAGACCCTCACGCACACGGTCGTCCCCGTGGTCGACGCGCCGACCGACGACTACTTCTCGGAGGAGTGGATCGCGCGGATGGCGGCGCTGACCCCGGAGGAGCGCCTGGAGGCGTTCTCCCGGAAAACCCCGCAGGGACCGGCGTAGACTGGTCGCATCCCCCACTTTTCCGTTCGCCACGACCCACGAGGATGTGACATGGCTTCTGCCGCGCCCGCCCATACCCGCACCGAGACCGATTCGCTGGGGAGCATGGAGATTCCCGCCGACGCGTACTGGGGGATCCACACCGCCCGCGCCGATGCGAACTTCCCGATCACGAAGCGCCCCATCTCGGTCTACCCCGAACTGGTGATCGCCCTCGCGATGGTGAAGCAGGCCAGCGCCAGGGCCAACAAGGAGATCGGCGTCCTCGACGCCGAGCGGGCCGACCTCATCGACCGCGCGGCACAGCGCGTCATCGACGGCGAGTTCCACGACCAGTTCACGGTCGGCGTCATCCAGGGCGGCGCCGGCACGTCGACGAACATGAACGCGAACGAGGTCATCACCAACATCGCGCTCGAGATGGCCGGACGCGAGAAGGGCGACTACGCCTTCCTCTCTCCGATCGACCACACGAACCGCAGCCAGTCGACCAACGACGTCTACCCGACCGCGGTCAAGATCGGCCTCTCGCTGACGCTGCGCTCGCTGCTCGACGAGCTGGACGCCCTGCGCGTGGCCTTCCTCGGCAAGGCGGGGGAGTTCCACGACATCCTCAAGGTCGGCCGCACCCAGCTCCAGGACGCCGTGCCCATGACGCTCGGCCAGGAGTTCCACGGCTTCGCCACGACCCTGGGCGAGGACCACAGCCGCCTCACCGAGAACGCCTCCCTCATGTTCGAGATCAACATGGGCGCGACCGCGATCGGCACCGGCATCACGACCCACCCCGACTACGCGCCCGCCGTGCTGAAGCACCTGCGCGAGATCACCGGACTCGACCTGGAGACGGCCACCGACCTCGTCGAGTCCACGAGCGACACGGGCGCCTTCATGTCGTTCTCCTCGTCGCTCAAGCGGAACGCCATCAAGCTCTCGAAGATCTGCAACGACCTGCGCCTGCTGTCGTCGGGTCCGCAGGCGGGCCTCGGCGAGATCAATCTGCCCGCACGCCAGGCCGGCTCGAGCATCATGCCGGGCAAGGTCAACCCGGTGATCCCGGAGGTCGTGAACCAGGTGGCGTTCGCGGTCGTCGGCGCCGACATGACCGTGACCATGGCCGTCGAGGGCGGTCAGCTCCAGCTCAACGCCTTCGAGCCCGTCATCGCGCACTCGATCTTCCAGTCGATCACCTGGATGCGTCAGGCCATGTGGACGCTGCGCGTGAACTGCGTCGAGGGCATCACCGCGAACCGCGACCGTCTGGGCGCGATGGTCGGCGCGTCGGTCGGCGTCATCACGGCGCTCACGCCCTTCATCGGCTACGCGGCGGCCGCCGCCCTGGCCAAGACGGCCCTGCTGACCAACCGCAACGTCGCCGACCTGGTGGTCGAGGCCGGACTCATGTCCCGCGACGAGGTCACCAAGCAGCTGTCTCCCGCCCGTCTGTCGGGCCTGGAGGCGGTCACGGCGGCCATCCCGATCGTCACCCCCGACGACCTCATCCAGATCTGAGCGTCGACCGGATACGCGAAGGGGACGGGAGCTCGCAGCTCCCGTTCCCTTCGCGTATCCGGTCAGTCGAGGATGCGGCAGTGCGTCGTGAGCTCGCCGATGCCGTCGATGCCGACCGTGACGGTCGAGCGGTCGCGGAGGAAGATCTGCGGGTCGCGCGAGTAGCCGGCGCCGCCGGGGCTGCCCGTGGAGATCAGGGTGCCGGGGAGCAGGGTGAGCGACTGGGAGAGGTGGGCGATGAGCTTCGCCACCGAGCGCACCATCTGATCGGTGCTGGCGTCCTGCACGGTGTGTCCGTCCACCACGGTCCAGATGTGGAGGTCCTGCGGGTCGGCGATCTCGTCGGCGGTCACCGCGAACGGGCCGGTGGGGGTGAAGCCGTCGAACGACTTGCAGCGGGACCACTGCGCCTCGGAGAACTGGATGTTCCGTGCGGTGATGTCGTTGACCACCGTGTATCCCCACACGTGCGTCAGGGCGTCCGCCTCCGGCACGTCCTTCGCGGGCGTGCCGATGAGCACGCCCAGCTCGGCCTCGTAGTCGACGGCCTCGCTGAGGCTCCGGGGCCAGGACGTGGTCTGGTCGTGACCGGTCAGCGAGTTCGGCCACAGCGTGAACACGGTCGGCGCGGCGTCGGTCTTGAGCCCGAGCTCGCTGGAGTGCGCGGCGTAGTTGAGACCGACGGCGAGCACGGCCGGCGGCGCGATCACGGCGGAGGCGAACCCCCAGCCGGTCAGCGGGTGGCGCGGGGCCGTGCTGTCGCGCAGGGCGGCGCGGAGCTCGTCGAGTCCGGCGTCTCCTCGCTCGATCAGCTGCTGCAGGGTGGCAGGCGCGTCGGACAGGAGATCGGAGACGAGGATGGCGTCCGAGCCCTCCACCACGGCGAGAACCGCCTGGGAGGAGTCTGGACGGCGCAGGTGAGCGAACCGCATGGTTCTACGCTACCGGGTGCGTGCGGCCGGTCGGGTGGAGGAAGCCCCCAGAGCCCGGCGCGGATGCTTGTGCCCCATAAGCTTTGAGCATGACCTTCGGAGGACCGTCCGACCCCCAGCAGCCCGCCCGGTACACGCCGCCGTCCGCGCCGCCCGCGCAGCCGAGTGCGTACTCCGCCGCGCAGTACGCACAGTCGCCGTATCTGCCGCCGACGTTCGGACAGCAGCCGGGCTATGCGTCGGCCCTCGCGCAGCCGACGCCCTACACGCCACCGGCTCCCGTCGCGCCGTCGCCCGCCGAGTCGCTGCCGGCTCTCCCGGTGCCGAACAAGAAGGGCCGGACGATCTCGCTGTGGCTGTTCGGCTTCCTCGGGTTCCTCCTCCTGGCGCTCATCGGCTACTTCGGCTGGGCGCTCGGACCGACCGCCTCGGTGATCGGGCTCGTCCTGGCGTTGATCCCGCTCACGATCGTCTTCCTCGGGGTGCGCATGATCGACCGGTGGGAGCCGGAGCCCAAGCGTCTCGTGGCGTTCGCCATCGCCTGGGGTGCCGTGGCCGCGGTCGGCCTCACGCTCCTCGTCGACATCGGCCTCACGATGCTGTTCGACATCCGCTCCGAGGAGTTCTCCGCGGTGATCCAGGCGCCCATCGTCGAGGAGTTCTGGAAGGGCCTCGGGGTCTTCCTCATCTTCCTGCTTGCGCGGCGCTCCTTCGACGGTCCGGTGGACGGCGTCGTCTACGGGGCGCTCGTCGGCGCGGGCTTCGCGTTCACCGAGAACATCCAGTACTTCGCGATCAGCCTGATCGAAGGCGGCGGCGAGCAGCTCGGCGTCACCTTCATCGTGCGAGCGGTGCTGTCGCCGTTCGCCCACGCGATGTTCACCTCGCTGACCGGGTTCGCGATCGGCCTCGTGGCTCGCCGGCACGCCTCCGCGGGAGCGGCCGCCGGCGCGGGCCTGCTTGGCATGGTCGGGGCGATCCTCCTGCACGGCCTGTGGAACGGCTCGGCCACCTTCGCCGACTTCTTCGGGCTCTACTTCACCCTGCAGGTGCCGCTGTTCATCGGCTTCATCCTCGGGATCGTCGCGCTGCGGCGAGAGGAGGCGCGGCTCACGCGGGCGCGCCTGGCCGAGTACGCGGCCGCCGGCTGGTTCACGCCGGAGGAGGTCACGATGCTCGCCACGCCCGCCGGGCGCAAGGTCGGGCTGGCGTGGGCGGCGCAGCTGCGCGGCGACCGCCGGCCGCTGATGCGTGAGTTCATCAAGGACGCGACGGCTCTGGCGGCGGTTCGCCAGCGGGCGATCACCGGTCGCGACCCGCTCGCGGTCGAGGACGAGCGTGCCCTGCTGATCCGCACGAGGGCGGCACGCGCCGCGCTGCTGGCCTACTGAGGGACCGCTCCGGACAGACTCAGCGCCCGGTGCTGCGGCGATGCCTGCATGTCTCCCGGGCGCTGAGTTGATCTGCCACCAGGGTGCACCCGGCCCCGGGGATGTGTCAAGGGTCTCCGCGACGGGCGGCCACGGCGGCTCGACGAGGTGTTCGCTGTGAGCAGGTGCGGTCGCGTTGACCGCGCGCGCGGCGGTCGGGTTGGATGGAGCCATGACTGATCGCACAAAGCCCGAGTTCGACGCCCCGACCGGTCCTGCCCCCGCAGAACTGGTCATCCGCGACATCATCGAGGGTGACGGTGCCGAGGCCAAGCCCGGCGACACCGTGACCGTCCACTACGCCGGCGTGGAGTTCGAGTCCGGCGAGGAGTTCGACTCGTCGTGGGGTCGCGGGGAGACCATCCAGTTCCCGCTCCGCGGCCTGATCCAGGGCTGGCAGGACGGCATCCCCGGCATGAAGGTCGGCGGCCGCCGCGAGCTGATCATCCCGCCGCACCTCGCCTATGGCCCGGCCGGGGGAGGGCACTTCCTCTCCGGCAAGACGCTGATCTTCATCATCGATCTCGTCGCCGTCGGCTGACATCCTCGTTCGGAAGCGCCCCGCACCCTGTGGTGCGGGGCGCTTTCGATGTCTCCGGACTTTCTGCTCGACACGGGAATACATGCGAGTGAATGTATGTTGTCGGAAGGGTGCCGCGGACGATCGCGGTGCCATCCCTTCGCCGCCGCCGCGGCCGACGTCTCCTGAGGAGCAATCATGAGCAGCATCGACATCCCCGGTTACCGCCCCGGCACCTGGGTCCTGGACCCGTCCCACAGCGAGGTGACCTTCAGCGTCCGCCACATGATGATCTCGAAGGTGCGCGGCACCTTCGGTGTGAAGAGCGCGACGCTCGTGGCTCCGGAGAACCCGCTCGACGCCAAGGTCGAGGCCTCGGTCGACGTGACCTCCGTCGACACGAAGGACGAGGGCCGTGACCAGCACCTCCGCTCCGCCGACTTCTTCGACACCGAGAACTTCCCGACCATGGACTTCGTCTCGACCGGCGCGCGCGTCGAGGGCGGCGACTTCCTCGTGGACGGCGACCTCACCATCCGCGGCATCACCAAGCCCGTCACGTTCGAGCTCGACTTCGGCGGCTTCGGCAGCGACCCGTGGGGCAACTACAAGGCCGGTGCCTCCGCCAAGACGGTCATCAACCGCGAGGACTTCGGCCTCACCTGGAACGCCGCGCTGGAGACCGGCGGCGTGCTCGTCGGCAAGGACGTCACGATCACGCTCGACCTCCAGGGTGCGCTGCAGCAGGACTGACGCGCGCAGACCTCTGAGAACCCCGGGCCCGTCAGGGCTCGGGGTTCTCTGCGTCGTAGGCGCGGAACCGCGGGTGCCGACGGGCGAGGAGGGCGACGAGCACGATCACGAGGATGCCGCCGAGCAGCGGGGGGAACCACAGCGACGTCAGCGTCGCGATGGTCCCGGCGTAGAGGGCGCCGACGCGGGGGCCGCCGGTCACCACGACGACGAAGAGCCCCTGCAGGCGTCCGCGCATGGCGTCGGGTACCGCGGCCTGCATCATGGTGTTCCGATAGATCGAGCTGATATTGTCCGAGGCGCCGGAGAGCGCGAGCGCCACGCAGGCGGCGACGATGAGCAGGACGTGCGGCCGGCCCTCACCGGCGGGCGTCGCGGAGAAGGCGCCGATCAGGAGGACGACGCCGAAAAGAGCGATCGCGGCACCGTAGGCCTCGATGGCACGGGCGATCCCACGACCGTGCCACCGGTACTGCACCACGCGGCCGGAGAACAGGCTCGAGGAGAAGGTGCCGACGGCGACCGCCGCCGTGAGGATGCCGGTCGTGAACGCCCCGCCGCCGAGGATCACGGTGCCCAGCGCCGGGAAGAGCACGAGCGGCTGCCCGAAGGTCATCGCGATGATGTCCATGACGTACTGCATCCGGATGTTGCCCGCCCGGCGGAGGAAGCGCCAGCCGTCGACGAGTGAGGCGAGACCGGGGCGCACGGTGTCGCCTTCGGGGCGCAGGGCGGGGAGGGTCCACAGTCCGAGGAACATCGACAGCATGAGCACGACGTCGATCGTGTACGTCCAGCCGTACCCGGTGAGGGCCACGAGGAGTCCGGCCAGCGCGGGGCCGGCCATGACCGTGAGCCCGAAGGCGACGCCGTTGAGCGCGGACGCGGCGGCGAGCATGCGGCGGGGGATGAGTCGGGGGACGATCGCCGTCCGGGTGGCCATGCCGACCGAATTCGCCGCCGAGTTCACGATGCTCAGCGCGTACAGCCACCAGATCGTCTCCGTCCCCGTCCACGTGAGCGCGGCGAGGAGCGCGGTGGAGGCGAACGTCACGGTGGCCGCGATCAGTGCGACCCGCCGGCGGTCGAACGCGTCGGCGAGCATGCCGCCGTACAGACCGGCGAGGATCATCGGGAGGAGACCGGCGACGGCGATCATCGAGACGGCGAACGTGCTCTCGGTCAGTTCGAACACGTGCAGCATCACGGTCACGATGGTGAGCTGACCGCCGATGCCGGCGAGCGTCGAGCCGATCCACATCCGGGCGAAGGCCGGGCTCGCCTTCAGCGGGGTGAGGTCGATCAGATGGCCGCGTCGGGAGCTCACAGGGCGATCTTCTTCTGCACATCCCGAGCCTAGTTGACCGGTGCGCTTCGCTCCGGACCCCGTGTCCCGCCGTGGTCGTTCGGGCTGGTAGACTCGTCAGGTTGCCGTTCGATCGGCCGCGGATAAAGAGAGCTCACGCATCAGGCGTCGGGCGCCGCGCAACAAGCAGAGAGGGGATCGAATCTATGGCACTGGAAGCAGACGTCAAGAAGGCGATCATCGAAGAGTACGCGACGCACCCCGGTGACACCGGATCCCCCGAGGTGCAGGCCGCGATGCTGACGCAGCGCATCAAGGACCTCACCGAGCACCTGAAGGAGCACAAGCACGACCACCACTCGCGTCGTGGTCTGTTCCTGCTCGTGGGTCAGCGCCGTCGTCTGCTCGGCTACCTCCAGAGCGTCGACATCGAGCGGTACCGCTCGCTGATCGCACGCCTTGGTCTTCGCCGATAAGGCACCACGGACCCAGCGTTCAATCGCGCAGAACATTCTTGAGAAGGCCGCCCCACGGTGTGGGGCGGCCTTCGTCATGTCCGGACGGTGTGGATCCGCTCAGGCGGTCGCCTGCACCAGGTCTGGGTGGTGGATGGCCGCCACGTCGGGGTGCGCCCGCAGGCGGGACTTCATGGCGTTCTCGCCGTAGGTCGCGTGGATCGGATTGCTCGGGTCCTCGGTGACTCCGGTGGCCTCGGCGGCGAGGTCGGCGGGGAGCTCGAGCAACGGCAGTTGCTGGTCGAGGGCGGGGTTGAAGAAGAACGGGATCGAGATGCGCTCCTCGGGCGCCCGCGGCGAGATCACCCGGTGGTTCGTCGCCTTGAGGTAGCCGCCGGTGGCGTACTCGAGCAGCTCGCCGATGTTGACGACGAAGGCGCCGGGAACCGGGGGAGCCGACACCCACTCACCGTCACGCTCGACCTGGAGCCCGCCCTTGCCGGGCTCGACCCAGAGCAGCGTCAGCACCCCGGAGTCCTTGTGCGCGCCGACGCCCTGCTGCGGTTCCGGCTCGTTCGTGCCCGGGTACCGCACGATCTTGATCAGGGTGGACGGATCGCGGAACGTCTCGTCGAAGTAGGTCTCCTCGGCCCCGAGAGTGAGGGCCCAGGCGCGCAGGAGCTTGCGGGCGATCTCCGTCAGGGCGTCGTGCCACTCGGTGACGACCTGCTTCAGCTCGGGCTGGGCGGCCGGCCAGAGGTTGGGGCCGATGAGGCGGTTGAAGGCGGGGCCGCCGTCCACCGGCTCGCGCTCGGGGCCGATGTCGATCTGCTCGCGCCAGTCGACCTTGCCCTGCGTCCGTTCCCCGCCGATCCGGGTGTAGCCGCGGAAGTGCGGGCTGTTGACGTTCTCGATCGCGAGCTTGTCCTCCTCCGGCAGGGCGAAGAAGTCGAGGGCCGCCTGGTGCAGCCGCGCCTCGAGTTCCGGTGAGATCCCGGTGCCGGTGAGATAGAAGAAGCCGACGTCGTGAGTGGCCGCGCGGAGGTCGTCGCGGAAGCGCGCCGCGGCCTCGGGGCCGTCGTCGAGCTGGGACAGGTCGAGGATGGGGAGCGAGAGTTCAGCCATGGACCGAGGCTATGTCGGGGATGTGGCCGGAGGACGCTCTGTTGCACTCCATTACCTCCGGCGGTGGTGTCGGGGCGGCGCCGGTCGCGGTGCTAGAGTCTCGGTGGTAAGGGATGCCTTACCTCAGTCGTCAGTCAGAGAGTGTCTCCCGTGCTCGCCACCTTCCTCATCGGACTCCGCGAGGGTCTCGAAGCCGCGCTCGTCGTCGGCATCCTCGTCGCCTACCTCCGCCGTCTCGGTCGCCGGGACGCGCTGCCGAAGATGTGGGCCGGGGTCGGTCTCGCGATCGCCCTCGCTCTGGGCATCGGCGCGATCCTGACCTTCGGGGCCTACGAACTGACCTTCCAGGCGCAGGAGCTGATCGGCGGCGGGTTGTCCCTCGTCGCGGTGGCGATGGTGACGTGGATGATCTTCTGGATGCAGCGCGCCGGCCGCACCATGAAGGCGACTCTGGAGGGCGGCATCGATCGCGCGCTGACGGTGGGTGGTCTCTGGGCGCTCATCGCGATCGGCTTCGTCTCCGTCGCCCGCGAGGGGATCGAGACCACGCTGCTGCTGTGGTCGATGGTGCAGTCCTTCGGCGACGCCCCCTCGGCCCTCGTCGGCGCGCTCCTGGGACTCTCCGTGGCCGTCGTGCTCGGCTGGCTCATCTCCCGCGGGGCGCTGCGCCTGGACCTGCGCCGCTTCTTCGCCTGGACGGGCGGCTTCCTCGTGATCGTCGCGGCCGGCGTCCTCGCCTACGCGCTGATGGATCTGCAGGAGGCGGGCGCCCTTCCTGGCCCGTTCACCGCCGCCGCTCCGCTCGACCCGGTCACCGGCGCCGTCGCCGTGGGCGCGGCCGGCTTCCCGTTCGGCTGGGCGTTCGACGTGTCGGCGGCGATCGCTCCCGGCGGCGCGCTGGCCTCCGTCCTGCAGGCCACGGTCGGCTTCATGCCCGCCATGACCTGGCTGCAGGTGCTCGCCTGGGGTCTCTACATCCTCGTCGTGGGCGGGCTCTACCTCCGCGGCCTGCGCTCGGCACGCCCTTCGACGCGCGGCGCCTCCGCCGCCACCCCGACGTCCTCCCTCACACAGCAAGGAGCAGCATGATCACCTCGCACCGGGTCCTCGCCGCGGCAGCCGCCGCGGGTACCGCCGTCCTCCTCCTCAGCGGCTGCGTCGCGAAGAGCGATGCCCAGGCGACGGCGGCGTTCGACGTCTCATCCACCGCCACGGACTGCGCCGTCTCCGCGTCCACCGCGAAGAGCGGGACGCTGACGTTCGATGTGACGAACGACACCGACCAGGTCTCCGAGTTCTACCTGCTGGCCGAGGACGGACTGCGGATCGTCGGCGAGGTCGAGAACATCGCCCCGGCCGCGTCCCGCACCCTCACGGTGGTCGCCCAGCCGGGCGAGTACTTCACGCTCTGCAAGCCGGGCATGGTCGGCGACGGTGTCGGCCGGGCGTCGTTCACGGTGACCGGAGACCGCGTGGCGGTGGACGGCCCCGACGCCGAGCAGAAGCAGAAGGCCGTCGATCTCTACGGGGCGTTCGTGAAGGATCAGGTCGGGCAGCTCGTGCCGGCCGTGGAAGACCTCGTGGCCGCCTACGAGTCCGGCGACGACGAGACCGCCCGCACGCTCTTCCCGCAGACGAGGGCGTTCTACGAGCGCATCGAGCCCGTCGCCGAGGCGCTTGGAGACCTCGACCCGCGGATCGACTACCGAGAGGTCGATGCGGTGGCAGAGGGCCTGGACTGGACCGGCTTCCACCGCATCGAGAAGGACCTCTGGGTGCCGGCGAAGGACGCGCTGAACGCCGACGGAGAGACCCCGGCATGGCAGGACTGGGCGCCGTCCACGCCCGCGGAGCGCGCCGATTACGGCGACCTGCTCCTGGCCGACGTGCAGGAGCTGTACGACTACGTGCACTCGGGCGACTTCACCACCGCGCTGGACGACCAGGGGATCGGCGGCATCTCGAACGGCGCGATCGCGCTGCTCGACGAGGTGGCCACCGGCAAGATCTCCGGGGAGGAGGACTGGTGGTCCGGCACGGATCTCTTCGACTTCGCCGCGAACGTCGAGGGCTCCAAGATGGCCTTCTCGCTGGTGCAGGACTTCGCCGCGGCGCAGGGCGACGACGGCGAGGCCCTCGTCTCCGAGATCGAGACCGGATACACCGCCCTCGAGGAGTCCCTCGCCGCGCACGGCTCGCTCGCCGAGGGCTTCGTGGGGTACGGCGAGCTGACCGAAGCCGACAAGCGCGAGTTCACCGACCTCATCAACGCGCTCGCCGAGCCGCTCTCGCAGCTCACCGGCACGGTGCTCGACTGACGGCGGCACACGGAGGAGCACGGACGTGAACGAGTCGGAATCCGTCGCCCGGGAGGCGCCGGCGGCCCTGCCGTCGGAGCCCTCCGGCGGCGGTCTCAGCCGCCGCGGGCTACTCGGGCTGGCCGTCGGCGGTGGTGTCGCCGGCCTGGCCGTCGGGCTGGGGGCCGGGACGGCCGGAGGCATGGCGCTCGGGCGTGCGCGTGCCGCCGAGGACGCCGAGTCGCGGTACGAGTTCTTCGGCGCGCACCAGGCCGGCATCACGACGCCGGTGCAGGACCACCTGCACTTCGCGAGCTTCGACATGATGCCCCGCACCGATCGGGACGACCTCATCTCCCTGTTGCAGGACTGGTCGTACGCCGCGGCGCGGATGACGCAGGGGCTGGAGGTGAGTGCGAGCGGCGCGGTGAACGGTCCCGCCGAAGCGCCCCCGGATGACACGGGGGAGGCGCTGGGGCTCCCCGCCGCGGGCCTGACCCTCACGTTCGGGTTCGGTCCGGGGCTGTTCGAGAACGAGGACGGCGATCGCTACGGTCTCGCCGCTCGGCGTCCGTCCGGCCTCGAACGGCTCCCCGCCTTCCTCGGGGACGACCTCGATCCGGCGGCGTCGCACGGCGACCTGTGCATCCAGGCCTGCGCCGACGACCCCCAGGTCGCTGTGCACGCGATCCGCAACCTCAGCCGCATCGCGTTCGGGCGGGCCCGCCTGCGCTGGTCGCAGCTCGGATTCGGCAAGACCTCGCGCACGACGGCAAGTCAGGCCACGCCCCGGAACCTCTTCGGCTTCAAGGACGGCACGGCCAACATCCTCGCCGACGACACCGCGGCGCTCGCCGAGCACGTCTGGGTCGCCGAGGGTGACGAGCCGTCCTGGATGGCCGGCGGTTCGTATCTGGTCGCCCGGAAGATCGCCATGCTCATCGAGACCTGGGACCGGGTGCGCCTGGCCGAGCAGGACACGATCATCGGACGGGACAAGGGGGTCGGGGCACCGCTCTCCGGAGGCGACGAGTTCACGGCCCCCGACTTCCGCGACACGGAGATCGATGAGAACAGTCACGTCCGGCTCGCGCATCCGGAGCAGAACGACGGCATCCGCATCCTGCGCCGCGGGTACAACTACGTCGACGGCAACAACGCCCTGGGACGACTCGACGCCGGGCTGTTCTTCCTGTCCTACCAGCGTGATCCCGCCCAGTTCATCAGCCTGCAGCGCCGCCTGTCGACCGACCGACTCAACGAGTACATCCGTCACGTGGGCTCGGGCATCTGGGCCATCCCGCCGGGAGCGCGACCGGGTTCGTACGTGGGGGCGGAGCTGTTCGCCTGAGCAGACTCAGCCGGCGACGACGTCTTCGAGGACGGCGACGGCGTCCGCGGCGAACGCATCCGCTCCGGCGTGATCGTGAGCGGTCACCGTCACCACCGCGTCGCCGAAGAACAGCAGCAGCTGGCCGTGGGCTCCGTGCAGCCGCCACGCCCGCCCCGGACCCTGCCAGCCCGCGAGCGCATAGCGGTCATAGCCAGGGTTGACGCCCGCGACGACGCCGTCCTCGTGCATGGCGTCGATCCACTCCGGGGCGACGAGTCGACGTCCCTGCCAGGAGCCGCGATCACGGATGAGCAGCCCCAGGCGCGCGACCTCCTCGGTGCGGAGCGGCAGGCCGCCACCCGCCTCGATGCGTCCGTTCGGGCAGCGGGACCACGTCACGTCGTCGATGCCGAGCGGGGCGAAGAGGCGCGTCGAGAGGTAGTCGCCGACGTCGCCCACGCGGGTCGCGAGGGCGGTCATCGCGGTATAGGTGCTCGCGTTGGAGTACTGGAACACACGCCCGCGCGACGGCCGTCGCAGGAACTCGCGGGCCAGATCCGGCCAGTCCGTCATCAGCGTCTCGGACCACGGCAGGTCGATGCCGCTCGACATCGACAGCAGATGACGCAGGGTGACGCGAGCGACGCCCTCGCCGAGTTCGTGCTCCGGCAGGAGGGTGGCGACGGTGTCGTCCAGGCCGATCAGTCCGTCGTCGGCGGCGAGGGCGGCCGCAAGCACGCAGACGCCCTTCGCGATCGAGTGCACGTCCTCACGGACGTCGGGCGTCCAGCGGTGATCCGCGGTGTCGTCGCCGATGCGCACGTGGAGCCCGTGCGCGGCGAACCCCTGGGAGTCGGCGATGGCGACGAGCCGGTCCCGGACCTCGGACGCGGGGTGGGCGGCTGTCATCGCGGACGCCGGGAGCCGGTCGGATCGTTGCGGCGACCTTCCCGCGACGCGAGCTCGGGATCGGCGAACAGCCACCGCGGCCGCGGCTCCACGAGCGGACGGAACACCCGTCGCACGGGCTTGGTCGCGAGCAGCAGTGCGAGGACCACCGAGAGCGCCGTGACCGCAGGGAGCCAGAACCAGGTCGGCTCGAGGTCGCGCAGCACGCCGCTCTCGCGGAACGGGTAGAGCACGAAGGAGTGCAGGAGGTAGACGTACATCGTGTACTGACCGAACGTGGTCCACCAGTACGCGCCGCGGGGGATGAGGGCGAAGAAGGCGGCGCACAGCACGACCGCGAGCAGCATGAGCAGGATGCGGATGCCGCCGGCCCACCACTGGTCGCCGACGAGGTCGACGTAGGAATCCTCGTAGAACAGCCAGTGCCGCAGGTCGACCGCCTGCCACAGCGGCAGCCAGTTCCACGCCGCCCATCCGGCCGTGCCGAGGACGACGAGCGCGAGGACGCGGCTCCACCACGGGCGGACGTCGAGGAGGCGGAGGCGGTCGACGACGTTCTTCTCCCGGAGCCACCAGCCCAGGGTGAAGAACGGCAGCAGGCCCAGGGTCCGGGAGAGTGAGAACGTGCTGTCGACGTTCGGCAGATAGCCGGCGCCGATGGAGATCACGATCGTCCACAGCAGCGGCCAGCGCAGGAGCGCGAGGTAGGGGAGGACGAGACGGAAGATCCCGAGCGCGAGCAGGAACCAGAGCGTCCAGCTGGGCTGCGTCGGGTTCGGGGTGGTCTCTCCCTCCACGAGCCACTTCGTGAGCGTCCAGAGCGCCTCGAAGATGACGTAGGGGAGGATGATGTCGGTGATGACGCGGGCCATCTGCGTCCGGGTGGGGGAGCCCGACTTGGAGAAGTAGCCCGAGATGATGGCGAACGCCGGCATGTGGAACGCGTAGAGCGCCAGATAGAAGGCGAAGGCGATGTCCGAGTCGTAGCTGAGGCGCTGGATGGCATGGCCCAGCACGACGAGGACGATGCAGGCGTAGCGGGCGTTGTCCCAGAAGGGCACGCGGCGGCGTCTGCGGGGAACCGGTCCGGTGCTGGGTCCTGTGGTGCCGACCCCGGTGGTGCTCATTCTCCGAGGCTACCGGTCGGGAATAAAGTTGCCGTGCACGCGTTGACCCAATTACATTCAAATGAATAGAACCGGATGTCCGGCATCCGATTCGGAGAACACGGAGCAATCATGAGCGAGCAGTCAGGCGCGCAGGCGATGCAGTTCGGCATCATGTCGGTCAGCGACATCACCCGCGACCCCACCACGGGAGTCACCCCCAGCGAGCAGGAGCGGATCAAGGCGACGCTGGCCATCGCCACGCACGCCGAGGAGGTGGGCCTCGACGTCTTCGCCATCGGCGAGCACCACAACCCGCCCTTCTGGTCGTCGAGTCCCACGACATTCCTCGCCGCGCTCGCCGCCCAGACGGAACGCCTCATCGTCTCGACCTCGACGACGCTGATCACGACGAACGACCCGGTGCGCATCGCCGAGGAGTACGCGATGCTGCAGCACGTCTCGGACGGCCGGATGGACCTCATGCTGGGCCGCGGCAACACCGGCCCGGTGTACCCGTGGTTCGGGCAGGACATCCGTCAGGGCCTTCCGCTCGCGATCGAGAACTACGCGCTGCTGCACAAGCTGTGGCGCGAGGACGTCGTCGACTGGGAGGGCAAGTTCCGCACGCCGCTGCAGGGCTTCACCTCCACGCCCCGTCCGCTCGACGGCATCGCCCCGTTCGTGTGGCACGGTTCGATCCGCACCCCGGAGATCGCGGAGCAGGCCGCGTACTACGGCGACGGCTTCTTCGCGAACAACATCTTCTGGCCGAAGGAGCACTACCAGCGGCTCATCGAGCTGTACCGTCAGCGCTTCGAGCACTACGGCCACGGCACGCGCGAGCAGGCGATCGTCGGTCTCGGCGGCCAGGTGTTCATGGCCGCGAAGTCGCAGGACGCGGTGAACCAGTTCCGCCCGTACTTCGACAACGCGCCCGTCTACGGTCACGGCCCCAGCATGGAGGACTTCACCGAGATGACCCCGCTGACCGTGGGATCACCGCAGCAGGTGATCGACCGGTACGCGGCGATGCGCGAGCACTACGGCGACTACCAGCGCCAGCTGTTCCTCATCGACCACGCGGGTCTGCCGCTGAAGACGGTCCTCGAGCAGCTCGACATCCTCGGCTCCGAGGTCGTGCCGGTGCTCCGCAAGGAGCTCGCGAAGGACCGCCCGTCCACGGTGCCCGACGCGCCGACCCACGCCGCGCGCGTGCAGGCGACGTACGGCGACGGGCCCACCCGGCAGGCGCGCCCCGGTGCGAACCGCGGAGACAACCTCACCGGGGACTCGCCCTACCAGGACACGCCGGCGCCCGCGGGAGCCGCCTTCGGACTCGGCCGGAAGGAGGCCTGACATGACCACGCGTCGCATCGCCGTCGTCTCGGCGGGGCTGTCCAACCCCTCGTCCACCCGGATGCTCGCCGACCGGCTGGCCGCGGAGACCGTGAAGGCGCTCGCGGAGCGCGACATCGAGGCCACCGTCGACGTGATCGAGCTGCGCGACCACGCGCACGACATCACGAACAACATGCTCACCGGCTTCGCGCCCCCGGCGCTCGAGACGGCGATCAACACCGTCGTCTCGGCCGACGCGCTGATCGCGGTCACCCCGATCTTCTCGACGAGCTACTCGGGGCTGTTCAAGTCGTTCATCGACGTGCTCGACCCGGACGCGCTCACCGGGAAGCCGGTGCTGATCGGAGCGAACGCGGGAACGCCACGGCACTCCCTCGCGATCGACTACGCGATCCGTCCGCTGTTCGCCTACCTGCATGCCGAGGCCGTCTCGACGGGCGTCTTCGCGGCGTCGAGCGACTGGGGCGGCGCGGGGGACGACGTCGCGCCGCTGGCGAAGCGGGTCGAGAAGGGAGCGAGGGAACTCGCCGAGGCGGTCGCACGCCGGGATGCCGCCGCGGTCGTCGACCCGTACGACCCCGCCACCTACCTGGGTGAGGGACGCTCCTTCGGTCACATGCTCGGCGGTCTCGCCGGGGAGTGACCGGAACGGCCGCCCGACAGCGACGTGCCCCGTGCCTTCCGGCGCGGGGCACGTTCGTGTCTGCGGAGGGGGATGCGGGAGCAGGAGACCGGCTCCCGCATCCTCGCGGTCAACCGCTCTTGCGTCGGAACTCGCGCCGCGTCTGCGGGGCGTGGGCGGCGTGCACGGCGGAATCGCCGTCGAGGTGAGCCTCGCCCTGCCGGTGGTGCGCGTTCTTCTTCTCGAGCGCTTCCTTGAACTTGCGCTTCATGTCCTCGGAGGAGGAGCCGGCGCCTTCTTCGGTGCTCATGCTCCCGAGCCTAGAGCACGGCCGGACGAGCGGCGAGGGTCGCCGCGTCGGTCGCGACCGACCCCGAGGCGGTGAGCGGGAACCAGAGCGCGGATAGCCGGTGACCCGTTATCCAGCATCCGGTGAACATCCGGTGCCCGACGCCGATTCCCCTCGGCGGGGACGGGGAGCGCCGCCATCCTGAGGGTGTGAGAGTCGCGATCGTCACCGAGTCCTTCCTTCCGCACATGAACGGTGTGACCGGATCCGTGATGCAGATCCTCCGTCACCTGGAGCGCCGAGGGCATGACTCCTGTGTGCTCGCTCCGGCCGCGATCGGAATGCCGGCGGAGCTGCACGGCGCGCCTGTCACCGCGATTCCCAGCGTCCCGCTCCCGGGGTACCGGGACGTCCGGGTGGGCGCGGCGACCATTCGGAGGATCGGCGCGGAGCTCGATCGCTTCCGTCCCGACGTCGTCCACCTGGCGTCGCCGTTCGCGCTCGGGTGGCGGGGCCTGCTCGCCGCAGAACGCGGGGGTGTCGGAACGGTCGCGGCGTACCAGACCGACGTGGCCGCCTATACGGAGAGATATCGCGTCGCGGCGACGACCGGGATCGCCCATGCCCACATCGCCCGACTGCACAGGAGGGCCACTCTCACGCTCGCGCCGTCCACCGAGTCGGCACAGCAGCTGAGCCGGCTCGGCATCGACCGCATCCGGCCCTGGGGGCGGGGTGTCGACGCCGAGCTCTTCCACCCCTCGCGGCGCAGCGACGCGCTCCGGGCCGAGTGGGGAGCCGAGACCGTCATCGGCTACGTCGGACGCCTCGCCCCCGAGAAGCAGGTGGAGGATCTCGCCGCGCTGCACGGCATCCCCTGCACGCGTCTCGTCATCATCGGAGACGGCCCCCGGAGGGAGCGGCTGCAGGAGCAGCTTCCCGACGCCCTCTTCCTCGGGCGGCTCGACGGGGAGGCGCTCGCGGCGGCGCTGGCCTCCTTCGACGTCTTCGTGCATCCGGGGGAGAGCGAGACCTTCGGGCAGACACTCCAGGAGGCCCATGCGAGCGGTGTCCCCGTGGTCGCCACAGGCAGAGGAGGCCCGCTCGACCTCGTCCGGCCCGGCGTCGACGGGTGGCTCTACCGACCAGGAGACCTCGCAGACCTCCGCCGTCGCGTGACCGATCTCGCCGGAGACGAGCGCCGGCGTCGGGCGTTCGGGGAGGCGGGCTGGATCGCGGTGCAGGGCCGGAGCTGGGCGCACCTCGGAGATCAGCTCCTGGATCATTTCGAGGAGGCGCGGACGCTGCATGCCGTGGACCGTCGTCTGCGCGCTCGCCGCCTCGTCCGGCCGGAGCCGGCCCTGCCGGCCCCCGCGCGCCGCTGGCGGCGGATCGTCGCCCTCGGCGACTCGGTGACCGAGGGTCTCTGCGATCCCGGACCCGACGGGGCGCTCCGCGGGTGGGCGGACCGGCTCGCGCTGCTCCTCGCCGCGCGGGGAGGCCTCCACTACGCGAACCTCGCGATCCGGTCGAAGCGGGTGTCCGACGTGTGCGGACCGCAGCTGGAGCGGGCGCGCGAACTCCGCCCCGACCTGGTCACCGTCCTGGTGGGTGCCAACGATCTCGTGAGGCACCGGGTCGACGTGCCCGCGCTCGCCGCGAGCCTGGAGACCGCGGTGCGGCGGCTGCGCGCGACCGGTGCCGACGTGATCCTGGTCACGCCGTTCCTGCCCGCCCGTCGAGCGGCGGCGCTGTACGCGCGGCGCTTCTCCGCTTTCGCCACGGCGCTCGCCGGGGTCGCTGCGCGGACCGGTGCGATCCTCATCGACACCGATCTGCTCCCGGCGCTGGGGGAGCGACAGCACTGGGGCGAGGACCTCGTGCATCTCGGCAGTCGGGGGCACCGCGTGCTCGCCTATCGCGTCGCGGAGGTGCTCGGGGTACCGCACGCCGATGCGCTGGGAGCGCTGGATGCGGCGTTGCACGAGAACGAGCCGATCGGACGAGCGGCCTGGTGGCGGCAGTACGCGCTCCCGTGGGTGTGGCGACGACTGCACGGCCGCGCCGCGGGAGACGGGCGTCGGGCGAAGCACGACGACTACGTCTACCTCGGGCGCTCCACCGTGCCGCAGGACGCCAGTGTGGTCTGACGGGCGCGAGGCCTCAGCGTCGCCCCATCCCGTGGTAGGTCCAGCCGGCAGCCCGCCAGGCGTCGGCGTCCAGACAGTTCCGCCCGTCGATCACGATGCGGCCCCGCACGAGCCCGCCGGCGTGCTGCGGATGGAGCTCCCGGCGGTACTCGTCCCACTCCGTGACGACGACGACCGCATCCGCGTCCCGCAGGGCCTCGTCCCTGGACGAGGCGTACCCGAGCTGCGGATGCCGTGCGCGGGCGTTCTCGATCGCCGCGGGGTCGGTCACCACGACATCGGCGCCCAGTCCGCGCAGCCGCACGGCCACCTCCAGGGCGGGGGAATCGCGGACGTCGTCGCTGAAGGGCTTGAAGGCCGCGCCGAGGACGGCGATCCTCCTCCCGAAGACGAGGCCGCCGAGCGCATCCACCACGAGGCGCACCGCCCGATCCCGTCGGCGGAGGTTGATGGCGTCCACCTCGTGGAGGAACCCGACGGCCTCCCCGCGTCCGAGCTCCTCGGCGCGCGCCGCGAACGCGCGGATGTCCTTGGGCAGGCAGCCGCCCCCGAACCCGATCCCCGAGCCGAGGTAGCGGCGGCCGATGCGCGAGTCGTGTCCGAGTGCTTCGGCGAGGAGGGTGACGTCCGCTCCGGCCGCCTCGGCGATCTCGGCCATGGCGTTGATGAACGAGATCTTCGTCGCGAGGAACGCGTTGGCGGCACCCTTCACGAGCTCAGCGGTGGCGAGGTCGGTGACGAGGAAGGGCGCGCCCGCGTCGATCGCCGCGGCGTACACGCGGCGGAGCAGGTCGACGGCGGCGACGCCCTGCCGGGTGTCCTCGGCCCCGACCACCAGACGGTCGGGCCGGAGGGTGTCGTGGACGGCCCAGCCCTCCCGGAGGAACTCGGGGTTCCAGGCGAGCGTCGCGCCGGTCTCCGCGATCCGACGGGCGAGACGGGCGGCGGTGCCCACGGGCACCGTCGACTTCCCGGCCACCACCGCCCCCGGTCGCAGGTGCGGGAGCAGCCCGTCGATCGCCGCGTCGACGAAGCGGAGGTCGGCTGCGGGCCCGGAGGCGGACTGCGGGGTGCCGACCGCGAGGAAGTGCACCTCCGCCCCGGCAGCGGCCGCCGGATCCGCGGCGAAGCGCAACCGCCCTGACCGCACTCCCTCCTCGAGGAGCTCGGCGAGGCCCGGCTCGAAGAAGGGCGCGGCACCCGCGGTGAGGTCGGCGACCTTGCCCTCGTCCACGTCGATCCCCACGACATCGTGACCGAGCGAGGCCATCGCCGCGGCGTGCACCGCTCCCAGATACCCGCATCCGATCACTGACATCCGCATGCGCTCAGCACAGCCGAGCCGTCTCTCGCTCCGGCGCACGCGCGGTGAACACCGGGTGACGGTCGGGTGTCGGGACCGGGTCGCGCGTGGAGCCCTCGGGTCTTCGGGCACACGCTGGTAGTGTGGTCGAGGGTGACCCCGGTCATCCGATAACTTCACATCGACTCATGGAGCGATCGGCGGAGAAGCTGGTCCCCTGTGGTGGGTTCCTCGGCGCAGGTCGGGTGGCTTTCTACTGGTGGCCAGCGCAGGCGAGATTCGCGGGAATGCCCGCGCGCCCGAACCCTTCCGTTCCGCTCCTTTGAACACGCTCGCGCGTCACACGGATTCGCGAGTCTAAACAAAGAAGGAGAGACCTCTTGGAAGGTCCTGAAATCACCGCCACCGAGGCCGTTCTCGACAACGGCCGCTTCGGCACCCGCACCATCCGCTTCGAGACCGGCCGCCTCGCGCAGCAGGCTCAGGGCGCCGTCGCCGCCTACCTGGACGGCGAGACCATGCTCCTGTCGGCCACGAGCGCGGGCAAGCACCCGCGTGAGGGCTTCGACTTCTTCCCGCTGACGGTCGACGTCGAGGAGCGCTCCTACGCCGCCGGCAAGATCCCCGGCTCGTTCTTCCGTCGTGAGGGTCGTCCCTCGACCGAGGCGATCCTGGTCTGCCGTCTGATCGACCGCCCGCTGCGCCCGTCGTTCGTCGACGGCCTGCGCAACGAGGTCCAGATCGTCATCACGGTCCTCTCGATCGCGCCGGGCGAGTTCTACGACGCCCTCGCGATCAACGCCGCGTCCGCGTCGACCCAGATCTCGGGTCTGCCGTTCTCGGGTCCCGTCGCCGGTGTGCGCCTCGCGTTCATCCCCGGTCACGGTCAGCACGAGGACCAGTGGGTCGCGTTCCCGACCGCCGAGCAGGTCTCCGAGGCCGTGTTCGACCTCATCGTCGCCGGCCGCGTGGTCACCAAGGCCGACGGCTCCGAGGACGTCGCGATCATGATGGTCGAGGCCGAGGCGACCGAGGGCAGCTGGAACCTGATCAAGGCCGGCGCCACCAAGCCCGACGAGACCATCGTGGCCCAGGGCCTCGAGGCCTCGAAGCCGTTCATCGCCCAGCTCGTCAAGGCCCAGGCCGAGCTCGCCGCCACCGCGTCGAAGGAGCCGGGCGTGTACCCGGTCTTCCCCGCGTACAGCGACGAGGTCTACGACTTCGTGTCCGAGCGCGCGTTCGCCGAGCTGAGCGACGTCTACCAGATCGCCGACAAGACCGAGCGCCAGAACGCCGACGACGCGATCAAGGACCGCGTCAAGGCCGAGCTCATCGAGGCCACCGAGGCGGGCTCGCTCCCGGCTGCGGCCCCGCTGGAGTTCTCCGCGGCGTACAAGTCCGTCACGAAGAAGATCGTGCGTGGTCGCATCCTCACCGAGGGCACCCGCATCGACGGCCGCGGGCTGGCGGACATCCGTCCGCTCGACGCCGAGGTGCAGGTCATCCCGCGCGTGCACGGCTCCGCGATCTTCCAGCGCGGCGAGACCCAGATCATGGGTGTCACCACGCTGAACATGCTCAAGATGGAGCAGCAGATCGACTCGCTGTCGCCCACGACCAGCAAGCGCTACATGCACCACTACAACTTCCCGCCCTACTCGACCGGTGAGACCGGCCGCGTGGGTTCGCCGAAGCGTCGCGAGATCGGGCACGGCTTCCTCGCCGAGCGCGCTCTGGTGCCGGTTCTGCCGAGCCGCGAGGAGTTCCCGTACGCGATCCGTCAGGTGTCCGAGGCGCTGAGCTCCAACGGCTCCACCTCGATGGGCTCCGTCTGCGCGTCGACCCTCTCGCTCCTCAACGCGGGTGTGCCGCTGCGCGCCCCCGTCGCCGGCATCGCGATGGGCCTCGTCTCCGACGAGGTCAACGGGGAGACCCGGTACGCGGCGCTGACCGACATCCTGGGTGCGGAGGACGCGCTCGGTGACATGGACTTCAAGGTCGCCGGCACGAGCGAGTTCGTCACCGCCATCCAGCTCGACACGAAGCTCGACGGCATCCCGTCGTCGGTGCTCGCGGGCGCGCTGACCCAGGCCAAGGACGCTCGTCTGACGATCCTCAACGTCCTGAACGCCGCGATCGACGCTCCCGACGAGATGGCACCCACCGCGCCACGCGTCATCAGCGTCCAGATCCCGGTCGACAAGATCGGCGAGCTGATCGGCCCGAAGGGCAAGACGATCAACGCGATCCAGGACGAGACCGGTGCGCAGATCTCCATCGAGGAGGACGGCACCGTCTACATCGGCGCGACCGACGGCCCCTCGGCCGAGGCCGCCCGTGCCCAGGTCAACGCGATCGCCAACCCGACCAACCCGGAGGTCGGCGAGCAGTTCCTCGGCACCGTCGTGAAGATCGCCACCTTCGGCGCCTTCATCTCGCTGCTGCCGGGCAAGGACGGTCTGCTGCACGTCACCGAGGTGCGCAAGCTCGCCGGTGGCAAGCGTGTGGAGAACGTCGAGGACGTGCTCTCCGTCGGCCAGAAGATCCTCGTGAAGATCACGAAGATCGACGACCGCGGCAAGCTGTCGCTCGAGCCCGTGCTCGACGATGCGCCCGCTGCGGACGAGACTCCGGCCGAGGACGCCGCCGAGTAAGACAACGGATGACACGGAACCCGGGTCTCTCCGTCGGAGGGGCCCGGGTTCCGTCGTCTGTGCCGTGATCGAAACGTTATGGGAAGTTTGCGCGCCGTTCCCCGGATTGGTCGGGACGTTCGCGCACGTCGCATACCCTCGAAGTACGCACCGGGGGGTGCCAGCGAAGCAGTGATGTCGATCGGCTGCGGCCGATCACGGCGGGGGTGAGAGTATGCGGTTGTTCAGCGTAGGCGCAGGAACACCTGCTGAACGCGCCCCGCAGGAGCACGAGGACCACCCGTCCGCCCCCATCCCGATCGTCGGGCCCGGCGTGGGGGAGTCCATCCGCGCCGCCCTCGGCGAGACCGGGTACGAGACGTTCCCGCTGATGCTCGGCGCCGCGGAGTTCGGATGGAACGTCGATCTCGAGACGAGCCACGGCATCCTCGACCGCTACGTGGAGTTCGGCGGCAACGCCATCCATACCGCGGACGGGTTCTCCGGCGGGCGGAGCGAGCATATCCTCGGGCAGTGGCTGCGGTCGCGGGACCAGCGCGAGCGGGTGGTCCTGAGCGTGCGCATCGGAGCGCACGCCGACAACCCCGGCCTGGGATCGGTCAACCTCGTCCGTGCCGTCGAGGGGTCGCTGACCCGGCTCGGCGTCGAGCGCATCGACGTGCTGTACCTGGACGCCACGCTGGATGCGACGACCAACCTCGAAGACACCCTGGCCACGGTCGAGTGGCTCGTCGAGGCGGGGAAGATCGGGGCGCTCGGCGCGTACGGCTTCACGCCGGAGAGGCTCGTCGAGGCGCGGATCCTCGCGTCGGCGGGATATCCGCGCATCACGGTCATCGACACGCCGTACAACCTCGTCCGTCGGCAGCCGTTCGAGGGCGACCTGCGGCTCGTCGCCGGCGCGCAGAACCTCGCCGTGACGCCGTCCCACGCGCTGGAGCACGGATTCCTGTCCGGCCGTCACCGGACGAAGGCGGTCGCGTCACGAGGCGTCCGCGGCGAGCAGCTCCGGGGTCACCTCAACCGCCGAGGGACCAAGGTGCTGCGTGCGCTGGATCAGGTCGCGGCGGAGCTTGCCGTGCCTGTCGCGGCCGTGTCCATCGCGTGGCTGCTCGCGCAGCGCACGGTCGCCGCGCCGATCGTGAACACGTTCGCGACCGACCACGTCGACGAGCTCATGCAGGGCGCGGGCGTGACGCTGTCCCGGGTACAGGTCGCCGACCTCACCCGCGCGGGCGCCTGAGCTCGCGGCGCCCGTGACATAGGGTGGAAGAGGAAGACCGGCGGATGCTGGCGACGAGGCGAGCGAGCGAGTTGTGACGCACTACATATATCTGGTCAGACACGGTGAACATCAGGATGCCGAGCACGGCCTCGCCGACGGACCCCTCTCCCCGCGCGGTCAGCGGCAGGCGGAGCTCATCGCGGATCGCCTGTCCGGCCTCCCGCTCGACGCCGTCTGGCATTCGCCGCTCCTCCGCGCCGCGGAGACGGCGCGAGCGATCGCCGGCCGACTCCCGTCCGTGGATCCGGAGCCCTCCGCTCTGCTCTTCGACTGCGTGCCGACGGGGATGACGGAGGAGACGCCGGCCGTGTTCGAGCCCTTCTTCGGCTCCGTGACCGAGGCGGAGATCGAGGCGGGCCGCGCGCAGATGTCCGATGCCGTCAACGAGTTCCTCGTGCGGAAGACCGGCGACGTGCACGAGGTGCTCATCACCCACAACTTCGTGATCTCGTGGTTCGTGCGCGAGGTGCTCGCCGCACCGGACTGGCGCTGGATGACCCTGAACCAGTCGCACTGCGGGTTGACGGTGATCGCGCAGAAGCAGGGACGGCCATGGACCCTGCTCACGCACAACGACACCGGCCATCTTCCGATGGAGCTGCGGACGGGCATCCCGGACGCGCTGCTGGTCTGATCGACGCCTCCGCGCGCCGCGACCCCCGGCCGACGCCCGGAAATAGACTGGACGCATGACCACGAAGGTAGCCCTCGTCGGCGGGACCGGAAAGCTCGGGACGATCATCGCTGCGGTGATCGAGGAGCTCGAGGGCTTCGAGGTGAGCCGGGTCCTGACGTCGGCGAGCGACCTTTCGGAGCTCGCGGGCGCCGACCTCGTGATCGATGCCTCAACCCCGCAGGTCAGCATCGACGTGGTGCGCACGGCCGTGGAGCACGGGCTCAACATCCTCGTGGCCACCTCCGGCTGGTCGGCGGAGCGGATCGCCCTCGTCCGGCCGCTCGTCGAAGCCGCCGACACGGGAGCGGTGTTCATCCCGAACTTCTCCCTCGGCTCCGTTCTCGGCTCGGCCCTCGCGGCGGCCGCCGCGCCCTACTTCGGCTCGGTCGAGATCGTCGAGGCACACCGGGAGACGAAGGTGGACTCGCCCAGCGGGACTGCCGTCCGCACGGCGGAGCTCATCGCCGCCGCGCGCGCGACGCAGGGTCCGGTGAGTGCGCCGCATGCCGATCAGCGCGCCCGAGGTCAGCAGGTCGGCAGCGTGCCCATCCACTCGCTCCGCCGCCCCGGGGTGATCGCCAAGCAGGAGGTGATCCTGTCCGGTCCGGGGGAGTCGCTGACCTTCACGCATGACACCACCGACCCGGGCCTGGCGTATGCGCCGGGGATTCGCCTGGCCGTGCCCTATGCGGCCACCGCCACCGGCGTCGTGGTGGGCCTGGAGAACATGCTCGACATCGGCATCCGCTCGTGATGTCGCGGATCGGGGTCGGGCTGATGGCCGCGGCCCTCCTGCTCTACCTCGTGGTGGCGGGCTGGCTCGCCGTCATGTTCCTCGCCGTGGGCACGCCTGTCTCCATCGGGATGGGCATCACGCTCCTCGTGCTCGCACCCGTGGGCGGGTGGGCGCTGGTGCGCGAGATGCTCTTCGGGTTCGGTGCCGACCGTCTGGGACGCCTGCTCGACGCCGAGGGCGGCATGCCGCCCGTGGAGACCGAGCTCACGCCCAGCGGACGCATCGCCCGCAAGGATGCCGACGCGCTCGTCGCGCGCTACACGGCGGAGGCGGAGGCGGCGCCCACCGACTGGCGGGCGCGCTATCGCCTCGGCGTCGTGCAGGACGCGGCGGGACGCCGCAAGGACGCCAGGGCGAGCATCCGACAGGCGATCAGCCTCTCCCGCGCCTGAGGTCCACGCGGCTCAGGCGAGAGTCGCCTCGAGCGTGATCTCGATGCCCGCGAGAGCCTGGGACACCGGGCAACCGGTCTTCGCGCCCTCGGCGATCTCCTGGAACTTCTCCGCGGTCAGACCCGGCACGGTCGCGTTGACGTTGAGGTGGCTGCCGGTGATGCCGACGCCCGGCTTGAAGGTGACCGAGGCGCTGGTGTCGACGCGCTCCGGGGGCGTGCCGTTCTCGGTGAGCGCGTGCGAGAGCGCCATGCTGAAGCAGGAGGCATGGGCCGCGGCGATGAGCTCCTCCGGCGTCGTGGTCGTCTCGCTGCCCTCGCTGCGGGACTTCCAGTCGATCGGGAACGTCCCCAGATGCGAGGAGGAGAAGGCGACCGTGCCGGAACCCTCCGTGAGCGATCCGGTCCAGGTGGCGGCGGCTTCACTGGTGACGGGCATGGTTCCTCCGGTTCTGACGCCACCGGGGGAGCGGCGTCGCTTGCTCGTCAGCCTACCGAGCGACCGGGCCTTCGGGAACCGGCGTCAGGCGGCGCGGCGCGGTCGGCCGGTGAGCCCGACGCGCTGCAGCAGGAGGTAGAGCTGGCACCCGAGGCACAGTCCGAACACGGCGTTGAGGAAGGCAGCGAGGAACGCGGCGCCGGTGGCGATCGGAAGGGCCCACGGCACCCCGGCGAGGTGGAGCAGGAGGCCGAATCCCACGACGACGAGACCAACGCCCTGGGCGAACCGCGGGGGACGCGGATCCTCCAGCTCTGCGGGCGGCGCGAGGCGCGGACGGACGAGGCGGCGGTAGAGGACGCCCCACGGGGCGGTGGCGGGAGAGACGACGCCCCAGAGGAACAGGAGCGCGATCAGTGTGGCGAGGAGGAAGCCCGGGTCGAGGACACGCGCGACCGGCCCCGCGGCCGAGACCGCCCACCCGCCTCCTCCGATGAACGCGAACTCCGACGACGCCGTGAGCGCGAACCAGCCATCGGTGGTCCGCGCGGTGGAGATCCCGATGAGGGCCAGGAACGTCGCGACGGCGAGCAGGAGTGCGGTGATCCCGGCGGCGAAGCGGGGCCCGCGCGGATCGATTCCGGGGGGAGGGTTCATCATCTGCTCCAGACGGGGTCTCAGACGGCGGCGAGGGCGTGGGTCAGGCTCTCGCGAGCGGGTATGCCCGCGAACCGGGCCCTGACGCGCCCGGTGGCGTCGAGCACGAAGGTGGTCGGTGTCTGCAGCACACGGTAGCGCGCCGAGAGATCCGGGCGGTGCGTGAGATCGACCTCGATGTGCGCGAGGCCGGCGTCCTCGGACGCAAATGTGCCGAGAAGACGACGCACCTGGGGGCAGCGGGCGCAGGTCTCCGTGCTGAACTGCACGAGCGTCGCCGTGGCCCCCAGCACCGCGTCCTCCGCATCAGCGGGATCGAACCGCAGGTCGCCGCCGTCGCGGCGGCGACCCTCTCTCCCGCGGAGCACGAGCCCGACCACGGTGGCGAGCACCAGAAACGCGGCCAGGGCGGCGAAAGCGAGCGCGGGGGACATCCCTCGAGGCTAGAGCCGTGATCGCAGAAGCGTCGCGATGTTTCGGTCCGTGACGTGCGGATCGCGTCACGGCCACCGCCCCCGCCGGGAGCGGGGCGGGTATCCTGACAACCATGAGCGCCGCTGTCCCGACTCCGTACGAAGACCTGCTCCGCGACGTGCTCGAGACGGGCACGCACAAGAGCGATCGCACCGGGACCGGGACCACGAGCGTGTTCGGGCGGCAGATCCGCTTCGATCTCGCGCAGGGCTTCCCCCTCATCACCACGAAGCGCGTCCACTTCAAGTCCATCGCGTACGAGCTGCTCTGGTTTCTGCGTGGCGACTCCAACGTCCGGTGGCTTCAGGAGAACGGCGTCTCGATCTGGGACGAGTGGGCGGACGAGGACGGCGACCTCGGCCCGGTGTACGGCGTCCAGTGGCGGTCCTGGCCGACTCCCGACGGCGGCAGCATCGATCAGCTGACCGAGGTCATCGAGCAGATCCGGCGCTCACCCGACTCGCGGCGCCTGCTCGTCTCCGCCTGGAATCCCGCGGACATCCCGGACATGGCCCTCGCACCGTGCCACGCACTGTTCCAGTTCTACGTCGCCGACGGAAAGCTCTCCTGCCAGCTCTACCAGCGCAGCGCCGACATGTTCCTCGGCGTCCCCTTCAACATCGCCTCCTACGCGCTGCTGACGATGATGATCGCGCAGCAGGTGGGGCTGGAGCCCGGCGACTTCGTGTGGACCGGCGGGGACTGCCACGTCTACGACAACCACGTCGAGCAGGTGCGCGAGCAGCTCACGCGAGAGGCCTACCCGTACCCGACGCTGCGCTTCGCGCGGAAGCCGGAGTCGATCTTCGACTACCGGTTCGAGGACTTCGTCGTCGAGGACTACCAGCACCACGCACCGATCAGGGCGGCGGTGGCGGTATGACCTGGGTGGGGCTCATCTGGGCCGAGGCCGCCGGAGGCGTGATCGGCGCCGAGGGCGGCATGCCCTGGTACGTGCCGGAGGATCTGGCGCACTTCAAGGAGACCACGCAGGGCGCTCCGGTCGTCATGGGACGCAAGACCTGGGATTCGCTGCCCGAGCGATTCCGCCCCCTGCCCGGTCGCGACAACATCGTCGTGACCCGCCAGCAGGACTGGACGGCGGAGGGCGCCCGCCGTGCGTCCACGGTGTCCGAGGCCGTGCGCGGCCAGGAGAAGGTGTGGATCATCGGCGGTGCGGAGATCTTCCGTCAGGTGATCGCGGACGCCGACCGGCTCGAGGTCACGGAGCTCGACCTCACGGTCGACGGCGACACGTTCGCTCCGCCTAAGACCGGGTGGCGCGTGGTGGACGAGGGGGACTGGCAGACGTCCCGCACCGGCGTCCGGTATCGCTTCCTGAGGTACGAGCGCTGATGCCCACCGCACTGATCACCGGAGCCAGCGCGGGGCTGGGCGCCGAGTTCGCTCGTCAGCTGGCTCGTCGACGCGCCGACCTCGTGCTCGTGGCCCGCTCGGAGGAGTCGCTCTCGGCTCTCGCGGGGGAGTTGCGCGGCGAGTGGGGAGTGGCTGTCGAGGTGCTCCCGGCTGATCTGTCCGAGGAGGTCGGCGTCGAGCTCGTCGCGGCTCGGCTCCGTGATCGGGACGATCCGATCGACCTGCTCGTGAACAACGCCGGGTTCGGATTGCCGTTGCAGTTCGCCGACAACGACATCGAGGACGAGGTGCGGCATCTGCGTGTGCACGTCGAGGCCTCCATGCGCCTGATGCACGCGGCCCTGCAGACCATGCGGGGGCGGGGCGGTCGGATTATCAACGTCGCCTCGGTGGCCGGTTTCATCTCGCGGTCGACGTACTCCGCCTGCAAGGCCTGGCTCATCGACTTCAGCCGGTGGGCGAACACGGCCTACGGCCCGGACGGCGTGAGCGTGACGGCACTCTGTCCCGGTTTCACGCACACGTCCTTCCACGAGCGGATGGGTCTCGCGGTCGGCGAGGAGGGCGTGCCGACCTTCCTGTGGCTTGATGCCCGAGACGTCGTGCGCGAGGGGCTTCGCGACGCGGCGCGCGGCAAGGCCGTGTCCATCCCCTCCGTGCGTTACAAGGCCGTCGTTGCCGCGACGAAGGTGCTGCCCCGATCCCTCACCGCGGCGGTCGCCCGTCGGGGTCGGGTCTGACCCGCCGTCAGCGGAACCTCCCGAGACGGATCCCGGCGAGGGCGATGGCGGCGATCGTCTCGCCGTCCGTGATGCGGCCGTCGGCGATCATCCGCAGGACCTCGCTGAACGCCACCCACTCCACGGTGTCGATGCCCTCCTCCGCGCGGCTGTCGACCGCATCGTCGACGCGCTCGATCTCCCGGGCCAGGAAGACGTGCTCCGTGGCCTCCGCGACGCCGTCGAGCGCGTGCGTCGTACCCAGATGCTCCCACCGGAGCGCCCGGTACCCGGACTCCTCGAGGAGCTCGCGTTCCGCGGCGGCACGCGGGTCCTCGCCGTCGGTGCCGCCGGCGGGCACCTCGACGGACGGGCCGATCGTGTAGCGATCGACGGTGACCAGGCAGACCCGGTCGTCGGCGTCCATCGCGACGATGAACACCGCCGGGTTCCGCACCGTCATGACGCCGTAGACGCCCCGGCCACCCGGTCCGGTGACGTCGTCCTCGCGGACGCGGATCCAGGCGTTCTCGTAGGTCGTGCGTGAGGCGTGCGTGATCCAACCCATGGTGCGAGCCTACGACCGACAGGGGAGGAGGACCGGACGCGTCCGCGACAGCGGCATCCGACCCGATACGCTGGACGCATGACGCACTCGGGCAACCCCTTCGGACAGGTTCTCGTCGCGCTCGTCACTCCGATGACGGCCGACGGCGAAGTCGACTGGCCCGCCGTCGAGAAGCACATCGATGACGTGATCACCGCAGGCGCGGACGGCATCGTCGTGACGGGAACGACCGGCGAGACCTCGACTCTGACGGACCCGGAGAAGCTCAAGCTCGTCGAGGTCGGCAAGTCCGTCTCGTCGGGACGCGCGAAGATCATCACGGGTGGCGGATCGAACGAGACCGCGCATGCGATCGAGCTGTACAAGGCCAGCGAGAAGGCCGGCGCCGACGGCATCATGATCGTCACGCCGTACTACAACAAGCCGACGCAGGCGGGCATCCTCACGCACTTCCGGCTCGTCGCCGATGCGACCGACCTGCCGGTCATCCTGTACGACATCCCCGGGCGGACCGGTGTCCCGATCAAGTACGAGACGATCCTCCGGCTCGCCAAGCACCCGAACATCCTCGCCGTGAAGGATGCGAAGGGCGACTTCTCCGAGGTGAGCCGTGTGCTCAACCAGACCGACCTCATGTACTTCTCCGGTGACGACGCGAACGTGCTGCCGCACCTGTCGATCGGCGCGACCGGCCTCATCGGCGTGACGGCGAACGTCGCCGCCGCTCCGTACCGGACCATCATCGACGCGGTGAACCGGGGCGACCTCGCCACCGCGACCGCCGAGCACAAGCGACTGGAGCCGCTGGTCCGGGCCGTCATGACGCACGTCCCCGGCACGGTCGCCGCGAAGTACATCCTGCACGGGCTGGGCCGCATCTCCAGTCCGCGTGTCCGCCTTCCCCTCGTCGGCCCGGAGGAGTGGGAGGCCGCCCTCATCGAGGACGAGCTCGATCTCGTCAGCGGCGTGCCGGGGGCGGACTTCTCGAACTTCCGGCCCGACCGCAACGCGGCCGCGGGCGGCGCCCTGCCGAAGGTGCACGGCACGACGCGCTGAGCCGCGTCACCATGAACGAACGGACGCGTGGAGTGTCCGACTGAGGAGACAGCATGTCCATTCCCCTGGCCGAACCGTCCGCTCTCGACGAAGGGACGCTCCGGGTCATCCCGATCGGCGGCCTGGGGGAGATCGGTCGCAACATGACCGTGTTCGAGTACGCGGGCAAGATCCTCATCGTGGACTGCGGGGTGCTCTTCCCGGAGGAGCACCAGCCCGGCGTCGACCTCATCCTCCCGGACTTCGAGCCGATCCGTGACCGTCTCGACGACATCGTGGGCGTGGTGCTGACGCACGGGCACGAGGACCACATCGGGGCGGTTCCGTACCTGCTGCGGCTGAAGAGCGACATCCCGCTGATCGGCTCCGGACTGACGCTCGCCCTCGTCGAGGCGAAGCTGAAGGAGCACCGCATCAAGGCCTTCACCCTGACCGTGAAGGAAGGCCAGCACGAGAAGGTCGGGCCGTTCGACCTCGAGTTCGTCGCGGTGAACCACTCCATCCCGGACGCGCTGGCCGTCGCGATCCGCACCCCCGCGGGCATGGCCCTCGCCACCGGCGACTTCAAGATGGACCAGCTGCCCCTGGACGGCCGCATCACCGATCTGCGCGCGTTCTCGCGCCTGGGGGAGGAGGGCGTCGACCTCTTCCTCGTCGACTCCACCAACGCCGACGTCCCCGGCTTCACGCCCACGGAGCGCTCCATCGGCCCGGTCCTCGACCAGGTCATCGGCAAGGCTCCGCGCCGCGTGATCGTCGCGAGCTTCTCCAGCCACGTGCACCGCGTGCAGCAGGTGATCGACGCCGCGCACGCGCACGGGCGTCGGGTCGCGTTCCTCGGCCGCAGCATGGTCCGCAACATGACGATCGCGGAGCAGCTCGGCTACCTCAAGGTGCCGGCGGGCGTCCTGATCGACTTCAAGAAGGCACGCGACCTCCCGGACGAGCAGATCGTCTACATGTCGACCGGTTCTCAGGGCGAGCCGATGGCCGTGCTGAGCCGCATGGCCAACATGGACCACGCCATCGAGGTCAGCGAGGGCGACACCGTGATCCTGGCGTCGAGCCTCATCCCGGGCAACGAGAACGCCGTCTACCGCGTCATCGACGGGCTCACGAAGCTGGGCGCGAACGTCGTGCACAAGGCCAACGCGCGGGTGCACGTGTCGGGGCACGCCGCGGCCGGCGAGCTGCTCTACTGCTACAACATCCTCAAGCCGAAGAACGTCCTCCCTGTCCACGGGGAGTACCGGCACCTGATCGCCAACGCCAAGCTCGCCCAGGACACCGGGATCCCCGAGCAGAACACGATCATCGCCTCCAACGGCACCGTCATCGACCTGAAAGACGGCGTCGCCCGGGTGGCCGGGCAGCTCGACCTCGGGTTCGTCTACGTCGACGGCTCGACCGTCGGCGAGATCACCGATGCCGATCTCAAGGACCGCCGCATCCTCGGCGAGGAGGGGTTCATCTCGGTCATCGTCGTCGTGGATGCCGCGACCGGGCGCATCATCTCGGGGCCGGAGATCCACGCGCGCGGCGTCGCCGAGGACGACGCCGTGTTTGACGACGTCGCTCCGAAGATCGTCGCCGCGCTGAAGGAGGCGTCCGGCAACGGTGTGCGCGACACGCACGCGCTGTCGCAGGTCGTCCGTCGGACGATCGGCCGCTGGGTGAACCAGAAGCTGCGTCGGCGCCCGATGATCGTCCCTCTCGTCATCGAGGCCTGACCCTCCGATCACGGCGTGCCGTCGCGCGCCGTGATCGTCGAGTTCCGCGTGGTGACGCGGAGATGTCGGTCGCGGGTCGTACCGTGGAGGCATGGCCAGGAGCAGCACCAAGACCGAGCGCGCCTCGACGAGCGCCCCGTCGCGCCCCAAGCGGCAGGCGGCTCCGAAGGCGCAGCCCGCACCCAAGAAGTACATCGACGAGGCGGACAAGCCGCCCGTCGCCGCGCGCGCATGGAACGGGCTCGCGCACGGCGTCGGCGGACTCTTCCGGGCCTTCGGGCCGGAGACGCTGCAGAAGGACGACCGCAGGGACGGATTCCCGTTCCTGCTGGTGATCCTGGCGGCGCTCGGTGCCGTCAACGAGTGGTTCTTCATCGGCAACGAGGTCGCCGCGAACATCAGCGCCTACTCGGTGGGGCTCTTCGTCGGTCGGGTGGCCTTCATCATGCCGGTGCTGCTGCTCCTCCTGGCGGGATGGCTGTTCCGGCATCCGTCGTCCGTGCACGACAACGGGCGCATCGGTATCGGCTTCGGGATGTTCGTGCTCGCTCTGGCGGGGATCTTCCACGTCGCCGGCCCTCGTCCCCACCCGAACCAGGGCATGCCGGCGCTGAGCGAGTCCGGTGGCCTGCTCGGGTGGCTCGTGGGCCAGCCCCTGACGTACCTGACCGACATCCCGGCCTACATCATCCTCGGGCTGCTCGCCGCCCTCAGCATCCTCATCCTCACGAAGACCCCGCCGAACCGCATCGGTGCGCGCCTGGGAGACCTCTACGCGTGGATGTTCGACGCCGAGCGCCCGGAGAAGCCGGCGAAGGACTCCTCGGCCGCGGTCGACGAGGCCGACAAGGTCGACGACCCGGACGTACTGCCCTGGTGGCGACGCAACAAGACCGGTCGCGAGGAAGACCCCGACGAGGGCACGCTCGCGTCCGACGACATCACCGCGCTCCTGTCGACCACGGAGGCCACCCCCGCATACGACCAGGCCGTGACGGTGGCGAACCCGTACGACGCGGCGACCGAGGTGCTCAGCGACGTGCGCTCCGTGACCGACGCGCTCGCGGAGCAGCAGACAACCGCGCTGCTGGACGACGAGTCGGACACCGGCGAGATGCCGGAGCTGCCCGGACTGGACGGCTTCGGCACCGAGGGCCCCGGCGACCGCGGTCCGCAGGCCCCCGTGGCCCCCTACATCCTCCCGTCGCCGGGTGTGCTGTCCGAGGGACCGCCCTCGGTGGCCCGCTCGGAGGCGAACGACCGCATCGTCGAGCAGATCACCAGCGTCCTCGACCAGTTCAAGGTCGACGCCAAGGTCACCGGCTTCTCCCGCGGTCCGACGGTCACGCAGTACGAGGTCGAGGTCGGCCACGGCGTCAAGGTCGAGAAGATACTGCAGCTCAGCAACAACTTCGCCTATGCGGTCGCCTCCAACGACGTGCGCATCCTCTCGCCGATCCCCGGCAAGAGCGCGATCGGCATCGAGATCCCGAACACCGACCGCGAGACGGTCGCCCTCGGCGACGTGCTGCGGTCGGCGGCCGCGCAGAAGAGCACGCACCCGCTCACGATCGGCGTCGGCAAGGACGTCGGCGGCAACTTCGTCGTCGCCAACCTCGCGAAGATGCCGCACCTCCTGGTGGCGGGCTCGACGGGGTCCGGTAAGTCCAGCTTCGTGAACTCGATGATCACCAGCCTGCTCATGCGGGCGCGCCCGTCCGACGTGCGCATGGTCCTCATCGACCCGAAGCGTGTGGAGCTGACGAGCTACGCCGGTGTCCCGCACCTGATCACCCCCATCATCACGAACCCGAAGAAGGCCGCCGAGGCGCTGCAGTGGGTCGTGAAGGAGATGGACATGCGGTACGACGACCTCGCGTCGTTCGGCTTCCGCCACATCGACGACTTCAACCGCGCCGTGCGTTCGGGGGAGGTGGAGGTGCCCCCGGGCAGCGAACGGGTGCTCAAGCCGTACCCGTACCTCCTCGTCGTGGTCGACGAGCTCGCGGACCTCATGATGGTCGCCCCGCGCGACGTCGAGGACTCGATCGTCCGCATCACGCAGCTCGCCCGCGCCTCCGGCATCCACCTGGTGCTCGCCACGCAGCGCCCGAGCGTCGACGTCGTCACCGGCCTCATCAAGGCGAACGTGCCGTCCCGTCTCGCGTTCGCGGTCACGAGCGTCACCGACAGCCGCGTGATCCTCGACAGCCCCGGCGCCGACAAGCTCATCGGACAGGGTGATGCGCTCTTCTCGCCCATGGGCTCGTCGAAGCCGTTCCGACTGCAGGGTGCGTGGGTCGACGAGAAGGAGATCGACGCGGTCGTCAAGCACGTCACGCGTCAGGCGCGTCCCGAGTACCGTGCCGACGTCCAGGAGGCGATGGAGCCGGCGAAGAAGAAGGAGGTCGACGAGGACATCGGCGACGACCTCGAGCTCCTGCTCGCGGCGGCCGAGCTCATCGTCTCCTCGCAGTTCGGATCGACGTCGATGCTGCAGCGCAAGCTGCGGGTCGGCTTCGCCAAGGCCGGACGCCTCATGGATCTCCTCGAGTCGCGCGAGGTCGTCGGTCCCTCGGAGGGCTCGAAGGCGCGCGATGTGCTCGCGACCCCCGAGCAGTTGCCGCAGGTCATGGCGAAGCTCCGCGGCGAAGACGTTCCGTCGGCTCCTGCGGCTCCGGCTGCGCCCGCCGCCGCAGCGGTGCCGCCGGCCGAACGGGACCCGTTGGAGGCGCAGTACGACGGCCTGCCGGTCGTCGAAGCGGAGGGCGACGAAGACGCCTGGGGCCTGACGGGACGCGATTGATGGCGATCCCTCGGCAGCTCCCCAACGCCATCACGGTGGTGCGCATCCCGCTCGCCGTGGTGTTCTTCGTCCTCCTGCTCGTCGGCGGGGCGTACGGCCTCGCCGATCTCACCGTGCGCTGGATCGCCGCCGTCCTCTTCATCGTCGCCATCTCGACCGACTGGGTCGACGGCTACCTCGCACGTCGCTACGACATCGTCAGCGACTTCGGCAAGCTCTGGGATCCGATCGCGGACAAGCTCCTCACCGGCGCCGGATTCGTCGGGTTGGCGATCCTGGGCGAGGTCTCCTGGTGGATCGTCGTGATCATCCTCGTCCGCGAGTGGGGGATCACCATCCACCGGCTGGTCGTCGCGAGCGAGCACGTTGTCGCGGCCGCCTGGATGGGCAAGATCAAGACGGCCTTCCAGGGCGTCGCCCTCGGCTGGGCTCTCCTGCCGCTGCACGTGTTCATCGGGCTCGGCCCGTGGACCGTCGTGACGACCGTCCTCATGGTCATCGTGCTCGTGCTCACCGTCGTCAGCGGGATCGACTACATCGTCGCGCAGGTGCGCGGCGCGCGTCAGAGCCGATGAGCGGCACGACGCCGGCCGAGGCTCTGGAAGCTCTGCGTGAGCGCGGCTGGACCCTCGGTGTCGCGGAGTCGCTCACCGGCGGTGCGGTGTGCGCGGCGCTCGTCGCGGTTCCCGGCGCCTCCGCGGTGCTCCTCGGCGGCATCGTCGCCTACGCCACCCCCGTCAAGCACACGCTGCTCGACGTCGACACCGACCTGCTGGAGCGATACGGGCCGGTGCACCCGGAGGTCGCGCGGCAGATGGCTGCCGGAGTGCGCGACGCCGTCGCGGTGGATGGTCTCCCCGCCGATGTCGGGGTGTCCACCACGGGGATCGCGGGCCCGGAGTCCCCGGATGGGCAGCCCGTGGGCACCGTCCACATCGGCGTGGTCACCCCGACGGTGAGCCGGACCCGACCGTTCCACTTCGAGGGGGACCGCGACGCGGTGCGAGCGCAGGCGGTCGCGGCAGTCCTCGATGTGCTGGCCGCTGCGCTGCGGGAATAGCGACTCCCCGCGTCATGTTGATACGGATGTGCTCACATTTAAACCACAGAGTGCAAGGGTAGATTCTGTGCAAGCCAGGAGGACTAGACTGGCCGTCTCTTCGAGGGAGACCTCGATTCACGAACTGCGGAGGAGGTTCCGATGATTCTTGTACGACAGGAGATCGGCGACGTGCTGAGGGACTTCCGTCTGCAGAAGGGGCGGACGCTCCGGCAGGTCGCGAGCAAGGCATCCGTCGCTCTCGGTTATCTCAGTGAGGTCGAGCGCGGACAGAAGGAGGCCTCGAGCGAGATCCTCGCCTCGGTGGCAGAGGCGCTCGACGTCCCCATCTCCACGATCATGCGCGAGGTCGGGGACCGCATTTCGGTGCTCGAAGGCATCCAGGTCTTCCCGGACGTCGTTCCGGACGACCTGGTCGCGTCCGTGGAGCCCGAGCTCTCGCTCCGCTGACACGCGGAGATCACCCTTATGCGACGCAGTGAGTTCCTGCGCGCCGTCGACGCCGAGTTCCATACCCGAGCCTCTTCTCTGGTGAATGACCTCGTGCTCTCCGGCATGGGGGGACGAACGGCGCTCGAGGCTCTCGAAGCCGGGGTACCTCCGCGCGACATCTGGCTCGCGCTCTGCGCCGACATGGATGTCCCCGAATCCCGTCGCCACGGCGTGGGGCGTCTGGAGCCGCGCGGCCGGTGACGGCGGCTTCCCGGGTGTGCGGAAGTCCGACACGCCGGACCGGCGTGTTGTCGAAAATCTGTTCGAACCAGGCGTAGTCTTCTGCACAAGTGGTCAGACGGTTCTGGTCCCCACGATCCGCGGCTCCTCGACGCAATGTCGGAGGCCCGCCGTACCGTGAGGTCCAGGCTGAAAAGCCATACGCCTTGTCGGAGAGTTCCTTCCGCCGGAAGAGCCGCGACAGCCTACAGGCGGCAGCACACGCGCAGAAGGAGCACACCATGCCATCACCCGCCGACCGCGAGAAGTCCCTCGAGACCGCCCTCGCCCAGATCGACCGCCAGTTCGGAAAGGGCTCGGTCATGCGGCTGGGCAGCGATGAGCGTGCCCCTGTGGCCGTCATCCCCACCGGCTCCATCGCCCTTGACGTCGCCCTCGGCGTGGGAGGTCTGCCGCGTGGCCGCATCGTCGAGATCTACGGCCCGGAGTCCTCGGGTAAGACGACGCTGACGCTGCACGCCATCGCCAACGCCCAGCGGGCCGGCGGTATCGCGGCATTCATCGACGCGGAGCACGCGCTCGACCCCGACTACGCCGCGAAGCTCGGCGTCGACATCGACGCCCTTCTCGTCTCGCAGCCCGACACGGGTGAGCAGGCTCTCGAGATCGCCGACATGCTCGTGCGCTCCGGTGCCATCGACCTCATCGTCGTCGACTCGGTGGCGGCCCTGGTGCCGCGTGCGGAGATCGAGGGCGAGATGGGAGACTCCCACGTGGGTCTCCAGGCCCGCCTCATGTCGCAGGCGCTGCGGAAGCTCACCGGTGGTCTGAACCAGACGAACACGACGATGATCTTCATCAACCAGCTGCGCGAGAAGATCGGCGTGTTCTTCGGCTCCCCGGAGACCACTGCCGGTGGTAAGGCGCTGAAGTTCTACGCCTCCGTGCGTATGGACATCCGCCGCATCGAGACGCTCAAGGACGGCACGGACGCCGTGGGTAACCGCACCCGCGTCAAGATCGTCAAGAACAAGATGGCCCCGCCCTTCAAGCAGGCGGAGTTCGACATCCTCTACGGCGTCGGCATCTCCCGCGAGGGCAGCCTGATCGACTTCGGCGTCGAGCACGGCATCGTCAAGAAGTCGGGATCGTGGTACACCTACGACGGCGACCAGCTGGGCCAGGGCAAGGAGAACGCGCGCACGTTCCTGCTCAACAACGCCGACATCGCCCTGGCGATCGAGAGTCAGATCAAGCAGAAGCTCGGTATCGGCGGCCCGGCCGCGGCTCCGGGAGCTGATGAGCTGGCCGAGCGTCGCCCGGCCTGATGAGTGACCAGCGTGGGGGCGATTCCGAGCGGATCGCCCCCATCATCCCTCTCTTCGGCGGACCCACGCGTGCGGAGCATCCGGCCGCAGGCGGTGCAGACGAGTCGTCGTCCGCGCCGCCTGCGCGGTCGGGGCCGCCCGCGGACGGGGCGGGACTCTGGCGCTCGACGTGGCACGAGCCCGCGTCGGCAGGGTCCCCGTCGGTCGACGACGGTTCTCCCAGCGCGAGGCACCCCGCCCGGGGTGCCGCGGCGCGGGCCGCTTCCCGAGGCGGGAAGACCACCACATTGCGCGCCGTCGGCGATGCGTCCCGATCGCCCGGAGGGGGCGAGAGCGCGGAGAACGGCCCCTCGGCGGCGGAGATCCGAGCGACGGCGGAGGAATCGTTGGTGCGGAAGCTCCGCACGCGGTCGCTGTCCGTCTCCGAGGCCCGGCTGGTGTTGAAAGGGCACGGGCTTGCGACGGACGCCGTCGAAGACGTGGTCGACGACTTCGTACGGCGCGGATACCTCGACGACGCCGTGCTCGCCGAGCTCCTCGTCACGTCCGGCGTCGAACGCAAGGGCCAGGGGCGGGTCGCGCTGTCTCGAGCGCTCGCGCAGCGGGGCATTCCTCGTGACGTCATCGACGCCGCGCTCGACGAGCTGCCCGACGACGATGCGGAGCGGGCACTGGAGTTCGCCCGGACCAAAGCGCGTTCGATGGGACGCCTCGACCCCGACGCGGCGCTCCGCCGGTTGGTCGGGCAGCTGTCGCGCCGCGGGTACGGGGGATCGGTCGCCATGAACGCGGCGAAGACGGCGCTGCGGGAAGCCTCGTTCGGCGGGGGCGTCTCCGGCGTCCGGTTCGTGGATTCCGACTGACGGTTCGCACGCGATCTGCTCTCGGCGACGCTCGTACAATGGGAGCATCATGACTATCCCCCGCAGTGAACCGACGATCATCAGCGCGTCGTCGGCGGCCGTCGACGATGACGGGCGCCAGCGATCCTACGAAGTGCGCACCTTCGGCTGCCAGATGAACGTCCACGACTCCGAGCGTCTGTCCGGATCCCTGGAGAGCGCTGGCTACATCCGCGCCGAGGCCGGAGCCGAGGCCGACGTGGTGATCATCAACACCTGCGCCGTCCGGGACAACGCCGCCGGGAAGCTCTACGGGACGCTCGGGCACCTGGCCGCCGTCAAGCGCCGCAAGGCCGGGATGCAGATCGCCGTCGGCGGCTGCCTGGCGCAGATGGACAAGCAGGCCGTGCTCGACAAGGCCCCCTGGGTCGACGTGGTCTTCGGCACGCACAACATGGGATCCTTGCCCGGCCTCTTGGAGCGCGCGCGCCACAACGGTGACGCCGAACTCGAGATCCTCGAGTCCCTCGAGGTCTTCCCGTCGACGCTTCCCACCAAGCGCGACTCCGCGCACAGCGGCTGGGTGTCGATCTCCGTCGGCTGCAACAACACCTGCACCTTCTGCATCGTCCCGAGCCTCCGGGGCAAGGAGAAGGACCGTCGCCCGGGCGACATCCTCAACGAGATCCGTCTGCTGGTGGAGGACGGCGCCATCGAGGTGACGCTCCTCGGGCAGAACGTGAACTCCTACGGGGTGGAGTTCGGGGATCGTCAGGCGTTCGGAAAGCTCCTCCGCGCCGCCGGCGAGATCGAGGGGCTCGAGCGCATCCGCTTCACGAGCCCGCATCCCGCCGCCTTCACAGACGACGTGATCGACGCGATGGCGGAGACGCCCGCCGTCATGCCGCAGCTCCACATGCCGCTGCAGTCGGGGAGCGACCGGATCCTCAAGGCGATGCGTCGCTCCTACCGCAGCGAGCGCTTCCTGGGCATCCTGGACCGCGTCCGCGAGCGCATCCCGCACGCGGCCATCACGACCGACATCATCGTCGGCTTCCCCGGCGAGACCGAGGAGGACTTCGAGGACACGATGCGCGTCGTCGAGCAGTCGCGCTTCTCCGGAGCCTTCACCTTCCAGTACTCGATCCGCGAAGGCACCCCTGCGGCCACGATGCCGGACCAGGTGCCCAAGGACGTCGTGCAGGCTCGCTATGACCGGCTGATCGCGCTCCAGGAGCGCATCTCGCTCGAGGAGAACCAGAAGCAGGTCGGCCGGGAGGTCGAGGTTCTCGTGTCCACGGGCGAAGGCAAGAAGGACACGGAGACGCGTCGCCTGACCGGGCGGGCGCAGGACAACCGGCTCGTGCACTTCGAGGTCACTCCCGGGTCCGAGCTGCCGCGCCCAGGGGATGTCGTCACGGTGACGGTGACGCACGCCGCGCCGTTCCACCTCCTCGCCGACGACCCGACGGGTGCCCCGCTCCGCATCCGTCGGACGCGTGGTGGCGACGCCTGGGATCGGGGACAGGCCGAGTCGTGCGCCGTGCCGGCACCGAGCGACGGCGCTCCGCGCGCCGTCTCCCTCGGCCTGCCGACCCTCCGCGTCGGAGTGTGACCGCGCCTCGGCTCTGGGCCGTCGTCGGCGCGACCGGCACGGGGAAGAGCGATCTGGCGCTCGATCTCGCCGAGGAGCTCCGGCGGCGCGGCAACCCGGCGGAGATCGTCAACGCCGACGCTATGCAGCTCTACCGCGGCATGGACATCGGCACCGCGAAGCTGTCGGTCGCCGAACGTCGCGGCATTCCGCACCACCTCTTCGACGCGCGAGAGGTGACGCAGGACGCTGCCGTGGCCTGGTATCAGCCGCTCGCACGAGAGGCCGTGCAGCAGATCCACGCGGCGGGAGGGGACGCGATCCTCGTCGGTGGATCGGGACTCTACGTGTCGAGCGTCGTCTACGAGTTCCACTTCCCGCCCCGGGACCCCGCCATCCGCGAGCGTCTCGAGCAGGAACTCGATCGCGAGGGTGTCGGGTCCCTGCTCCAGCGGTTGCGTGAGCGTGATCCGGGGGTCGCGGCCCGAGTGGACCCGCGCAACGGGAGACGCGTGATCCGCGCGCTCGAGATCATCGAGCAGGGGAGCGCGACGCATGGTGCCGTCCTCCCCGAGACGCCGACGCTCTGGTATCCGCACACGCGTCTGATCGGGCTGCACGTGGATCGGGGCGAACTCGTCGCCCGCCTCGATGCGCGTGTGCGTCGGATGTGGGAGCACGGCCTGGTGGCCGAGGTCGCCGGGCTGCGGGACCGCGGTCTGGAGCGCGGGACGACAGCCCCGCGGGCGATCGGATACGCACAGGCGCTCGCACAGCTGGACGGTCGCTCCACCGCCGAAGAGGCGATCGCCGAGACGCAGGCTCTCACGCGACGCTATGCACGTCGACAGGTGTCGTGGTTCAAGCGCTACCCGGAGCTGGAGTGGGTGACGCCACCCGTGGCCGTCGCCGACCTGTTGCGGGACTGACCGCGATGTCGGTGGCCCGTGCGAGCATGCGCGTATGGCCACTCACTACTTCACCGCGTCCAGCCTGGACGGCTTCATCGCCACTGCCGAGCACTCCCTGGACTGGCTGCTGAGCCAGGACATCGACATGGAGGGTCCGATGGCGTACCCCGCCTTCGAGAAGAGCATCGGTGCGCTGGTGATGGGGGCATCCACGTTCGAGTGGGTCATGCGCCATGAGGAGGGCCGCTGGACGTACACGCAGCCCACGTGGGTGCTGTCGCATCGTGACCTTGCGGTGCCGGCCGGGGCCGATGTCCGGGTGACGAGTGCCGACATCCGCGACGTGCACAGCGCGATGCTCGACGCCGCGGGTGGCAAGGATCTTTGGGTGGTCGGCGGGGGAGACCTCGCCGGGCAGTTCGCCGACGCGGGGCTGCTGGACGAGGTCTGGGTGCAGTACGCACCGGTGACCCTCGGGAGCGGCGCCCCGCTGTTGCCGCGGCGGCTCGATCTGGAACTGATCGAGGTGGCTCGCAACCGCAGCTTCCTCTGCGGGCGCTATCGCGTCGCACGGCCGGGCGCAGGGTCGTCGGCTCCCTAGACTGGTCCCATGGTCGCATTCACCAAGGGGCACGGTACCGGCAACGACTTCATCATCATCGCCGACCCCGACGGGCAGCTGGAGTTGACGGCGGAGCAGGTCGCCGTACTCTGCGATCGCCACTTCGGCATCGGCGCGGACGGCGTGCTGCGCGTCGTGCGCTCGTCCGCGATCCCGGAGGGTGCAGCCGCCCTGGCAGAAGAGCCGGATGCCGAATGGTTCATGGACTATCGCAACGCCGACGGCTCCGTCGCGGAGATGTGCGGGAACGGGATCCGGGTCTTCGCCCACTACCTCGTCCGCTCGGGTCTCGCGGCGATCGAGCCCGGCAGCACGCTCCCGATCGGCACCAGAGCCGGCGTCCGTGACGTCACCCGCAGCGTGAGCGGCTATCAGGTCGACCTCGGCGCGTGGAAGCTGTCGGGAGACGACCCGCTGGTGCGCGCGGACGGGCTGACCGTCACCCGTCCGGGACTGGGCATCGACGTCGGGAATCCGCACGTCGTGGTGGCACTGGCCTCGGACGCGGAGCTCGGACTGCTGGAACTCACCCGCACGCCCGAGCTGGAGCCGGCTCCGCCCGCGGGAGCCAACGTCGAGTTCGTGGTGCCCGGTGAGCCCCTCGTGCGCGACGGCATCGGGCACGTGCGGATGCGTGTCTTCGAGCGCGGCGTCGGCGAGACACTGAGCTGCGGGACGGGTGTCGCCGCCACGGCTCTCGCTGTGCGCTACTGGGCCGGCGCACAGGCCCCCGACAACTGGCAGGTCGAGGTTCCCGGCGGCACGCTCGGAGTTCGCATGTTCCCCGCCGAAGACGGGGAGCACGTCGCCCTGTCCGGGCCCGCGCAGCTCGTCTATCAGGGTGAGGTCGACCTCGTCTGAGGTCGCGGGGCGGACCTCTCAGACGAGGTCGATGGGCTCCGTCGGCGGTGTTCCGTGCTTGCGCACCTTGAGGATGCGGTACCCCTTGCCGGTCGCCGTCCGGAAGACGCTGTAGCCGGGCTGGAAGGTCGCCGCGATCCAGCGCTGCAGGGAGTCGGCGCCGAGGTTCCGCTGGACGACGAGCCACGCATCGCTGCGCTCGTCGAGCCTCGGGATCCACTTCTCGAGCAGACCGTGCAGCTCGTTCTTCCCCACCCGGATCGGGGGATTGGATCGGATCGTGCGGAAGGTCACGTCGGCGGGAACATCTTGGGGCAGTGCGGCGTTGACATTGGTGAGGCCGAGGGCTGCGGCGTTGCGACGCACGAGGTCCAGAGCCCGCTCGTTCACATCGACCGCCCAGACGGTCGCGTGCGGAGCGGCCAGCGCCATCGACAGGGAGATCGGCCCCCACCCGCTGCCGAGGTCGAGAAGATGACCTCCCGGCGGAACCGGAGGCATGTTGGCGAGAAGCACTGCGGTGCCGGCGTCGAGTCGATCCGGGCTGAAGACGCCACCCGCGGTGGTCACTTCGAGCTCACGTCCTGCCAGGGATACGCGGATCTTGCGCAGGTTCTCGGGGCTAGCCGGGGCCGCAGTGAAGTAGTGGTCGGACCCCATACGGTGAGCGTACCGGACGGCGCGGGCTAAGGTTAAGGCTCGCGAGGAAACCAGAGACAGGAACGGATGACGGAGACGAAGACAGCCTCCACCGACGACCAGACGGTCGACCGCGTGCTGGCGAACGCAGAGAAGCGCTCGGAGGTGCGGATGTTCGGCGCCGCGCAGGCGCTCCAGGACGAAGCGACGGCCGCGCACTCGACCGCAGACGGCGACCAGTGGGACCTCGAGGACCGGCATGCGCTGCGGCGTGTGGGCGGTCTGTCGACGGAGCTCGAGGACGTCACCGAGGTCGAGTATCGCCAGCTGCGTCTCGAGAACGTCGTGCTCGTCGGCGTGTATCCCCAGGGCGCCCAGGAGGACGCGGAGAATTCGTTGCGTGAGCTCGCCGCGCTCGCGGAGACGGCAGGCGCCGTCGTGCTCGACGGCGTGCTGCAGCGCCGTCCGCACCCGGACGCCGCCACCTACCTTGGACGCGGCAAAGCGCAGGAGTTGAAGGACATCGTCGCCGCCGTCGGCGCCGACACCGTGATCGCCGACACCGAGCTGGCCCCCAGCCAGCGACGTGCGCTCGAAGACGTCGTGAAGGTCAAGGTGATCGACCGGACCACCGTGATCCTCGACATCTTCAGCCAGCACGCCAAGAGCCGAGAGGGCAAGGCCCAGGTCGAGCTCGCGCAGCTCGAGTACCTGCTGCCGCGCCTGCGCGGCTGGGGTGAGTCGATGAGCCGCCAAGCCGGTGGACAGGTCGGTGCCGGAGGCGCGGGCATGGGCTCGCGCGGACCCGGTGAGACGAAGATCGAGCTCGACCGCCGACGCATCCGGACGAAGATGGCGCTCCTGCGCAAGCAGATCCGCGACTTCGCGCCCGCGCGCGAGGCGAAGCGGGCCGAACGCAAGCGCAACACCATCCCCTCCGTCGCCATCGCCGGGTACACGAACGCCGGGAAGTCGAGTCTGCTCAACGCGCTGACGAGCGCGGGCGTGCTCGTGGAGAACGCGCTGTTCGCGACCCTCGATGCGACCGTTCGTCGGTCCGAGACCGAAGACGGCCGGGTGTACACGCTCACCGACACGGTGGGATTCGTGCGCAACCTGCCGCACCAGCTCGTCGAAGCCTTCCGCTCCACGTTGGAGGAGGTCGGTGACGCGGACGTCGTGCTGCATGTGGTCGACGGCTCGCACCCCGACCCGGCCGGCCAGCTGCAGACCGTGCGCGACGTGATGGGCGATGTGGGCGTGCGCGACATGCCGGAGATCGTCGTCTTCAACAAGGCCGACCTCATCCCCGAGGACGAGCGGCTCGTGCTGCGCGGCCTGGAGCCGCAGGCGCACTTCGTCTCGTCACGGTCCGGCGAGGGCATCGTCGAGCTCCGCGCAGCGATCGAGGAGGCGCTGCCGAAGCCGGCCGTCGAACTCCACGCCGTGATCCCGTACGACCGCGGTGACCTCGTCGCGGCGATCCACGAGACCGGGATGCTGCTGTCCGTCGAGCACCAGGAGGCAGGGACCGCGGTGCACGCGCACGTGTCCGAGCGTCTCGCCGCCGACCTCGCGGCCTACGTCGTCAGCGACTGACGGCGGAGGCTCAGCGAGCGAGGAAGCGCGCCTCGACGGTCGCCGTGAGGACGATGTCCTGCGGCTCGTACTCCATGGCCGGCGCGGTGTCGGCCGCGAAAGCGACGGCACCGCGCGCCTTCCCCAGCGGTGTGCCGGGCGTCGGCGCCGTGGCGGAGAGCAGGCCGGTATCAGCGATCTCCAGCGGAGCCACGTCGGCGAGGCCGAGCGCGGCGGCGTAGGCCTCGGCTCTCGTCACGGCCACATGGACGGCCTGCGTGGCCACCTCTCGTTCCACGCGAACGCGGGTCTCGGGGGTGAGGTGCCAGTCGACACCGCCGACCTCGACGCCATCCCAGGCGGAGATGTCGGAGATCCAGACCGACAGTTCCGACGCCTCGGCGAAGGTCGCGGTGACGTCGATGCTCGCGTAGTAGACCGGGGCGAGACGCTTCCCGTCGGCGTTCCACGGACGCTCCGCACGGACCGAGAGGCGGGTGCTGCTCCAGTCGAGAGCGGAGCCGGCTTCCACGCGGCCCACGATGCTGGTCCGCACGGGCTCGGCCAGGCGCATCACATGGTCGACGACCGCGGCGCGGTCCGGACCTTCCGCGCGGACCGCGACGCGGACGGTGGCGCGCTCCGGAGCCAGACGGGCCTCGTGCTCGCCGCGGACGGTGACAGTCACATCGCTCATGGCGCCGACTCTACGCGACGTTCACCGGCGGCGTGGAATGGCGACGCGGGCGGGAACGTTGTATCCTGTGATGCTCGGGTGCTCGTCGTCCGAGGCTGACAATTCCACAGTGTGACAGCGGCTCCTTCGAGAGAAGGACCACGGGGCTGATCGGTTTCGACAGCGCCTGTGAATCCACGAGAAGCGGGCCGAGGATGCAGAGTTATCTCGTAAACGCTCTCTGCAAAACAATAGTTGCCGAATCCAAGCGCAACGACTTCGCCCTCGCTGCCTAAGCGAGCCCGATAGTCCGTCAGACCGTATGTGATTCCGATACGGATCCTGGCGTCATCTAGGAATCTTGCTGCGTGACGGCGTCTGGACGTCACGTGGGACTCTTCCCAGGCTGGGCTCGTCGACTTAGGTGTCTGTGACAAAGGTCGGAGCCGAGCAGAACGCTTCCACAGACTGCGCCCGGAGAAGGCGTGGAGACTCAGCGTTGGACGGGGGTTCGATTCCCCCCAGCTCCACCAGGTCGCTGTCACAAAGAACGAGGCCCGCCTCCCTAGTGATCACTGGAGAGGCGGGTCTTCTTTGCGTTGTGGATAACTCGTCAGGCGGCGATGCTTGCCCACACTTTGCCCACATCTGCTGCCGTCGCTCGCTCGTCGAGCCGGTTCGCGACGTCGTCGAGGTCGTCGTCGAATAGATCGGCGAAGGTGTCGAGGGCCATCGCGGCGGACTTATGGCCGAGCATCCGCTGCAGGGCCTTGACGTGAGGGCCAGAGCCGATGGCGAGGGATGCAGCGGTGTGTCGCAAGTCGTGGGGGGTGAGGCGCTCGAGACGGGCTTCCTCGGTTGCTCGAGCGAACCAGGATCCGGCGCCCTCGCTCGTCTTGGCGCGCCGCAGGAAGTTGCCGTTCGGGTCGGAGAACACGAGATCGCTCTTAGACTTTCCGGCGCACTGCCGCCCGAGGGCGTCGATGATGAACCCGGGGAACGGGACGGTGCGCTTTTCCCATGACTTCGGCGCGCCGACTTCGATCACGCCGTCGACCTCGACCGTGGCTCGGTTCACGTGCACTCGCCGACGCAGCATGTTGATGTCGGAGACGCGGAGCCCAATGCCTCGCTCCATCGCGCGGGACGCCCGCGCGCCAACGGCAGGGGAGAAGGGCCAGGATGAAGGACGGAGGACAATCCGAGGTATCCATGGCGCACTTCGTGATCGTCAGATGCGCCAAGGCTGGCCCGCGCGTGCCGGTCATGCAAGAAGGGCCCAACGACGTCCTGCCGGTTAGGGGGGGGGGGGGCTAGCTATAGGCCAGGACACGAAGCAGCAACGAGGGCTAACACGCTGTTCGAAAGGAGCCCCGGTTCGTCTCCTGCGGGTATGACAAGCTCTAACCATGATCACTGGAGATGAGCCACCCCCACGGGGGCTAGTGCGCGTCCCCATCACCGATGCAGCGGAGCTCGCAGCATCGCAAGAGCTCGCGCGCCGACTCCATCAGGTCGACCGACTCACCGAACGGTACTCAACTGTCGCCCAACTTCGAGCCAAACCGACGTCCGAGCTCGGTGATGATGACCGCCGCACCCACTGGCTGCAGCTCAGTCACTACGTCTCCGCCTGCATGAGCATGGCCACCGACAGCCTCCTCGCGACCAAGCAACTCCTGATGCCAGATGGCAAGCAGCTCGAACACCGCATCACCTCCCAGTTCCCGCTGCTGCGTAGCACGCTTGAATCGGCCGCAACTGCGCTCTGGCTGCTCCAACCGGCCGACCAGCGCGACCGGATCGTCCGACTCCTGCAGCTGCGCACCACCGACATCGATTACAACCTGCGGTTTGTCAAGGCCGCCGTCCGCCTGATTGACAACACCACCAGAGAAGGTCGTTCCGCCGCCCAGCGAGGCATCCGCGACGCTACCAAACGCAGACGCAAGCACCGCGAGCAGCTGGCCACCATCGCCGAGGCCAACGACATCACCCCCGACGAGTACACCGACGGCGCTCCCGGCTACGAACGGATCGTCGAAGAAGCAACTGACTCTCCCGACCTCACCGGTGCCCACGCCTCCACCGTCTGGCGCATGATCTCCGGCCTCACCCACCCCAGCCCACTTCGCGTCACCGACACCTCCAAACACGGTGCGACCATCGACAACGACGACGGCACACTCTACGTGCTTAGCTCCATGGGCCTCGGCACCACGACGGTCGCTCTCCTCGCCGCCATGATGACCTACCGCCAAGCGACCGAGTTACTCGGCGCCCGCATTCTCCGCGTCAAGAGGCGCCCCTAGCCTCGGCACCGCGCTCGCTGCCTCAGTTCGGGCATACTGAGCGGATGCAGCTCTGGGAAATCCTCGCCGCTGGCTTCGAAGTGTTCATGAAGCTTGCTCAACTTGCGCTCGACTACCTCAAGGTTCTCGTTTGGCCCGCGGTCGTGTTCACCCTCGTGCTGATCTACAAGCGCCCTCTCATTGGCGTCCTGGCAAGGCTGCGGAAGGCCACGGCTCCCGGCGTCGCGGTAGAGCTCTTCGCAGATGAGCTCGCTGGAGCGGCCGAACAAGCGGCCGCGACAGAGGACGTCCCAGCGGTGCCCAACGAAGCCGCTGTTGCGTCGGGCGAAGCACCGACGGGGCCTCCGGGGGGCGTGGCGGGGACCGAGCCAGCTCAAGGTCGTACCCACGACATCGACGATGAGCCCCCCAAGTCTCCGGCCGGTACCAGCTCAGCCGAGACAACCGTGGATAGCTACCTCGTTTCAGCGATGCAGAACCTCCTCGCTGAGGGTCGCATCGCAGATGGCAGGAGGTTTTCCGAAACGCTCCACACCAGGCCCAAGTGGAGTTGGTATCAGCTCTCTCAACGACAGACAGGCTTGCGTCCCGTCGACGGTGCATGGCGAAGGCTGGAACGAGAGGCCTACTCGGTCGCTGATCTGCTCGGCTTACCGGAAGAGAAACGAACGACGAGCGACACCGCGCTGGAGCTTATTCGGCGGAAGTTGCTCCGTCCTGAGTACGCGACGATCCTTACGGGACTGCAGGCACTTCGCCGAGAAATCTTGCACGCCGATGAGCCCCCTACCGTCGAAGTTGCGGCGAACTTCGTATCTACGGCCGCCATAATCGCGGAGCAGTTCACCAAGGCTCGATCGCGCATCAAGCCTGAGACGCACCTCCACGACCCGCATCCAGCGACGGAATCCACGGGCAAACAGGACCGCGAACGAGCTAGCTCCGGAGAAGCTGCGACATAGTGACCTCCTCGCTCAGCCCGCGGATCCGGCAACGCCGCCCCACGGGCATTCGCAGCCTCCAGTCGGCCGCAGGCTGGGGCACGTTAAGCTGATCCGGTAGAAGTGTGCGCGCCGGCCCTGTAAAGCTGTGCTTCCACGCAAACTGTGACCGAAGCCTCCGATCTCGGCGGGGTTTCGTCGTTTCCGCGCGTGGCTGCGCCGCCACACGTTCTCACCCCTCCGCAGAGCAACCGCCGCTAGCCATGACGTCACGTTCACGGCATCGAATCGGGAGTCGTCGGGTGAGCAGCACTGGGCCGGTCGCAGCCTCGCGCTATCGGCGAGGGAAGTCATCAAAGAAGAGGGCCGCGATGTCATCAGGAGCAATCGGCTCGAGGCCGAGGTCCTTGCGCGCTCCAACGGCAACCGCCGCGACCATCAACTGAATCTCCTTGCGTCGGTCAGCAGGGACTCTTCCGCCGTGCTCGCGCATGATCTCGTAAGACTCTCTCTGCCACTCGTCGACCGCGGCGAGCGTGCCCGGACTTCCCCACATCGCTACGGTCGCGCGATCGACGGCGAGGTCACCTGTTCGGCCGCCTGCGAAGGATTGAATGATCCCGCTGATCATGTTCGCGTACACACTGGCTCGCTGATCACGCTGTTCGGATGCCAGTGCCGCACGAGCTACTCGCTCCTGCTCGTTGAGTTGATCTTTGCGCTGCCCGCGCCAATCGCGCGTGATCGATAGCGCAACAGCGCCGGCAAGTGCCGCCCCAATCAAGCTGATACCCGGCTGTAGAAGGCTAGGCTCCGCGGCAGCCCACGCCATGCCAGGGAGCGAGAGAGCGACTAGCGCTAAGCCGCCAGCCAAGAGGGTCCCGATCAGGATTCGCGTGAACTTCACCATGCGGTGATCGTACCGAGAGCGGAGCGAACAGATGGGCAGTCGAAGCGTCCGGGACGACACGGGCCATCGTGCTTATCGTGGCCATCAGGTCGCGCTCAAGCGCCGCACGAAGGCTCAGGGCCTCCCCTGCGGGCATGGCTCACCTTTGGGGTGGGGCGGTGGCGAGCACATCGACACCGACCTGCGATCCACACACCGGATGAGCTTCACTGCCGACCACGACAAGGCGATGGCCAACGGTGACCGGCCCTTCGGGCAGGCGCTCGTGCCGATGCATCGCCGCTGCAACTCGTTCAAGAGCGATCACGCCGATACTGAGATCTGGGCGGCGTCATAGACTGGAAGATTCCCACGATGCGCAACACGAGGAACCGCGTCGACGTCGTCATCGCCGACCACCCCGCTGCCGTTGAGGTGCAGCACGGCGAGCCGATCGTCGAGGCTGCCGACTTTGCGCCCGACCCGCACCGCCTCATCATCGTGCTCGCATCGACGAAGCAGGCAGGCCAGGAGTACGCCCGCGCTCGACCCCGGCGAAGAGCTGATGGTTGGGACGGAGCCCTCGACCACCACGCATCCGACCGAGCACACGATCAAGATCGGTTGGGGATGGTAGCCCGCCGCGATCGTCGGCGCAGCCGTCGCCGTCGTCGTCGCCCTGGTCGCGCCACTGCGCTCAGCGCGTGAGATCGATCCGAACCAGGTGGTGCTCGCGCTCATCGCGCTCCTGTCGAGCCTGGGCTCGGTGATCATCCCGAGGTCAATGCGGTCGGGAAGAACACCTCGCAGACAGCGGAACACGTCGTGAACTCTCATTCCTCGACGATCCTGCGCGACGACATCGACGAGACCAAGCGGATCGTCAAGGCCACCGACTCACGGCTCTACGGCGTCGAGCAGCCCTAGAACTTCAAGGCCCGCGACGTCCTCGGCATCCGCGAGGAGATCGGCCAGATCCGCAAGACCGAACGCCACCAGTAGGACGTGATCGAAACGACCGCCCGTAAGCGCCGACAGAACCCAGGAGGCACTTTATAAGCAAGATCCGATTCCGCAGCAGCGAGCGATCCGCACCGCGGTGCAGGTCTTCATCACCGCGGCCGCCGTCCTCGCGACGACCGTCGTCGTCGCCCTGCAGATCATCGACGTGGTCGCTGACGTAGTGCCAGGCCCGGTGATCGCCTGAGCGACGGCTGCGGTCGCGATACTCGCCGCGATCAACGCGGTGATCGCCCGCGTGATGGCAATCCGTAATTCCGGGGGTGCTTCGCCGTCGCCCGCCGCGAGGCAAGGTTCGATTCCCCCCAGCTCCACCAGGTCGCTGTCGCACACAACGAGGCCCACCTCCCCAGTAACCACTAAGGAGGCGGGCCTTATTCGTGTCGGGGGAACGGGCGGCCGAGACCCCCGCAGGGTCATAGCATCGAGCTGGCTACGATGGGAGGGTGTCGTCTGAACCCCGCCCGTCCGTGCGGAGTCGGCGGCGCCGCACCGGCTGGCTCGTCGCGGTGATCGCGGTGGTGGTGGCAGCCGTGCTCCTCGTCGCCGCAGCGTGGGTGCTGGGGCGGAGGGGGGACCTCGTCACGAACGTGACCATCGCGCTGAGCTATGTCGGCGACGACGGGCGGACGTACTCGTGTACCTACGACTACAGGACCCCGCACCGCGCGCCGATGCCCCCGGAGATCGCGGAAGAGATGAACGACCGCGATTGGTCTCAGACGGGCCAGCTCATCTACGAATGGGCGAAGACCCATCCGGCCGAGTCTTGGTCCACAGAGGACGAGCTTCCTGCCGACGACCCCGGATCGACCAGAGCAGACAGCTCGTGGGCACTCGCGCTCGACCGCTTCATCACCTTCCCACCGTGGACGATCGAGACCGCGGAGGGACCCGAGTACGCGCTCTGGTGGGAAGCCCGCCGGGGAAGCGACTGCGAAGACGGCCTGCGATAGGCTCCGCGGCGCGGTGACCGCGGTCGACTATGCGGTCACCCAGCGGACGCCGTCGGCGTCGGGGGCGAAGCGGCGCCCGGCGTCCGTCTCCAGCTCCTCCATGAGCGGGATGATGACGCTCCACAGCGCCCAGTGCTCCGGCGTGCCTTCACCACCTTGTGCCCTCCCTTCCCACCGGGCGGCTGCCGGAAGCGGAACGCGGAAGCCGAACCGGGTCCCCGTCGAGTCGGTGACCTCTGCGCTCAGCGACCCCGCTCCGGCCGCCAACTGCGTCAGGGTGAAATCCCGGGGGACGATGAGTGTTCCCCGCCCACGGTCCCAGGCCTCGCGGACCGCTGTCAGGAACGGCCCCGCGATGATGTCGGTCGTCATCAGAAGTCTCCTTCCCCGATCGGCGGGACAGCGCCCGCCCGTTCGACTCCCTCACCGCGATGATCGCAGGCGCGAGGGCCGGGTGTCTGTCCCCTCTTCGGGGGACGCGAACGGATCTGCGGTCGCGTACGACCGATCCGGCGCGCGCGCAAGGGGGTCGGAGGCGACTGCGCTCGCGAGGTACCAAGGGGGTCCACGACGAAGGGAGACGCCATGCCGAAGGGCGATGTCGACACGTTCCACCAGGAAGGCGGCTGGTTCAATCGCGTCCAGGGCGAGGTGAACACGTTCAGCGGGCCGCATGACACGAAGGACGAGGCGGTCGCCGTCGGGCGGGAGACGGCTCGGGCACGTCAGGTCGAGCACCTCATCCGACGGGAGGACGGCACGATCGGGGAGCGGAACAGCTACGGCAACGACCCTCGGGACGTCCGCGGCTGAGACGCGGGTGGGGAGGCGCGGCATGACGGCCCTGGTGGCGGAGTCGGGCGAGGCCTACCATTCGCACATGGGGTTCATCATGTACGACAGCACGAGCCAGCTCCACATCGAGGACCGCGCGCTCGCGCACCTCAAGGTCGTGATCGCGACGAAGCTCCGACGCAACGAGAGCTTCACGGTGTCGTGGACCCACCCCGAGGGCGATGCGTACGGACGCTCCACGATCTGGCTGCATCCGTCGATCCCGCTGCGCTTCACGTTCGAAGGGCGGGAGCCGCCCAAGCTGAACCCGAAGTGGATCGACGACCTCATGCAATCGGCGAACTCCACCGGAGGCATCACGCTCGTCGACGAGATCGTCCAGGGCTCCACGACCGAGTGACAGCGCAGGAGCCCCGCCTCTTCGCGAGGCGGGGCTCCTGCCGTCCGGACGAGCGGCTCAGTGCGAGCGGTCCGGGTCGTCGGCGCGCACGTCGTCGCCGTCGTCGTCCGATCCGTCCGTGGGCGGAACGGTGCGCGGCTCGCCCTTGTTGTCCTCGGCGCCGAGGTTGTCGTTCTCCTCGGGGCCGGGGGAGGGCTCGGTGCTGATGTCGTTGCGGTCGCTGTCGTTACCCATGCGCATTCCTTTCCTCGACGGATGTCACCAGCCTCGTCCGTCTGCGGCCTCAGGCCCAGCGGCTTGACAACACCAGCCCGAGTGGTGTGCGGCGTCAGTGCTGTCCCTCGATGAGGAGGAGTCCCTGCTTCGTGTCGGCGACCTTCACCCAGCCGTCCCCGAAGAGATACGTCATGCGTACCCGTCCTCGTCCGTGCTCATGGCGAACTGCGGGTCCTCGGTGACGTACGTGCCCTGAGCGTCTTCCTCGCTCCGCCACCCCTCCTCCTCGAGCCCCGCCTGTGCGCGCTCCGCCTCCTCGGCGGACAGGGGGGACCAGCCGTACATCTGACCGTGGTCCGAGGGCACGCTGAAGTCCGCCCAGAAGCAGAGGAGTCCCTGTGTCAGCTCGACGTCCCCGACGCGGAACTCGCGTGGCTCTGCCGTCCAGCCGGCGTCGGTGAGGGCCGCTACGGTGCCTTCGGAGATCATCGACTCGCACGTGAGCTCGTCCCCGCCCGGTGTCGCGCTCGCGCCGCCGTCTCCCGTGGGAGCGGCCGAGCCCGGCGCCGACGGCTCAGGGGTGCCGCCACCCGTGCACGCCGTCAGGGCGGCTCCCGCGAGCACGAGACCGGTCAGGATCGCGAGTCGTCGGGTGGTCATCGTGGCCTCGGGGTGGTCAGTCGTGCAGGAGACGGAGGAACTCGTCGTGAAGGGTGCCGTTGGTGGCGAGTGTCGAGCGGGCGGAGATCGTCTCGGAGCCGTCGAATGCCGTCATGCGCCCGCCGGCCTCATTCACGATCGCCACAGCCGCTGCGATGTCGTACTCCTTCACATCGAACTCCGCGACCGCCTCCAGTCGTCCTTCGGCGAGGAGCATGTAGGCGTAGACGTCGCCGTACGCCCGATCGCGCCAGACGTGCTCGCTCAGGCGCAGCAGGGCATCCAGCTGCCCGGCGTCACGCCACTGCGCGATGCTCTGGAAGCTCACGCTGGCCTCGTCCAGCGAGGAGACGGTGGAGGTGGCGAGACGGCGCTCGGTGCGGTCGCTCACCGTCCAGGCACCGCGTCCTGCTGCGGCCCACCAGCGCCGCCCGAGGGCGGGCATGCTGACCACGCCGACACGGGGCACGCCATCGATCGCCAGGGCGATCATCGTCCCCCACAGAGGAACGCCGCGGAGGAAGTTCGCGGTGCCGTCGATCGGGTCGATGATCCACTGCCGAGCGGTGCCGCCCTGAGCCCCGAACTCTTCGCCGAAGATGCCGTCGGCGGGACGTTCCTCTTCCAAGATCCGGCGGATCGCGCGCTCCGTCGCCAGGTCGGCGTCCGTCACGTGCGAGCGGTCCGCCTTCGTGGAGATCTCCAGGTCGGCGGCGTCGAAACGCGGGAGCGACTGGGCATCCGCGGCGTCGGCGAGGCGAAGGGCGAGCTGGAGATCGGCGCGCAGGTCGGCGGCGTCGGGAGTGGCGGTCACGCTCTCAGGATAGTCGCCGTCCCGACGGCGCCCGCAGAGACCATCGGCCAGGATGAGGGGGCGAAACGCCCGAGCCACGCCCGGGCCGCGCTGGATTTCGTGTCGGCGCCAACCGCTGGTAATGTAATTCCTCGGTCGGGGTTATCCCGGGCCACGCACCTCTAGCTCAATCGGCAGAGCAACTGACTCTTAATCAGTGGGTTCAGGGTTCAAGTCCCTGGGGGTGCACGGAACAAGCCTCAGAGATCTCGCCATCTCCGGGGCTTTTTCTCTGCCTGTTTCGGGGCTGGATCGCTCAGGGCGGGATCGAAACCGTGCCTCTCGCGGCCGGGAGAGGCACCTTATCGAACCGGCATGGGGCGGGAGGGACGACCTGCCGACGCGGGGATCGGAAACGCGCGTTGCGGCGGCGGGTGGGGTGCGCGTCAGGCGCGGCGGACGGAGAGCAGCTGCCAGCCCTCCGGGACCTTCGCCTCGATGCCCGCCATGTCCTCGGCCTCGATCTGCTCGACGCCGTCGACGCGCTGGAACGTCCCCGTGGCCTCCATCTTCGCCTCACCCTTGAGCATGTGCACCGGGGCGGAGGTGAGCGCGTAGCCCGGCTCACGATGAGCATCGAGCTGGGCGTGGACGTCTTCGAGGGATGTCCCGGTGACGTCGACGGTCATGGATCCTCGGGGGCGGATGAGGGCGACGAGCATCCGTCCAGTCTACGAGCGGACCGTGCTACTCAGAGATCCCAGTCGAGCGTGGAGCGCACGTCGATGGGGGCGTCGTGGCCGGCGTCCTCGCGGATCAGGTAGACGACGACACGCGACTGCGCGGTGATGAGCACGCTCGTCAGAGCGTCGCCGGTCGCCAAGTCGATGAACGTCGGTTGCGAGCGCGCCGCCGCTTCGATCCGAGACATGAGGTCCGCGACATCCGTGCTGCGAGGCAGGAGGAAGTCGTGCCCATCGATCTCGATGTGCGTCGTCGTCATTCCCGTCTGGTTCCCCATGCGCTCCACGGTACGAACCTCCTCGAAACCCGACAAGAGGGGTTGAACCCCGCCGAAGAGCGTGTTAGGACCGGGTGAGAGCGCTCTCGCTGCCGTCCGGCTGCTGCTGGTCCGCGGGCTCGGGGACGAGGTACAGACCGCTCGGGGCGTTGGCGGTGAATGCGAGGGCCTCGATCCAGGCGCGGTTGACGCTGGGCTGGCGACTGCCGTGGTACTTGTACACCAGCGAGCTTCCGGCATGGATCCAGACCGTCGTCCGGCCGCCGCCCATGCTGACGTCGTCCTTCCAGGTGAAGCCGAAGGGCTCGCCACGGCGGAGCTTCGCGGTCATGACCAGCTGGATGTGTGTGAGAGCGCGGTCTTCGATGTCGACCTTGACGCTGTTCTCGTAGATGAACTTGCCCATCGCAAGATTCCCTTCTCGCCACGGGAACCTGTGCTAAGAGGCGCGGACGCGATGACCGCTGGTGTGGGGTGTGCTCAGCGTTTCACACTTCTGCCCGTTCTCCTACCCGACCGGGGTGTCGTGCGTCGTCGCGTGTCTCCCTGTTTCAGGCCACCGGATCGAGAAGCGTGGGATCGGACGGGTCGACGGTGCGCGTGTTGCTCACCTTGCGGTCGACGACGTGTCCGCGGAGCGTCGCCGCGACATCGGCGGAGGTGTGATCGAGCATCGCCAGCGTATCGAGCTTGGTCTGCCCGGTGAGCTTCTCCGGTGTGAGCCAGGCGTCCCAGGTGTCCGGAGTCAGGAAGGCGGGCATCCGGTCGTGCACCTCCCCACCGGCATCGCGTGCCTCCCGGGTGACGACGACGAAGCAGCGCACCTTCTCTCCCTCATGCTCCATCGACCAGGTGAGGCCGGCGGCGGCGAGCAGGCCGTCCCCGTGGAGGAAGTGCGGGGTCTTGTGGCCTTTCTCGCCCGTCCATTCGAAGTACCCGCGCATCGGCACGAGGCACCGCGCGGCGGAGAACGCCGGCGCCCAGAACCCGGCGGCGAGCTTCTCCATCCGTGCGTTGATCAGCGGGGCGCGCTGCGGACGGTTGGGAGGACTCTGCCAGTCCCACCGCACGAGTTCGAGGATGCGGCCCTCACCGCGGTCCCGGACGATCGGGGCGCTCTCGGTGGGCGCGATCGAGTAGGCGCCGTGCCAGGACTTCCACCAGTCCTCCGGGCGGCCGCCCTCGGCGACGAACTCCCTGATCAGCTCGTCCGTCGCCGCGTCGTTCGCGAATCGTCCGCACATGTCATCGCCTCCGTCTCGCCGGTCGCTCGCGCCGCGGCCGGCATCGCCTCCATCATGGGGCATGGCGCGGACATCGGGTCAGACGACCTCGATCACCGTGCCGGCGGTCAGATCCGACAGCTGGGCGAAGGTCAGCGGCATGACGGTGTGCGGGTGGCCCGCCGCCGCCCACACCACGTCGTACACCTGCAGCGCGCTGTCGATGAAGGTCGGGAGGGACGTGGGATGGCCGACGGGCGCCACTCCGCCGATCGCCTGTCCGGTGGCGTCGCGCACGGTGGCGGGCGGTGCCATGACGACCTCGCTCGCCCCCACGCTTCGCGCCAGGACGGCGAGGTTCGCCCGGTGCCCGCCGCTGGTCATGACGAGGACGGGGCGGCCGTCGGCGAGGAAGACGAGACTGTTGGCGATCGCGGCGACATCGCAGCCGATGGCGGCGGCCGCCTCGGCGGCGGTGCGCGCCGAGTCCGGAAGAACCCGGATCTCGGTCTCGACACCGGCCGCGAGGAGGTGTTCCTGCACCCGTCGGCTGCGCTCGGGGAGGGGAGGAGCGTCGGTCATGCCCCCACGGTAGCCGAGCAGGTCAGCCGGCGTCACCGACGAGGATCGCCGCCGCGTCCTCGGCGGTCGCATCAGCCGGCTCGTCGTCGATGTGCGCGAGGACCTTCCGGCCGAGGAGGATCGTCAGCGCGGCCAGCAGGACGGCGGCGGCGGCGAAGAGGTACGGCACGGTGGCGCTGAACAGGTGCCACAGCAGGGCGGCGATCGGCGGGGCCATCGCGCCGCCGAGGAAGCGGACTGCGGAGTAGGCCGAAGAGGCGACGGAGCGGGGGAGGTCTGTCGCCTCCATGACGGCTTCGGTCAGCACGGTGTTCATGATGCCGAGGAGCAGACCGCCGACGATGATGCACACGACGAGAGCGGCCGGTTCGGCGACCACGAGTCCCGCGACCACGAGATCGACGGCGAGCAGGGGCAGCACGGTGAGGATCACGTGCGTCCGCGGCATCCGGCGCATCAGCACCGGCGCGACCCACACGCTGGTGATCGCGAGGGCGACACCCCAGCCGAAGAAGGTCAGGCCGATGCCCATCGCGCCGAAGCCCAGGGGGAAGGGCGAGAACGCGAGCAGCACGAAGAAGCCGATGTTGTAGAACAGGGCGGCCACGGCGAGGATCGCGAGCGCGGGACGGCGCAGGGCCGTGAAGGGGGCGGAGAACTTCACCGGCGTGCGCTTCTCGCCCGGACCCCGCAGCAGCACGAGCACGGCGATGAAGGCGATGGCCATCAGGGCCACGACGCCGAAGAACGGGCCGCGCCAGCTCTGCTCGCCGAGGATGCCGCCGAGGAGGGGACCCACGGCGATGCCGAGGCCGAGTGCCGCCTCATACAGCACGATGGCCGCGCTGCTGCCGCCGGATGCGGCGCCGACGATCGTGGCCAGCGCCGTCGAGATGAACAGCGCGTTGCCCAGCCCCCAGCCGGCACGGAAGCCGATGACCGCGTCGACGCTGCCGCTGATCGCGCAGAGGAAGGCGAACACGACGATCAGGCCGAGACCGACGAGGAGGGTCGCCTTGGCGCCGATCCGGCTGGAGATCCAGCTGGTGACGAGCATCGCGAGGCCGGTGACGAGGAGGTAGCTGGTGAACAGCAGTTCCGTCTCGACCGGCGTGGCCTCGAGGGACTCCGCGATGGCCGGGAGGATCGGATCGACGAGGCCGATGCCCATGAAAGCGACGACGCACGCGAAGGCGACGGCCCATACCTGGGCCGGCTGCCGCCAGACCGAGGGGGCGGGTGTAGCGGGGGCGGTGTTCAACGGATGTCTCCTGTCCGGTCGGCAGAGGTGCGGGCGGCGAGGATCTCGGCCGCACGGGTGAGGGCATGCCAGTCGTCGTCGTCGAGGTCGGCGAACCGCGGTGCGATCGTCTCCCGGAACTCGGAGCGCCAGGCGGCCAGGGCCGCCGTGCCGTCGGGGGTCGCGGCGACGACGGTGGCACGGGAATCGTCGGGGTCGGGGGAGCGGCGGACGAGGCCCTCGCGTTCGAGGGTGCCGAGCAACCGGGTCATCCCGGGCTGTGTCGTGCGGGCCGCCGCGGCGAGCTCGCCGACGCGACGGGGACCCGACTGGTCGAGCAGGCTGAGCACCCGCCATTGCGCGGCGGGCGCCTCGTTCCCCGCGTCCTGGGCGGCGATGCGACCCAGCGCGTAGCCCGAGAGCACGAGCGAGGGGATGACCTCAGAGCGATTCATACCAGAAAGTATATACCGGCTGGTATGTATTAAGGTCACCGTCGGGCGTGCGCGATCCTCGCCGAGAGCTGATGCGCGTGAGCGAGGAGGATCCGGCCCAGCTCGGCCTGACGCTCCGGGCCGAAGCGGAAGGCGACACCGGTGAGGCTGAGCGCCCACTCCGGGCGTCCGGCGCGGTCGAACACCGCCGCGCCGAGGCCCCAGCTCCCCTCGACGATCAGGCCGGGGTTGACGGCGAACCCGCGTTCCTTCGTCTCGGCGAGGCGCTTCCGCAACGGGCGCTCGCCATGAGCGCGTCCCCAGTTCTCGACGAGCTCCGGATGGCGCTCCAGGTAGGCATCCACATCGTGGTCGGGGAGGAAGGCGAGGATCGCGAGGCCGGCGCTCGCCACGCCGAGCGGGAAGCGCACCCCCTCGCTCAGCACGAACGAGCGGATGGGGAACGACCCCTCCTCGCGCAGCAGGCAGACCGTCTCGTCCGCGCGGCGGACGGAGAAGAACGCGCTCTCCTCAGTCTTCACGGCGAGCGACCGCACGATGTCCCGGGCCAGGGCCGTCACGTCGTATCGTGCGGCGGCCACGGATCCCATGAGGAAGAGCTCGGGTCCGGGCATCCAGCGCGTGCTGTCGGCGTCGCGGTCGACGAGTCCCTCCGCGCGGAGGGCGCTGAGCAGGCGATGCGCGGTGGGCCGGGAGAGGCCGGCGCTGCCGGCGAGTTCCTGCAGGGTGGCGCCGTCGGTGCCGGCGGCCGTCACCAGTCGCAGGAGCCGCGCTGCCCGCGCGACCGCCTGAGTGCCGGGGACCGGGTTCGTCGCAGTGTCCACATAGTGGACGCTAGTGGCGCGGGCGTCCACATCGCAAGAGGGCGCTGGTCATGGCTCCGCCGGGGCGGGAGGCTGGTGGGGACACGGAACCGAAGGAGCAGACGTGATCGACAAGCAATGGGAGTCCGCGGCGGCCGCGGTCGCCGACATCCCGGACGGCGCCTCGCTCGCGGTCGGAGGCTTCGGGCTCTCCGGGAACCCGATCGCCCTCATCGAGGCGCTCCTCGCCCAGGGCACGACAGACCTGAGCGTCGTCAGCAACAACTGCGGGGTGGACGACTGGGGCCTCGGCATCCTGCTCGCCGCGCAGCGCATCCGGAAGATGACGTCGTCGTACGTGGGGGAGAACAAGGAGTTCGAGCGGCAGTTCCTGTCCGGGGAGCTCGAGCTGGAGCTGACCCCGCAGGGCACGCTCGCCGAGAAGCTGCGGGCGGGAGGATCCGGAATCGCGGCGTTCTTCACCCAGACGGGCGTCGGCACCCAGGTGGCCGAGGGCGGTCTGCCTCGCCGGTACCACGCCGATGGCTCGATCGCGGTGGCCTCGCCGCGCAAGGACGTACGCACGTTCACGGTGCACGGCGAACCGCGCGAGTTCGTGCTGGAGGAGGCGATCACCACCGACTTCGCCCTGGTCCATGCGGTCCGCGGCGACCGGCACGGCAACCTCGTGTTCCGGAAGGCGGCGCGGAACTTCAACCCGCTCGCTGCGATGGCCGGGCGCGTGTGCATCGCGCAGGTGGAGCGGCTCGTCGAACCGGGAGAGCTCGACCCGGACGCGATCCACCTGCCCGGCGTCTTCGTGCACCGGATCGTCGAAGTCGGCGAGGACATCCCCCAGCGCATCGAGCGACGGACCGTCGCCGCGGAAGGAGCCTGACATGGCGCTCACGAGAGACCAGATGGCCGCGCGTGCGGCGGCCGAGCTGCCGGACGGCGCGTATGTGAACCTCGGCATCGGCCTGCCCACGCTCGTGCCGAACCACGTCCCGTCCGACGTGACCGTGGTGCTGCAGTCGGAGAACGGCATCCTCGGGGTCGGGCCCTATCCGCGGGAGGACGAGGTCGACCCGGATCTCATCAACGCGGGGAAGGAGACGGTGACCACGCTGCCCGGGGCGGCGTTCTTCGACTCCGCCCTCAGCTTCGGCATGATCCGCGGCGGGAAGATCGATGCCGCGATCCTCGGGGCGATGCAGGTCTCCGCCACGGGAGATCTCGCGAACTGGATGATCCCCGGCAAGATGGTCAAGGGCCCAGGGGGTGCGATGGACCTCGTGCACGGCGCCGGACGGGTGATCGTGCTGATGGAGCACGTCGCCAAGGACGGCTCGGCGAAGATCGTCGACGCGTGCACGCTGCCGTTGACCGGACGCGGCGTCGTGGACCGGATCATCACGGACCTCGCGGTGATCGACGTGACGCCGGACGGGCTCGTCCTGGTCGAGCTCGCGCCCGACGTCTCGGTGGAGCAAGTGCGGCAGGCCACGGAGCCGCCTCTCCGCCTCGCCCCGGAACTGGACAACGGAAGGACCGAGATCAATGAGTGAGAACGATGTCGTCATCGTCGCCGCGGCGCGCACCCCGCAGGGGCGGCTGAAAGGACAGCTCGCCGCCTTCACCGCGCCGCAGCTCGGATCGTTCGCGATCCGCGGTGCGCTGGAGCAGGGCGGGGTGGACCCGGCAGACGTCGATGCGGTCATCGTGGGGCAGGTGCTCGCCGCGGGGTCGGGACAGAACGCCGCCCGTCAGGCCGCCATCGGCGCCGGGATCGGCTGGGACGTCCCCGCCCACTCCGTGAACAAGGTGTGCCTGTCCGGTCTCACGGCCGTGATCGACGCGGCGCGCATGATCCGGACCGGGGACGCCGAGGTCGTCGTCGCCGCTGGCATGGAGTCCATGACCCGCGCACCGCACCTGCTCATGGGATCGCGCGATGGCTGGACCTACGGCACCGTCGAGGTCCTCGACCACATGGCCTACGACGGGCTGACGGACGCCTACGACCGGGAGAGCATGGGCGCGTCCACTGAGCGGCACAACGCGCGCTACGAACTCACCCGGGAGGCCCAGGACCAGGTCGCCGCGCTCTCGCATCAGCGGGCCGCCGCCGCGCAGGAGAGCGGTGTGCTCGACGCGGAGATCGTCGCCGTCGAGGTGCCGCAGCGCCGGGGCGAACCCGTGCGGGTGACCCGAGACGAGGGGGTGCGCCCCGAGACCACGGTGGAGACCCTCGCGGGACTGCGCGCCGCCTTCGCCGAGGGCGGCTCGATCACGGCGGGCAACTCATCCCAGATCTCGGACGGCGCCTCCGCCGTCGTCGTCACGACTCGCGGGACGGCCGAGGCCAAGGGCTGGCCGGTGCTCGTGACCGTCGGGGCGAGCGGCCAGACCGCCGGCCCGGACAACTCGCTCCAGGCGCAGCCGGCGCGGGCGATCGAGCAGGCATGCCGGAAACAGGGCATCACGCCGCAGGACCTCGACCTCGTGGAGATCAACGAGGCGTTCGGGGCCGTCGTGGCCCGCTCGCAGACCGAGCTCGGGCTGGACGGGGAGATCGTCAACGTGCACGGCGGCGGCATCGCGATCGGTCATCCGATCGGTGCCTCCGGCAACCGCCTCGTGGTGCACGTCGCGCACGAGCTGGCCCGCCGGGGAGGCGGAACCGCGGCGGTCGGCCTGTGCGGCGGCGGCGGTCAGGGCGAGGCACTCATCCTCACCCGGTGACGCGGGAGGCGCGGGGGTGCGTCAGGACCGCTTGTCCTGGGCGTGCCCCTGCGCGTCGGCGAGGGCCTTCTGCGAACGGAACTGCAGACGCTGCGCCTTCTTGGACTTCTTCACCGACTGCGGGGAGTCCGCGTCCACCGGCACGCCGTGGCGCTCACGGCGCATGTCGACGACCGCGCCGACCGCGAGCGCCATGGTGATGCCCCAGCTCACCCACGACAGGAGCGAGCGCCAGGTGATGGGTTCGTTGCGGGTGCCGCGCAGCAGCGAGATCCCAGCCGAGATCGCGGCGACGAGTCCGGTGCTGAAGAGGTAGCGCATGCCCCTACGGTACCCGCAGGGAGCGCACGCGGGTCGGTGGCTTGACAAGGCGGGGGAGCGACTGGCAGGGCATGCGTCCTGAGGCACCGGATATCATGGGAGGGTCGCGGTTCGCCCGCGGCCGCAGAAACCGTGTATCTACCGGCCGTCGGCATCTCCGGCGGACAGCGGCGGCACCCGACATCGCGTCGTCGACGCGCGAGAGCCATGACACACGCCAGCACCACGCCCGATATCGCCGAGCCGAGCCTCTTCCGCCTCGCCGGCCTGCCCTACTTCCTCATCGCGTTCATCGCGCGTCTGCCCTTCGCCATGATGGTGGTCGGTGTGCTGACCGTCGTCGTGTCGGCGCGGGAATCCCTGTCGCTCGGCGGGCTCACGTCCGCTGCGGTCGGTCTCGGCACCGCCTGCTTCGGCCCGCTCCTGGGCGCCGCCGCCGACCGCTTCGGCCAGCGCACGGTCCTCCTCGCGCTCGCCGTGGGCAACGCGGCGATGCTCCTGCTCTTCACCGCGGTGGTCTACGGTCCGGCCGCCGACGGCTTCGTGCTTCTCACCGCGATCGGCATCGGTGCGACGGCTCCGCAGGTGGCGCCGCTCTCGCGCTCCCGTCTGGTCACGATCATCGGCGAGCGGATGCCGGCGGAGCGCCGCGCCCGCACCGTCTCCGGCACGATGGCGTACGAGTCGGCCGCCGACGAGACCGTCTTCGTGTTCGGTCCTTTCCTCGTGGGCGTCCTCGCCTCGGCACTCGCACCCTGGGCCCCGCTGGTCGGCGCCGCCGTGCTGACCCTGGTGTTCGTCGGGGCCTTCGCGCTGCACCCGAGCGGACGGCATGTCTCGCAGGACCGCACCGAGGACGGTCGGGCGCCCTCCGCCGTGTCCGAGCTGTTCCGGCCGCAGCTCCTCATCGTCGTCCTCGGCATCCTCGGCGTCGGCATCTTCTTCGGAACCATGCTCACCTCGCTCACGTCGTTCATGGCCGACCTCGGCGCCCCGGAGCAGGCGGGCCTGCTGTACGGCGTGATGGGCGTCGGCTCCGCGCTGCTGGCCCTGGGTGTCGCGTGGCTCCCCGCGCGGTTCTCGCTCCGGGCGCGATGGCTCGTCTTCTCCGGAGTCCTCCTCGCCGGCTCGCTGCTGCTCGGCATCGTCGACTCGCCGGCGGGGATGATGCTCGCCCTGGCCATCATGGGCATCGGCATCGGCCCGACCCTCGTCACCCAGTACAGCTTCGGAGCGGCGCGGAGCCCCCGTGGCCGATCGGCGACGGTGATGACGATGCTCGGCTCCGGCGTGATCGTCGGCCAGTCGATCGGCGCCGCGGTGGCGGGGGAGGTCGCGGAGAGTCTCGGCACGTCGGCCGCCCTCGTGCTTCCGATGATCGCGGCCGGCATCGCGTTCGCGGCGGGTCTCGCCAACTGGGCCCTCAGCGGTCTGCACCGCGGAACGTCCGCTGTCAAGGCCTGAGCGCGGACCAGCGGTCGGCGCTCATCCTCGGTAGGTTGGAAGCTCCTGGACCGAGGAGTGCCCCTGTGACCGCTGCTGATTTCGTCGTCGTCGCCAACCGCCTCCCGGTGGACCGGGTCGTGGGGCCCGACGGCGAGGAGACCTGGCGGACGTCGCCCGGCGGCCTCGTCGCCGCCCTCGAGCCGATGATGCGCCGCGTGCACGGCGCCTGGGTCGGCTGGCCCGGTCAGCCGGACGTGGAGCTCGAGGCCTTCGACGCCGACGGGATCCATCTCATCCCGGTGTCGCTGAGCTCCGAGGAGGTCGCGGACTACTACGAGGGCTTCGCCAACGACACGATCTGGCCGCTCTACCACGACGTCATCGCCCCGCCGCAGTACCACCGTGAGTGGTGGGAGGCGTATGTGCGGGTCAACCGCCGGTTCGCCGAGGCCGCCGCGGCCGCCGCCGCTGAGGACGGCACCGTCTGGGTCCACGACTACCAGCTCCAGCTGGTGCCCCAGATGGTCCGCGAGCTGCGCCCCGACGTCACGATCGGCTACTTCCACCACATCCCGTTCCCCGCGCACGGCCTCTACGCGCAGCTCCCGTGGCGTGACCAGGTGCTCCGCGGGCTGCTCGGCGCCGACGTCATCGGCTTCCAGCGGGCGCAGGACGCGACCTACTTCCTCACCGCGGTGCGGCGACGGCTGCGCTACGAGGTGAAGGGGCCGAACATCACGGTCCCGGAGCAGGGCGGCTCGCGGACGGCGATCGCCAAGGCGTTCCCGATCTCCATCGACACCGCCCCGTACCTCGAGCTCGCCGCGCGGGAGGACGTCCGGGCGCGGGCCGCGGAGATCCGCGCCAGCCTCGGCAACCCCAAGCGCATCCTCCTCGGCGTCGACCGCCTGGACTACACCAAGGGCATCGGGCACCGGATCAAGGCCTACGGCGAGCTCCTCGAAGACGGCCGCCTAGACGTGGAGGACGTCACGCTCATCCAGGTGGCAAGCCCGAGCCGGGAGCGGGTGGACGCCTATGCGCACCTCCGGGACGAGATCGAGCTCGCGGTGGCCCGCATCAACGGCGACCATGACACGGTCGGCCACTCCGCCATCCGCTACCTGCATCAGGGGTACCCGCGCGAGGAGATGGTCGCCCTGTACCTCGCGGCGGACGTCATGCTCGTGACGGCGCTGCGCGACGGTATGAACCTCGTCGCGAAGGAGTACATCGCCACGCGGACGGACAACCGCGGCGTGCTGGTGCTCAGCGAGTTCACCGGCGCGGCGGACGAGCTCCGTCAGGCCGTGCGCGTCAACCCGCACGACATCGCCGGGCTCAAGGACGCGATCATGGAGGCCGTGGAGATGTCGCCCGCCGAGCAGGGACGCCGCATGCGGTCCCTGCGCCGACGTGTGCTCGACAACGACGTGAACGCCTGGTCGTCGTCCTTCCTCGAGGCCCTCGCGGACGTCCGCAGCCGCTGACCGCCTTCCTGCACCCCCTACTTCCTCTCGATCGGAGACACCGTGACGCGCCCCTGGATCCCCGGAACCGCCGACGCCGACCTCACCGCCCTCGCGACGACGCCGCGCCTGGTCGTCGCCCTCGACTTCGACGGCACCGCCTCCCCGCTCGTCGTGGACCCCATGGCCGCGCGGGCGCTTCCCGAGGTGGCCGTGCAGATGAATCGCCTCGCTGCCATGCCCGACACCGTGGTCGCCTACGTCTCCGGGCGCAGCATGCACGACCTCCGGGAGATCACCGAGCACACCGACGACTCCGTCGTGGTGCTCGCCGGCTCCCACGGCGCGCAGTACTGGTTCCCCGGCGAGGGGGCCGCCGACGCGCCGGGCGATGCGACCGAGACCGGGGCGCGGGAGGAGCTGTGGGCGGCCGCGCAGCCGATCATCGACCGCTACGAGGGGGCGGAGCTGGAGCCCAAGACCTTCGGCATGGGCGTCCACACCCGCCGCGCGGACCGGGACACCGAGGAGAAGGTCTTCGCCGAGATCGACGCCCTCGTCGCCGAGCGCTTCCCGCACTGGCGGCGGCGCGCCGGTCACCGGGTCCTCGAGTTCTCGTCGCGGAACGAGGGCAAGGACGCCGCGATGATCGCCCTCCGGGAGCGCTTCGACGCGACGGGCATCCTCTTCGCCGGCGACGACGTGACCGACGAGGATGCGATGCGCGTGCTGCAGGAGGGCGACCTCGGCGTGCGCGTCGGACCGGGGGAGAGCGCCGCGACCCTCCGTGTGGACTCCCCACAACAGATCGCCGCGCTTCTGGAGACGCTCGCGAACGAGAGGGCCGTCGCGCAGGAATAGACTCTCGTCATGTCCTCGCATGATCCCTCCGCCAGCGCGCCCATCGACATCAAGCCCCGCAGTCGCGTCGTCACCGACGGCATCGAGGCCACGACCTCCCGCGGCATGCTCCGCGCCGTCGGCATGGGGGATGCCGACTGGGACAAGCCGCAGATCGGCATCGCGTCGAGCTGGAACGAGATCACGCCCTGCAACCTGAGCCTCGACCGGCTCGCGCAGGGCGCGAAGGAGGGCGTGCACTCCGGCGGCGGGTACCCGCTGCAGTTCGGAACCATCTCCGTCTCGGACGGCATCTCGATGGGCCATGAGGGGATGCACTTCTCGCTCGTGTCCCGCGAGGTCATCGCCGACTCGGTCGAGACCGTGATGATGGCCGAGCGCCTCGACGGCTCCGTCCTCCTCGCCGGCTGCGACAAGTCCATCCCCGGCATGCTCATGGCCAGCGCGCGCCTCGACCTGTCGAGCGTCTTCCTCTACGCCGGGTCGATCGCACCGGGCTGGGTCAAGCTCTCCGACGGCACCGAGAAGGACGTCACGATCATCGACTCGTTCGAGGCGGTCGGGGCCTGCCGTGCCGGCCTCATGAGCGAGGAGGACCTCAAGCGCATCGAGTGCGCCATCGCTCCCGGTGAGGGCGCGTGCGGCGGCATGTACACGGCCAACACCATGGCCTCCGTCGCCGAGGCGCTCGGCCTCAGCCTCCCGGGCTCCGCCGCTCCGCCCGCGGCCGACCGTCGTCGCGACTACTTCGCGCACCGGTCGGGCGAGGCGGTCGTCAACCTGCTCCGCCAGGGGATCACGACGCGCGACATCCTCACCAAGGAGGCGTTCGAGAACGCGATCGCCCTCGCGATGGCTCTCGGCGGCTCGACCAACGTCGTCCTCCACCTCCTCGCGATCGCCCGCGAGGCCGAGGTCGAGCTGAGCCTGCACGACTTCAACCGCATCGGCGACAAGGTCCCGCACGTGGCCGACATGAAGCCGTTCGGCAAGTACGTCATGAACGACGTCGACCGGCACGGCGGCATCCCCGTGATCATGAAGGCGATGCTCGACGAAGGGCTGCTGCACGGCGACGCGCTCACCGTCACCGGCAAGACGCTCGCCGAGAACCTCGCCGAGCTCGACCCGCAGCCGATCGACGGCGAGGTCATCCACACGTTCGACAACCCCATCCACGCCACCGGCGGACTCACGATCCTGCACGGATCGCTCGCGCCGGAGGGTGCCGTCGTCAAGACCGCCGGCTTCGACGCTGCCGTCTTCGAGGGCCCCGCGCGGGTCTTCGAGCGGGAGCGCGCCGCCATGGACGCGGTCGCCGAGGGCAGCATCGAGCCGGGGACGGTCATCGTCATCCGGTACGAGGGCCCCAAGGGCGGACCGGGCATGCGCGAGATGCTCGCCATCACCGCGGCCATCAAGGGCGCGGGGCTCGGAAAAGATGTACTACTCTTGACGGACGGACGATTCTCAGGCGGCACAACCGGCCTGTGCATCGGCCACATAGCACCCGAAGCGGTGGACGCAGGTCCTATCGCCTTCGTGCGCGATGGTGATCTGATACGGGTCGATATCGCAGCTCGCTCTCTCGATCTACTCGTCGACGAGGCAGAGCTCGCCTCCCGCCGCTCTGGCTGGGAGCCGCTTCCCCCGCGCTACACCCGAGGCGTTCTTGCCAAGTACTCGCGCCTCGTGCGGTCCGCCGCCGAGGGCGCGACGACCGGCTGATCCATCGACCGGCTCAGCAACCGCTCGATCGGAGCGCCGGTGTCCCGCACAGTTCATCAGAAGGAAAGTCATGACTGCTGACTCCGTCTCGGCCGTGCCGAGGCCGCCCGCCCGCCCATCCGCCCCGGAGATCACCGGTGCGGAGGCCGTCGTCCGCTCGCTCGAGCTGCTCGGCGTCACGGACGTCTTCGGCCTTCCCGGCGGCGCGATCCTCCCGGTCTACGACCCGCTCATGGACGCCTCGCAGCTCCGCCACATCCTCGTGCGGCACGAGCAGGGCGCGGGCCACGCGGCCGAGGGCTACGCGTCCGCATCCGGCAAGGTCGGCGTGTGCATCGCCACCTCCGGTCCCGGAGCGACCAACCTCGTCACGGCGATCGCCGACGCCTACATGGACTCGGTGCCGCTGCTGGCGATCACCGGTCAGGTGTTCTCGACGCTGATGGGGACGGATGCGTTCCAGGAGGCCGACATCGTGGGGATCACGATGCCGATCACGAAGCACTCGTTCCTGGTGAAGGACGCCGCGGACATCCCCGGCGCCATCGCCGCGGCCTACGAGATCGCCGGCACCGGGCGCCCCGGTCCGGTGCTCGTGGACATCACCAAGGATGCGCAGCAGGCGACGGCACCGTTCGTGTGGCCGCCGAAGATCGACCTCCCCGGGTACCGACCGGTGACCAAGGCGCACGGCAAGCAGATCCAGGCGGCCGCCGCCCTCCTCGCGGAGGCGAAGAAGCCGGTGCTGTACGTGGGCGGAGGCGTCGTCCGCGGCCGGGCCGCGGCCGAGCTGCTCGAGCTCGCCGAGTCGACCGGCGCGCCCGTCGTGACGACGCTGATGGCGCGCGGCGCGTTCCCGGACTCGCACCCGCAGCACCTGGGCATGCCCGGCATGCACGGCACCGTTCCCGCCGTGCTCGCGCTGCAGGAGGCCGACCTCCTCGTCTCGCTCGGCGCCCGGTTCGACGATCGCGTCACCGGCAAGGCCGCGCTGTTCGCGCCGCACGCGAAGGTCGTGCACGTCGACATCGATCCGGCGGAGATCTCCAAGATCCGCACGGCCGACGTGCCGATCGTGGGCGACGTGCGCGACGTGCTCACCGACCTCGACGCCGCCTTCCGCGGAGCGACGGCCGACGCGAAGCCCGACATCGAGGAGTGGTGGTCGTACCTCGACGGGCTCCGGAACGAGTTCCCGCTCGGGTACGCGCCGACGACCGACGGTCTGCTCGCCCCGCAGTACGTGATCCAGCGCATCGGCGAGCTCACCGGTCCGGAGGGCATCTTCGCCTCCGGTGTGGGGCAGCACCAGATGTGGGCCGCGCAGTTCATCAAGTACGAGCGTCCGAACGCCTGGCTGAACTCCGGCGGAGCGGGCACGATGGGCTACTCGGTGCCGGCGGCCATGGGCGCCAAGGTCGCGGAGCCGGAGCGCCAGGTCTGGGCGATCGACGGCGACGGCTGCTTCCAGATGACCAATCAGGAGCTCGCCACCTGTGCGATCAACAACATCCCGATCAAGGTCGCGATCATCAACAACTCGTCGCTGGGCATGGTCCGGCAGTGGCAGACGCTCTTCTACGACGGCCGTCATTCCAACACCGACCTGAACACCGGGCACGGCACGATCCGCATCCCCGACTTCGTGAAGCTCGCGGAGGCGTACGGCTGCCTCGCGATCCGCGTGGAGAAGGAGGAGGAGGTCGACGCCGCCATCCAGCTCGCGCTGGAGACGAACGACCGCCCCGTGGTGATCGACTTCGTCGTGAGTGCCGACTCCATGGTGTGGCCGATGGTGCCGCAGGGGGTCAGCAACAGCTATGTCCAGTACGCGCGCGACCACGCGCCCGCGTTCGACCAGGAGGACTGAGCCATGTCGACCCACGTCCTGAGCCTGCTGGTGGAGAACACCCCCGGCCTCCTGACCCGCGTCGCCGGCCTGTTCGCGCGCCGGGGCTTCAACATCGACTCCCTCGCCGTCGGCGTGACCGAGGTGCCGGGGATCTCCCGCATCACGGTCGTCGTCGACGTGGAGGAGCTGCCGCTCGAGCAGGTGACCAAGCAGCTCAACAAGCTGATCAACGTCATCAAGATCGTCGAGCTGGACCCGGCGTCGTCCGTGCAGCGCGAGCACATGCTCGTGAAGGTGCGCACGGACAACGCCAGCCGTTCGAACGTGATCGAGGTCGTCAACCTCTTCCGCGCCTCGGTCGTCGACTACGCCGCCGACGCCCTCGTGATCGAGGTCACCGGAGACAAGGGCAAGGTCGAGGCGCTGCTGCGCGCTCTGGAGCCCTTCGGCATCAAGGAGATCGCCCAGTCCGGCCTCCTCGCGATCGGCCGCGGCGGCAAGAGCATCACCGAGCGCGTCCTGCGCGGCTGACCCTTCGACAGACTCAGGGACCGCGCGTCCCGCACAACCACAACCAAGGAGAGAAACCAGTGAGCACCGAGATCTTCTACGACGACGACGCCGACCTGTCCCTGATCCAGGGCAAGAAGGTCGCCATCGTCGGCTACGGCTCGCAGGGCCACGCCCACGCCCAGAACCTGCGCGACTCGGGTGTCGAGGTCGCGATCGCCCTCAAGGAGGGCTCGAAGTCCGCCGCGAAGGCCGAGGAGGCCGGCTTCCCCGTGAAGACCGTCGCCGAGGCGACCGAGTGGGCCGACGTCATCATGATCCTCGCGCCGGACCAGCACCAGCGCACGATCTACAGCGAGTCGATCGCCCCGAACCTGACGGCGGGCAAGACCCTGGCGTTCGCGCACGGCTTCAACATCCGCTTCGGCTACATCGACGCTCCCGAGGGTGTCGACGTGATCCTCGTCGCGCCGAAGGCTCCCGGCCACACCGTGCGTCGCGAGTTCGTCGCCGGCCGTGGCATCCCGGACATCATCGCCGTCGAGCGCGACGCGTCCGGCCAGGCCTGGGACCTCGCGCTCTCGTACGCGAAGGCGATCGGCGGCACCCGCGCCGGCGTCATCAAGACGACCTTCACCGAGGAGACCGAGACCGACCTCTTCGGCGAGCAGGCCGTGCTCTGCGGTGGCATGAGCCACCTGGTGCAGGCCGGCTTCGAGACCCTCGTCGAGGCGGGCTACCAGCCGCAGATCGCCTACTTCGAGGTGCTGCACGAGCTCAAGCTCATCGTCGACCTCATGTGGGAGGGCGGCATCGCCAAGCAGCGCTGGTCGATCTCCGACACCGCCGAGTTCGGCGACTACGTCTCCGGTCCGCGCGTGATCGACGAGCGCGTCAAGGAGAGCATGAAGGGCGTCCTGTCCGACATCCAGTCCGGTGCGTTCGCGAAGCGCTTCATCGAGGACCAGGACAACGGGGCCGAGGAGTTCCTCGCCCTCCGCGCCAAGGAGGAGCAGCACCCCATCGAGGCGACCGGCAAGGAGCTGCGTTCGCTCTTCGCCTGGAAGCAGCAGGACGAGGACTACGTCGACGGCAGCGCCGCGCGCTGATTCGACTCGCGAACGAACGGGCGTCCCTCCGGGGGCGCCCGTTCGGCGTTCGGTACGGCATTCCGGGGCGCAGACATCGGATGTCTGTGCCAGGATGGACGCATGCGACAGGAATGGTTTGATGACGCCCGCTTCGGCATGTTCGTCCACTTCGGCCTCTACAGCGGGGCCGCGCGGCACGAGTGGGTGCAGAACTACGAACGCCTCACCGACGAGGAGTACCGCCCCTACTTCGACAACTTCGACCCCGACCTCTTCGATGCCGCGGCCCTGGCGAAGACCGCCAAGGAGACGGGGATGGGTTACGTCGTGCTCACGACGAAGCACCACGACGGCTTCTGCCTCTGGGACTCGAAGCTGACCGACTTCACCTCCGTCACGGCGGTCGGGCGGGACCTCGTGCGCGAGTACGTCGACGCTCTCCGTGCCGAGGGCATCCGTGTCGGCCTCTACCACTCGGTCATCGACTGGCATCACCCCGATTTCACGGTGGACTGGAACCACCCCCGACGTGACGAGGAGAACGCGCACGCCCTGAACGAGGGGCGCGACATGGCCCGCTACCGGGAGTACCTGCACGGTCAGGTCCGCGAGCTGCTCACCGAGTACGGCGACATCGACTACCTGTTCTTCGACTTCACCTACCCGGAGTCCAAGGATGGCTGGGAGGGCAAGGGGCCGCAGGACTGGGACGCCGAGGCGCTGCTCGCGCTGTGCCGCGAGCTGCAGCCGGAGATGCTCGTCAACGACCGGCTCGGCATCCCCGCGGACTTCGTGACGCCCGAGCAGTACCAGCCGACGGCTCCGATCGTCCGCGACGGGGTGCCCCTCGTATGGGAGGCGTGCCAGACGCTCAACGGCTCCTGGGGCTATCACCGGGACAACACCGACCAGAAGTCGCCGGTGCTGCTCGTGCAGATGCTCGTCGACTCGGTGTCGATGGGCGGCAACATGCTGCTCAACATCGGTCCGGACGGGCGCGGGGCGATCGCGCCCCGGGACGCGGCGACCCTCGCCGAGATCGGGGAGTGGATGCGGCTCCACGACCGCGCCGTGATCGGGGCCGGCCACGCGCCGTTCACGCCGCCCCGAGAGGGCGTGTACACGCTCCGCGGCGACCGGCTCTACCTGAGCCTGTTCAGCTGGCCGCTGGGCTTCGTGCATCTGCCCGGTCTTGCGGGCAAGGTCTCGTATGCGCGCCTGCTGAACGACGGGTCCTGGCTGCGCACGAGCGTCAGCGACCCGGACCAGCAGGCCGACCTGATGACGCCGGCGGGCGAGGCCGAGGGGACGCTCACGGTGCACCTCCCGGTACGCCGTCCCGACGTGCTGATGCCGGTCATCGAGCTGCGGCTGACGGGGGAGTGAGGCCGTCGGTGGCGGCGGCTCAGGCCGTCGCCACCGGGATCTCCATGCCCTCCAGCGCGAGGCGCGCGGCGCCGTGCAGGATCGCGTCCGCGCCGGTGGCCGCAGCCTCGATCCGCAGGCGCTGGGTCGCGAGCGGGTGGCAGGCCTCGTAGACCCGGCTGCGCACCGCGGCGATGAACGGCTCGGAGGCGCTCATGCTCCCGGTGAGGAAGAGGGCGTGCGGGTTGAAGAAGTTCACGACCCCGGAGAGCGCCTGACCCAGGTGGGTCCCGGCGGTGCGGACGAGCGTCGTCGCCAGCGGGTCCGCGTCCCGTGCCAGTGTCAGCACGTCGGCCGTGGTGCGGACGTCGGTGTTGCCGCGCTCGCGCATCTGGCGGACGAGGCTCGCGCCGCTGGCCACAGTCTCCAGGCAGCCGGTGTTGCCGCAGGAGCAGGGGATGTCCCCGCTGCCGTCGATCCGCGTGTGCGTGATGTCGCCGGCCGCAGCGGTGGCCCCGCGGTGGATGTGGCCGTCCACGATGATCCCGCTGCCGATCGCCGTGCCCGCCTTGACGGTGATGCTGTGCTGGGTGTGCCCGAGCTGGCGACGGTGCTCGCCGAGGGCGGCGAGATTCGCGTCGTTGTCGACGACGACGGGGACGCCGTGGCGCTCCGCGAGGTGCTCGCCGACGCGGAATCCGGGCCACCCCGGCATCCGCGAGGGCTGATCCACGGAGCCGGTCGCGACGTCGACGGGGCCGGGCAGGCTCACGCCGATCGCGTGGACCCGCGTCTCGGCGAGCAGGCGCTCGAACACCTCCGACACTCTCTCCAGCGTGGCCTCCGGGCCGTCCGCCACGTCGATCGCGATGGTCTCCGAGTGGAGCAGGCCGCCGCTGAGGTCGTGCCGCCCGATGCGGGCATGGCGCCCGCCGAGATCGGCGGACAGCACGATGCCGTCGCCGGCGATCCGGAGCACGCGCGGCCGTCGTCCGCCGCGGGAGGTGCCGGCCCCGGCCTCCTCCAGCACGCCCGCATCGAGAAGCGCCTGCACGCGCAGGCCGACGGTGGAGGCGGCCACGCCGAGAGCGGAGGCGAGCTCCGAGCGGGAGCGGGCCTGACCGCGCGCGACGAAGTCGAGGATGCGCCGGGTGTGCGGATCGTCGACGGGGGTGTCGGCGGGGTTCGTCATGGAGGCCCTTCGTCTCGGAGCATCGTCAGCGTAGCGGGGATGTCGCATGTTTCGGGGGAGTGACGAATTATCACCACCCTATAAACATCGGATGTTCAGCTTGCGGCACCTTGCGAACTATGACAGCGTAACTTCATACGAAATCCTAATTGGTTAGTTCGAGTCTCGAAATAACCGTTCCCTTCTCAGGAGGCATTCAATGAAGAAGTTGCGTGTGGGGGCTGTCGCCGCTGTCGCGGGCGTGGCCGTGGCGATGACCGGCTGTGCGAGCAGCGGGGGATCCGGAGGCTCGGCCGACGGCGACACCATCGTCGTGGACATGTGGGCCGGCAGCGAGTCGGACGTCGACGCACTGGAGGCGCAGATCGAGTTCGCGCAGAAGCAGAACCCGGACATCAAGATCAAGCTGCAGACTTCGCCGTGGAGCGACTTCTTCACGAAGCTCACCACCAACATGGCCAGCGGCAACATGGCCTGCATCACCGGCATGAGCGGTGCGCAGCTCGGCGGCTACACGGCGGGCTTCCGTCAGCTGAGCGACGAGGACCTCGAGACCGCCGGCATCGACTGGTCGGAGTTCAACCCGAGCGCGGACGGCATCCTCAGCTTCGAGGGCAAGGTCTACGGCGTGCCGTTCGACGTCGCCACCATGCTCGTCTACTACAACCAGGACATGCTGACCGCCACCGGCGCCGCGACTCCGGAGATCGGCTGGACATTCGACGACTTCGCCACGATCGCGGCCGACGCCACGAAGGACGGCAAGTACGGCTTCGGCATGGGCATGGGCGGCTACCAGTGGATGTCGATGCCGATCGCCTACTCCGCCACGCAGCCCGCCTCCGAGGACGGCACACTGCACATCGACGACGAGGACTTCGTCGACGCGGCCTCCTGGTACGCCGGCCTGGTCACCGAGAAGAAGGTCGCGGCTCCGGTCGCCTCCGCATCGGACACCGGCTGGGGCGAGAACCAGTACACGGGCGGCAACGCGGCGATGGCCGTCGACGGCACCTGGAACGCGGTCAGCTACCTCAACAACGAGTCCGGCTTCGCCGCCGGCATGGTGCCGCTGCCCGCCGGCGTGGACGGCAACCCCGGTCCCATCCTCGGCTCCGGCTACGGCATCGCCGAGAACTGCAAAAACCCGGAGGCCGCGCTGAAGGTGCTCGGCTCCCTCGTCGGCGAGGACGCGCAGGACTACATCGCCTCGTCCGGCCGCTCCTACCCGGCCCGCACCTCGTCGCAGCCGCTGTACTTCGAGTCGATCGACGAGCAGTACCGGGACCAGGTCCAGTCGGTGTTCGAGGCCGCGTTCGGCGACACGGTGCCGCTCTACATGACCAAGAACTGGCAGAAGCTCGACAGCTACATCCAGCCCAACCTCGTCAGCGTCTACAACGGCCAGATGACGATGGAGGAGCTGCTGTCGAACGCCCAGGCGCAGTTCGGCGAGTGAGCCGGATCCGGCCCGCACAGCAGTAACAGAGAGAGACGACGAGATGACGATCACGACGAGACGTCGAGGATCGCTCGCCAAGGTCGAGGGCCGCCAGGCGCTGGGTTTCGCAAGCCCGGCCCTGGTGGGCCTCGCCCTGTTCACGATCGTGCCCGTGGGGCTGTCGATCGTGATGAGCGTGTTCGACTGGCCGACCTTCGGCGAACGCACCTTCAACGGGGTGGACAACTACGTCAAGCTGTTCACCAGCAGCCCGGACTTCTGGCCCGCGCTGCGGAACTCGGCCGTGTACACGCTGCTGTACGTGCCGTTGAGCGTCGCTCTCTCGCTCGTGCTCGCCCTCGGACTCGGCCCCCGCATCCGCGGCCGCGGTGCCCTGCGCGTCCTCTTCTTCATCCCCGTCGTGACCCCGATGGTCGCGAACGTCCTGGTGTGGAAGATGATGCTGCAGCCCCAGGGGCTCTTCAACGGCCTCTCGGTCACCTGGTTCGGCATCGAGCTGCCGAACTTCCTCGCCGACCCCAACTGGGCGATGATCATGGTCGTCGTCATGAGCGTCTGGCAGGGTCTCGGCTACAACATGCTGATCTTCTCGGCAGCCCTCGAGCAGCTCCCGGAGAGCGTGCTGGAGGCCGCCAGCATCGATGGTGCGCAGGGGTTCCGGCGGGTCTGGAGCATCATCATCCCGATGATCTCGCCGTCGATCTTCTTCGCGACGATCATGACGATGATCACCTCGCTCCAGGTCTTCGTCCAGCCGCAGATGCTCACCGGAGGCGGCCCCGGCAACGCCACCAAGCCGCTCGTGATGTACATCTGGGAGCAGGGCTTCACGTTCGGCGACCTCGGGCTCGCCGCCGCCGCCGCATGGATCCTCTTCGCGATCATCATCGCGATCACGGGCATCCAGTTCGCCGCACAGAAGAAGTGGGTGCACTATGAGCACTGAGACCCTCGTCCGGCCCACCGGCACCGCCCCGCGGCGTCAGCGCGAGCGGGAGCGGGCCCGCGGCGCGGCGACAACGCCCGGCGCGCGTGCCCGGCTGATCCTCGCGCACGTCACCATCTACGTCGCGGCGCTCATCTTCATCGCGCCGCTCGTCTACGCGTTCTTCTCGGCCCTCAAGCCGAACTCGGAGATGTTCTCGATGCCGCCGACCCTGGTGGGCTCCGAGATCCGCTGGAGCAACTTCGTCGACGTCTTCGCCTACGGACCGTTCCTGACGTACATCATGAACTCGTTCATCGTGGCGATCGGCGGCACCCTGGTCGTGCTGGTGGTGTCGACCACGGCCGGATACGCGTTCGGGCGCCTGCGGTGGAAGGGCAGGGACGCGGTGTTCGTCCTCTTCCTCGCCACGCTGATGGTGCCCGCCGAGGTGCTCGTCATCCCCATGTTCCAGGTCATGCAGTGGTTCAACTGGGTCGACACCTATCAGGCGCTCATCCTGCCCTTCGCGTTCGGCGCCTTCGGCACGTTCCTGATGCGGCAGTTCTTCCGCGGCATCCCCTACGAACTGGAGGAGGCGGCCCGTGTCGACGGCGCAGGTCCCGTCCGGTCGTTCCTGCAGATCATCCTGCCGCTGTCGAAGTCCGCGGTCGCCGTGCTCGCGGTCTTCACGTTCCTCTCGTTCTGGAACAGCTACCTCTGGCCCCTCATCGTCACCGTCGACTACAACGCGCATGGCACGCTGCCCGTCGGTCTGGCGAGCTTCGCCGGCCTCACCGGCACCCGCTGGGACCTGCAGATGGCCGCCGCCATCATCTCGATGATCCCCACCACCCTGCTCGTCATCGTGCTGCAGAAGCACCTGGTCAAGGGCATCGCGATGGCCGGGCTGGGCGGACGATGAGCGCGGTCGGGCAGCAGACGGACGACCCTCGACGAACCACCACGGGCCTCGCGGCCGACCTGGCGCTGGCGGGGGTGGACATCGGGGGCACGAAGATCGCCGCCCTCGTCGTGGACGCCTTCGGAGCCGTCCTCGCACGCGGAAGCGTGCCGGCGCCCGCGAGCGTCGGCGGCGCGGCGATGGCGGATGCGGCGGCCGGTCTCGTCGCGCGGCTCGCGGCCGAGGCCGGTGTCACGGTCGCCGCGGTGGGGGTGGGTGCCGCGGGGGTCATCGACCACGAGAGCGGCACCATCCGCGCCGCGTCCGCCCTGTTCGCGGACTGGGCGGGTTTCCCGCTCGGCCCGGAGCTGGCGCAGCGCCTCGGCGTCCCGGTGCGGGTGGAGAACGACGTGAACGCCTTCCTCCTCGGTGAAGCGGCCGCGGCGGGTCCGAGCGTGCCCGATGTGCTCGGTGTGATGCTCGGCACGGGCGTCGGCGGCGCGCTGGTCATCGGCGGGGAGCTGCACCACGGCCCGCACGGCGCGGCCGGGGAGATCGGGCACACGCCCGGTTACAGCGATCTCGTCTGCACCTGCGGGCAGACCGGCCACCTGGAGACCCTGGCCTCCGGGACGTCGATCGCCCGGCGCTTCGCGGAGCGCACCGGCCGTCCGGTGAATGACGCCAGGGAGGTCGCGGAGGCTGCCAGGGTCGGCGACGCCGACGCCCGCGCGGTGTTCGACGACGCCGGGCGTGCGCTCGCTCTCGCCTGCGCCAGTGCGGCGACGCTCCTCGACCTGCCGACCGCCATCGTCGGCGGCGGGGTCACGGCGGCCTGGGACCTCCTGTCGCCGTCGATCGAGCGAACCCTTCGCACCGACGCCCCGGTGTCCGGCATCGCGCTGCGCATCGTCCCCGCCGTCCTGGGCGCCGACGCCGTCGCGCTCGGCGCCATCGAGAGCGCCCGGCGCGCCCTCGCCCCCGTTTCCTGACCACGACTGCGACCGCAGAGGAGAACAGCACCGTGACCGCACGCCCGGAAGCCCACGAGATCTGGATGGGTCCGCTGCCGCCGCTCGCCGAGGGCGGGCTCGCGCGGCCCCGGATCGGCATCGGCGGCATCTCCATCGAGTCGAGCACGTTCTCCCCGCACATCTCCGGGGACGAGGCCTTCACGATCCGGACCGGCGACGCGTTGCGGGCGTACTACCCGTTCCTCGATGCCGGGCGTGAGCTCGCCGAGGCCGCGGAGTGGGTCCCGCTCACCCACGGTCGGTCGCTGCCCGGCGGCGCCGTGGACCCGGACACCTACCAGCGGATGAAGGATGCGCTCGTCGAGGGGATCCGCGCGCAGGGGCCGTTCGACGGCTTCTTCTTCGACATCCACGGCGCGATGAGCGTCGTCGGGATGGACGATGCCGAGGGCGATCTGGCCCTCGCGGTGCGCTCGGCGTTGGGGCCGGACACCCTCGTCTCCACGTCGATGGACCTGCACGGGAACGTGTCGGAGACGCTGCGCGACGCGGTGGATCTGCTCACCTGCTATCGCATGGCCCCGCACGAGGATTGGCTGAACACGAAGGAGCGAGCGGTGTGGAACCTGCTCGACCGTCTCCGTGGCCCGCACGGCGGCGACGTGCAGGCGCGGCGGCCCTTCACCGCCTGGGTGCCCGTTCCGGTGCTGCTACCGGGGGAGAAGACGAGTACGCGGCTGGAACCCGCGCAGAGCATCTATGCCGAGCTCCCCGGGATCGAGGCCCTGCCCGGTGTCGTCGACGCCTCGGTGTGGATCGGCTACGCGTGGGCGGACGAGCCGCGCTGCCAGGCCTACGTCGTGGTCACCGGCGACGACCGGGAGGTCATCGCCCGGGAGGCGGAGCGCGTGGCCCGGATGTTCTGGGAGGCGCGGGAGGACTTCGTCTTCGTCGCGAAGACCGGAAGCCTCGACGACGCACTGGAGGAGGCTCTGGCGTCCGGAGCCCCGCGTCCGTACGTGATCTCCGACTCCGGGGACAACCCGACGGCCGGGGGAGCGGGCGATGTGACCTGGACCCTCGCCCAGCTGCTCCAGCGACCCGAGCTCACCGACGGGACGCACACGACGCTGGTCGCCTCGATCTTCGATTCGCGGGCCGTCGCCGAAGCCGTGGAGGCGGGCGTCGGTGCGACGGTCACGCTGTCCGCCGGAGCTGCGGTCGACTCCGGGCCCCACGGACCGGTCGAGATCACCGGCACGGTGTTCTCCGTCACCGACGGCGACCCGGACGCCGGCACCCAGGTGGTGATCGCTGTCGGCGGGCTGCACGCCATCGTGACCGCGCGCCGCAAGCCCTTCCACCATCTCTCCGACTTCCGGATGCTGGGGCTCGAGCCGACGACGGCGGACGTCGTGGTCGTGAAGATCGGCTACCTGGAGCCGGAGCTGTACGAGCTGGCGGCGGGATGGACGCTGGCGCTCACCCCGGGCGGGGTGGACCAGGACCTGCTCCGCCTCGGACACCATCGCCTGCGCCCCGGGGTGTTCCCGTTCGACACGACCGGCGACCCCGACCTGACCGCGGTGGTCGTGCGCCGCGGCGCCGACGAGGAGGACACGGCATCATGATGAACTTCGAGAAGCGCACCGGCCCCGACTTCGGTGCGGCGGCCCCGGTCTACCCGGCGAACGGCGTGCCGGACTGGTACCGCGACGCCAAGCTCGGCTTCTTCGTGCACTGGGGCCTGTACTCCGTGCCGGCGTGGGCCGTGCAGCACGGGGAGGGCGCGAACATCCCCACCGAGGACGCCTATGCGTGGCACCAGTACGCGGAGTGGTACGGCAACACGGTCCGCATCCCGGGCAGCCCGACGTGGGAGCGCCACCAGCGCACCTACGGACCCGGGACCTCCTACGAGGACCTCGCCGACCGATGGGACGCCGCCGCGTTCGATGCCGACGCCTTCGTCGGCGAGCTCGTCGCGGCCGGGGCCCGCTATGTCGTGCCCACGACCAAGCACCACGAGGGGTTCTGTCTGTGGGACACCGCCACGACGGGATTCAACGCCGTCGCGCGCGGCCCTCGTCGCGACCTCATCTCCGAGTTCCACGACGCCACGCGGCGGGCCGGAGCCAGGTTCGGTGTGTACTACTCCGGAGCGCTCGACTGGCACGTGAGCGACTTCCCGCCGATCGAGTCGGACACCGACCTGTTCCGGTTCCGTCGCAACGACGCCCCCTTCTCCCGGTACGCCGCCGCGCAGCTCGAGGAGCTCGTGGAGCGGTTCGCGCCCGACGTGCTCTGGAACGACATCGAGTGGCCGGACGGCGGCAAGGGCACGGAGGACTACGCCGTGGCCGCACTGCTGCGGCGTTACTTCGACGCCGTCCCGGACGGCGTCGTCAACGACCGGTGGGGCGTGCCGTACCACGGCTTCCTCACCCGCGAATACACGGACATCCCGGACATCATCCCCGAGCCCTGGGAGTCGACCCGCGGGCTCGGCTACTCGTTCGGGTTCAACCAGGCCGAGGACGAGCGGCACTCGCTCTCCGGGGCGGCCCTGATCCGGCTCCTCGTCGACGTCGTCGCGAAGAACGGCAACCTGCTCATCAACGTGGGCCCCGCGGCGGACGGGTCCATTCCGGCGCTGCAGCGGAAGGCGATGCAGGAGCTCGGCGGCTGGCTGGCCGTGAACGGCGCGGCGATCTACGGCACGCGGCCCTGGACGCGGATGGGGGAGCGGACGGGGGCTCCTCGTCGCTACACCACGTCGACGGATGCGGTGCACGTGCACGCGCTGGACCCGGCGGCAGGCGAGTTCGAGCTGCCGTCCGAGCTCGCGGGCGCTGGGCTGTCGTGGGCGGACGGGACTCCGGCCCAGACGTCCGCGGACGGCGGTTCGACCCGCATCGTGATCCCGGCCGGACTCCGCGAGGCTCCGGTCGCCGTGCTCACCGCGCACGGCGCCTGACACAGGCGCCGCAGAAGGGCCCCCGTCGGTGATCCGACGGGGGCCCTTCGTCGCTGGACTAGGGGCGCGTGCGCTCCTCGAGCACCTCGATCACGTGGCGGTACGGGCGGCCGGTGGCGCGGGTCATGCCGATCTCGCAGGTGCGGTTGGCCGACACGAAGGCGTCGAAGCCGCCGCGGGCCGCATCGGCCGCGGAGACCTCGGCCGATTCCTGCGCCGTCGCGCTCGCGGTGAGCTCGGGGTGCAGCATTCCTCGGTCGCCGGCGAACGCGCAGCAGCCCCAGCCGTCGGGCACGAAGACCTCGTCGGCGACGGCGGCAGCGATCGTTGTCAGCGCGCCCGTCGCGCCGAGCGCGGTCGTCGAACAGGTCGGGTGCACGGCGATCGAGGGGAGCTTCGCATCGACGGAGAGGCGCGGCAGCACCTCCCGCGCGACGAACGTGGTGGCGTCCTCGATGCGCAGACCGGCGTACTCCGGATGGGCGGCGACGGCCTGGGTGAGCATCACGTCGAGGCCCTCGGTGCAGGAGGCGGCGTCGCAGACGACCGGGAGCTCCCCGTGGCGGCTGGCGTCCCAGAGCGAGGCCAGCACCCGGTCCGACATGAGGCGATAGCCGTTGAGGTGTCCCTTGGACTTCCACGGCGTCCCGCAGCAGAGCCCGCCGTTCTCCTCGGGGACCACGACGGCGATCCCGGCGCGGTCGAGCAGCGCGCGCAGGGCGTCGCGGGAGCCGGGGCCCTCGTCCTCCGGGCCGAACATCGTGCCGATGCAGGCGCCGAAGAAGACGGCCTGCGCATCGGGCGGGGACACCGGTCGCGCCGGAGCAGTGCCGCCGCGGGGGAGGCCGCCGTCATAGAGGGGCACGGTGTCGGCGCCGAGCACCGCCCGTCCGATCCGCGTCGCGCCGCGCACGAGCGGGACGGGAAGCGCGTCGGCGACCGTCAGGGCGACGCCCCCGGCGCGCGTGACGGTGCTCCAGTGCTTCGCCGCCGTTCCCCACGCGGCCCCCTCCACGGCGTTCTCCTGCTCGGCGCGGAGGCGGCGGACGAGGTCGCCGGTGTTGATGTCCACCGGACACGCGACGCCGCACATGCCGTCGACCGCGCAGGTCTGCACGCCGTCGTAGTCGTAGTCCGCGCGCAGGTCCCGCAGCAGCGTCGTGTCGCCCTGCTCCTCGGCCCAGGCCATGTCCCGGCGCAGCACGATGCGCTGCCGGGGTGTGAGCGTGATGCTCTTGCTCGGGCACGTGGGTTCGCAGTAGCCGCACTCGACGCAGCGGTCCACCTCCCGCTCGACCGTGGGCACGCGCTTCAGGTCCTGCAGATAGGAGTCCGGGTCGTCGGAGAGCACGACGCCGGGGTTGAGGACGCCGTCCGGATCGAACAGCCGCTTGATCTCCCACATCATGTCGGTGAGCTCGTCGCCGTACTGCCGCCGCACGAACGGCGCCATGATGCGGCCGGTGCCGTGCTCAGCCTTGAGGGATCCCTCCTGCGCGAGGACGAGCTCGACGAGGTCGTCCGTGAAGCGGCGGTACCGCGCCACGCTGTCGGGGTCGTCGAAGCGCTCGTTCAGCAGGAAGTGGACGTTGCCGTCCTTCGCGTGCCCGAAGATGACGGACCCCTCGTAGCCGTGCTCCGCGAAGAGCTCGATCAGGCGTTCGCAGGTGGCCAGCAGCCGGGGGACGGGGACGACGATGTCTTCGAGGAGGGCGGTCGTGCCGGACGGCCGCGCTCCGGCGACCGCCGTGTAGAGGCCCTTGCGGACGTGCCACAGCGCGGCGCGCTCTGCCGCATCCGTGGTCAGTCGCGGAGTGACGGCAAGGGGGAGGGCGTCGAAGTGCGCCTGCGCGGTCGCGCTCGCGACGGCGAGGGATTCGTCGTCGGCGGCGTGCACCTCGACGAGGAGCGCGGCGTGGCCCTGGACGTCGATCTCGGAGATCGCGGCGGGGACGTCGCTCAGGCCCTGGGCGACGCGCAGTGAGGCGGCGTCCAGGAGCTCGATCGTCGCGAGCCCGAGCTCCGTGAGAGCGGGGAGCGCGGTCATCGCCGCCGACAGCGTATCGAAGACGAGCAGACCGGTGGCGATCGCGGGGCGCACCTCGATGGTGCGGAAACGGGCCTCCGCGACGAAGCCGAGGGTCCCTTCCGATCCGATGAGGAGGTGTTCGAGGATCCGCACCGGGTCGTCGAAGTCGAGCAGGGCGTTCAGTCCGTAGCCCATGGTGTTCTTCATCGAGAACTGCTGTCGGAGGAAGGCGACATTCTCGGGCGAGGCGAGCAGCCGCTCCCGGAGCGACGAGAGTCCGGCGAACAGGGCGGGTTCCGCGGCGCGGAGCACGTCCGCGGCGTCCGCGCGTCCGGTGTCCAGAATCGTCCCGCTGGGGAGCACGACGACCATCGAGGTGATCGTCTGGTACGAGTTCTCCGTGATGCCGCAGGCCATGCCGCTGGAGTTGTTGGCGACGACACCGCCGATCGTGCAGGCGATCTCGCTGGCCGGATCCGGCCCGAGCTTGCGGCGGTACCGGGCCAGCCGGGTGTTCACCTGCCGGACGGTGGCTCCGGGGCCGACCCGCACCGCGGCGCCGTCGTCCTCGATGCGGATGTCACGGAAGTGGCTGCGCGTGTCGACGAGGATGTCGCCGCTGATGCCCTGTCCGGAGAGGCTGGTGCCGCCGGAGCGGAACGTGAGCGTGCGCCCGGCCGCCCGGACCGCCGTGAACGCGCGGGCGACGCCGTCCGCGTCCGCGGGGGAGAGCACCGCGTCCGGGACGAGCAGGTAATGCGAGGCGTCGTGGGCGCGGGCGAACCGGTCGATGGATCGGGCGTGGACCTGCGTCTCGGCTCCCAGCAGCGCCGGGTCGAGAGGGTGGTCGAGGGTGGTGGGCACGGTGCTCCTCTGCTCCGCTCGAAGATTGTCAGACAAGTGTACTGAACGACGGACGCCTCACTAGACTGTTCCGCATGACCTCGATCGCGGAGCGCCCCCTCGGCGTGGTCGGCGTGGTCGACGCCGTGACCGGACAGCTGCGCACCCGGATCCTCTCCGGCGAGATCCGCTCGGGGGAGCCGCTCACCGAGGCGGCGGTCTCCCAGGCCTACGGCGTCGCCCGTCCCAGCGCGAAAGCGGCCATCGAGCAGCTGGTGGCCAGCGGGCTGCTCGTGCGGACGGCGCATCGCACGGCTCGCGTGGTCGGCATCGAGGCGGAGACCGTTCGCGACGTCTACCGCACGCGGATCCGGCTGGAGAGCGCGGCGCTGCGCGAACTGGCGGAGAGCGCCGCCGTGCCGGCGGCCGCTGTGGCGGCGAACGCCGAGCTGCAGGCGATGGCACCGGGCCCCGATCCCGCGACGGTCGATCCCGACCTCCGCTTCCACACGGCCCTCATCGATGCGCTGGGCAGCGAGCGCACCAGTCGCATGTACCGGAGCGTGCTGGACGAGGTGCGGCTGTGCATGGCGCAGGTGCAGGGGCGGCGTCTCCTCGACGCGGAACTCATCGCCGCGCAGCACGCGGAGATGCTCGAGGCCGTCGCCGCCGGGGACGCGGAGCGCGCGGCCGCGGTGCTGCGTGCCCACCTCGCCTCGGCGGAGGATCGTCTCGTCGAGGCCCTGGGCGCCTCCTGACGTCAGCCCGCGTCGGCGGGGGCGTCCTCGATCTGGATCGGGGCATCCGTCGGGTCGGCCCAGACCGGAGCAGGCAGAGGCGTGTCGACCTGGCCGGCCTGGATCGCGCGGAGGGCTTCGGTGATCTCGTCGGCATTCTCGGGCACCGCCAGGCCGCAGGTGCGCAGCTCGGACGCGAACTGCAGGGTGAGCCGGATCTTCCCCGCCTCGATGGCCTCGGAGGTGGTGCCGGTGCGGATCTCGCTGCCGGTCTGGATCGCGGGCACCTCGTCGCAGACGTGATAGACCTTGCCGCCGTCGACCCACACGACCTCATCGGCCCCGAGGAGCTGGATCACGGCGGACTGGTCCGCGGTGTACTGCTCGACGGACGGCGGGGCGAAGCTCGTCCCGACGATCGCGGCGAGGACGGCGAGGACGATGCCGACGATGCCGGCGGTCGCCTTCTGTCCCTTGTCCATGTCCTTGTTCAGGAAGATGAGGATGACCAGGGGGAGGAAGGCGACGACCGCGATGATCGCGCCGAGCTGGTTCTGGACGAAGAACCGCGTCCCGTCCGCGCGCCGCGCCGGGTCGAGGGTGTTGGCCTTCTTCCACAGGATCGAGCCGATGATCGACAGTGCCGCGATCACGACCAGCAGGACGAGCAGGGCGATGAACGCCCACTGCGGGAACTGCGCCGTCGCTCCCTGCTCTTCCAGGAGGCCGGTGTCCGGATCGCGGACGAGCGCGCCGCCCTCGTCGACGAACTCGCGCTGGCGCAGGAGCCAGAAGATGCCGACGGCCTCGCCCGCGATCGCGAGCGCCCAGAGGACCGCGGCGATGATGCGGAAGCGCGTCGCGGAGGCCTTGGCCTCCGGGCTCGGCGTCCAGCCCGCGGGCGGTTCGCCGGTCGTGGCGCCGGTCGTGGCACGACGCGGCGCGGCGGAAGACGTCTGCTCGTTCTCGGCCATGGTTGTCCTTTCCCCCGAAAGTGCCCGGCGACCCCGCCGAGGCATCCCCGAGCCTAGTGGCCTGTCTCCCAAAGGTTTGGGCTGGTCGCTGGAACGCTCGGTGTGTGTCTCGAACGGAGTTGCTGAC